>JAZKTD010000198.1:0-6548 GCA_036625705.1 Salinivenus sp.
GACGTGGAGGCCCTTGAGGAGGTCGTGGTGGTCGGGTACGGCACGCAGCGGCAGGCGGAGGTGACCGGGTCGGTCGCCTCGATCGAGTCCGCCGACATCGACAACCTGTCGGTGTCCAGCTTTCAGGATGCCCTGCAGGGCCAGCTTGCGGGCATCGAGATCAGCCAGCCCAGCGGCGCGCCGGGGGCGGCGCCCCGGGTGCGGGTGCGCGGGACCAGCTCGATCACCGCCGGAAACGGGCCCCTCTACGTCATCGACGGCCTGCCCATCTCGTCGGACGCGGCCCTGCAGGGCGGCATTATCCGGCGGGACTCCGACCAGCAACCCCCCGCCCAGAACCCGCTGGCCACGATCAACCCGAAGGACATCGAGTCCATTGAGGTCCTGAAGGACGCCTCCGCCTCGGCCATTTACGGCTCGCGGGGCTCGAACGGGGTTGTCCTCATCTCCACGAAGTCGGGGACGCGCGACGGCGGCATGCGGGTCAACTACACCGCCTCGGTGGGCCTGCAGGAGGTCATCAACGAGCCCGACATGATGAACGCCGACGAGCTGGTCGAGCTCACCATCGAGTCGCGCAACAACGCCTACGAAGAGGAGCTCGGCAGCCCGCCGCCGAACCCGCAGACGAACGAGGGCCGACCGCCGTCCGACGGCCTCGGCGGGCTCGCCCCGTTCGTGCGCATTCCCTCCCGCTACGTCCAGTATGCGCAGGGGGAGATCTCGACGAACACCGACTGGCTGGACCGCGTGCTCGGCGACCGGGCCGGGACCTGGAACACGACGCTGTCGGTCTCGGGCGGAACCGAGGACCTCGGGTACTACCTCTCCGGCGGCGTTCAGCAGCAGGACGGCATCGTGGGGAGCTCCGGCTTCGACCGCTACTCGCTGCACGCGAGCCTCGAGGCCGACCCCTATGAGCGCGTCCGGATCGGGGCGGACCTGAACCTTTCGCTCTCGCAGCAGGACCGGGAGCCGGCCAATGGGCCCTACTTTGCCCGGCCGCCCGGCATCGTCTACTCGGCGATGGTGCACTCCCCGCTCGTCGAGCCCTTTAAAAACGGCGCCCCCAACCAGACGGCGAGCTCGCCCGCCAGTCAGTCCTTCCTCGGCGGCGGCACAACGTCGGCGAGCAATCCGCTGGCCATCCAGAACGCGGTGTCCGAGGACCTGGACCACCACCGCACCTTCGGCAGCGTCTTTACGGAGCTCGACTTGTCGGAGAACCTGACATTCAAGACCCTCTTCGGGGCCGACCTCTCGAACTACACCCGCAACTTCTTCCGCAACCGGGAGCTGCTCTACCGGACGAGCACCACGCCGGAGCCCTACGGCCAGGCCAGCTCGGCGCGCAGCTTCAGCTGGCTGTCGGAGAACACGCTGCGCTACGACCGCACGTTCGACGACGTACACAGCCTCGACGTGCTCGCCGGCGTCACGGCGCAGGAGGAGCGGCAGGACTTTAGCCAGACCTTCGCGCAGAACTTCCCGATCAACGCCATCCCGACCCTCAGCGGCGGACAGGTGACCGACGGGACCAGCCGCGCCTCCGAGTGGTCGCTGCTCTCGGGCCTGGCGCGCGTCAACTACAGCTACGACAACAAATACCTCCTCACCGCGGCCTTCCGGGCGGACAAGTCCTCCCGCTTCGGGCCGGACAACCGGACCGGTGTCTTCCCGTCGGCCTCTGTCGGGTGGCGCCTCGCGGAGGAGGACTTCATGGAGGCGGCGCCGCAGTTTAGCACCCTCAAGCTCCGCCTCAGCTACGGCCAGACCGGAAACTTCCAGATCCCGAACTACGGGGCCTTCGGGAATCTCCGGTTCCAGAGCTACGTGGACGGCAGCCAGAACGTGATCACCGGCGTCGAGCCGGAAGACCTGGGCGACCCGGGCCTGACCTGGGAGACCACCGAGGAGGTGAACGTGGGGCTCGACATCGGCCTCTTCGACGAGCGCGTCGTGCTGGAGGCGGACGCCTACCGGAGCACGACGAGCGACCTGCTGCTGAACGTAAGCGTGCCGTCGGCCTCCGGGTACGAGACGGTGCTCACCAACATCGGTGAGGTCGAAAACACCGGCCTGGAGCTGTTCCTCGAGACGCAGAACGTGACCGGGGAGTTCAGCTGGTCGACGTCGGTCAACTTCTCGACGAACCGGAACGAGGTGACGGCGCTCGGCCCCGGCGACGCGCCGATCCGGAGCGCGGGGGTCGCGGGCATCCGCCACATCACGCAGGTCGGCAGCGAGATCGGCAGTTACTTCGGCTACAAGGTCGAGGGCGTCTACCAGTCCGAGCAGGAGATCCAGAACGCCCCGGAGGACATGGTCGGCGACCCGAGCCCGGGCGACCTGCGGTTCGCGGACACCAACGGCGACGGCCAGATCACGCCCGACGACAAGACGGTGACGGGCAGCTACCAGCCCGACTTCACCTACGGCATCACCAACACGTTCCGGTACGCCGGCTTCGACCTGCGGGTCTTCCTGCAGGGGGTCGAGGGCCGGGACATCCTGAACCTGACCAACCGGCACATGGGGAACGGCGAGTTCAACTTCAACCAGTACGGCTTCTTCCTCGACCGCTGGCAGTCGCCGGAGAACCCGGGCAGCGGCGAGGTGCCCCGCCCCGACCGGCTCACCGGGCTCCACGGCAATAACAACCGGATCTCGGAGTTCCAGGTCAACGACGGCTCGTACCTGAACATCCGGGAGGTGACGCTCGGCTACACGGTCCAGGGAAGCACGCTCAACGACCTCGTGCAGCAGTTCCGGCTCTACGCGTCGGCCCAAAACGTGGCCATGTTTACCGATTACATCGGCTTCAACCCGATGGCCAGCATCCCGACCGGCGATCAGCTGACCATCGGGCAGGACTACGGCGCCTATCCCCTGCAGCGCACCTGGACGGTGGGGCTCAACGTCAACTTCTAGGTGCTCCGTGCGGCCCCCACCCCCGGCAACATCTCCGTACACAAGCTGACCCTGAGGCATGACCTATTCTGCTCCCCTTCGCTACTGCGCCGCCGCCCTGCTGACCGCTGCCCTCCTGGTGGGCGGTTGCGACAGCTTCGTCGACAAAGAGCCGATCTCGAACCCCTCCCGGGCCAACTTCTACCAGAGCCCGGAGGACTTCGAGACCGCCATCGCCGGGGCCTACGACGCCCTCCAGCTCACCGGCACGGTGTCGAACAACTACTGGATGCTCTTCGAGATGCGGGGCGACAACACCGACCAGGGCCCCGACCAGACCGGGCTGGCCCAGAAGATTGCCCTGCTCAATCGATTCCAGGAGACGACCACCAACGAGCTGCTCCAGCAGGCCTGGATCGACACGTACGACGGCATCGAGCGCTGCAACGTGATCCTCGACCAGATCGACAACCTGCCGGACGGGGACCTCAAGGAGCGGGTGCGGGGCGAGGCGCTCTTCCTCCGCTCCCTCTTTTACTACCACGCCGCCGTCGCGTGGGGCAGCATCACGCTCAAGACCGAAGCGACGCAGGGCCCCGACGACGCCGCGAGCACAGTCACCCAGACCGACGGGCCCGGGGCCGTCTACGAGCAGATCGCCGGCGACCTGGAGACCGCCCAGGGCCTGCTGCCGGCCGAGTACGAGGAGGAGAGCAACGTCGGGAAGGCCACCGCCGGCGCGGCAAATGCGCTGCTCGGGAAGGTGTACCTCACGATGGGCCAGCAGGGCGAGGCCGAGACCGCCCTCCAGCGCGTCATCGACAGCAACGTGTACCAGTTGGTCGACGACTACGGCGACCTCTGGGGGCCGGCCAACGAGAACAACGCGGAGTCGATCTTCGAGGTGCAGTACACGACCACCGGCGGCGAGGGCAGCCCCTTTACCAATACGTTCGCGCCGGACGTCGCGGCGGTGCCGGGGGGCGTCGGCGAGGGGCTCGCCGAGAACCGACCGACCCCGTCGATGGAAGACGCGTACCTCGACGAGGACGGGCCCCGCTTCCAGGCGTCGATGGCCACGACCTACGAGAACAACGAGGGGGAGACCGTGCAGGCCCGCTACATCACCAAGTACGAGAGCCAGCCCTTCGCCAACTTCGAGGCGGAGAACAACTGGATCATGCTCCGCTACGCCGACGTCCTGCTGATGATGGCCGAGGCGCTCGGCCCCACCCAGCGGGCCTGGGACCTGATCGATCAGGTGCGGGACCGCTCCCTCCCCGATCCGCAGTTCGACGTGGACCGGAGCGGTGACTTCTTCGAGCAGCTGCTCCGGGAACGGCGGGTGGAGCTGGCCTTCGAGAACCACCGCTGGCCCGACCTCAAGCGGTTCGAGCAGTACATCGACGGGGTCGCGGAGGATCGCGTCGAAGAGGAGCTGGCCGACGCGTCGGGCTTCAACCTGCTGTACCCGATTCCGCAGCGCGAGGTCGACGTCGCGGACCTCCAGCAGAACTCCGGGTACGCCGGTGGGGGAGGGGGCAGCTGACGTCCCTCCGCGGCGGCTCGTGCCTTGAGGAGACGGCCGCCTCTGAGCTCGACAACCGCCGTCATCACGGCATCGCCGAACGGAAAACCGAACAGGTCCCCGGGACGCTGCGCTCTTCTTCTCTTCCCTCACTTCCATCATGACGATGCGCTCGTACTCCGCCCTTTCTGTCGGACTGCTCCTGGTCGGGCTTCTCTTGGTTGTGCCCGACGCCCGCGCCCAGGCCGAGGAGGACCCCGTCCGCGTCCTCTTCGTCGGGGCGCACCCGGACGATTGCGACGTGAAGGCCGGCGGCACGGCCGCTTTGATGGCCGAGCAGGGGCATGCCGTCAAGTTTGTGTCGCTTACGAACGGGGACGCCGGGCACCACGAGATGGGCGGCGGGGCCCTCGCGCGACGGCGCGGGGCCGAGGCCGAGGAGGCGGCCCGCCGGCTGGGCATCGACGCCTACGAGGTGCTGCACTACCACGACGGCGAGCTGATGCCGACCCTCGAGGTGCGGCGCGACGTCATCCGGCTCATCCGCGAGTGGGACGCCGACGTGGTGGTGGGCCACCGCCCGAACGACTACCACCCCGACCACCGCTACGCCGGGCGCGTCGTGCAGGACGCGGCCTACATGGTGCAGGTGCCCAACGTCCTGCCAAACGTGGAGCCGACCGACGGCAACCCGGTCTTCCTCTACTTCGAGGACCGGTTCCAGAAGCCCTACCCCTTCGAGCACGACATCGTCGTGGCCACCGACGAGGTCATCGACACGAAGATCGACGCGCTCGACGCCCACACCTCGCAGTTCTACGAGTGGCTGCCGTGGGTGAGCGACGCCCTCGACCAGGTGCCCGAGGCCCCGGCGGCCCGCCGGGCCTGGCTGAAGGATCGGTGGACGAGCCCCGTGTCGGACGCGGCGCGGGACGGGATGGCGTCCTGGTACGGCGCCGAGCGGGCCCGCGACGTCCAGTACGCCGAGTCCTTCCAGGTGGCGGAGTACGGGCGCCAGCCCACCGACGCCGAGATCCGGCGTCTCTTTCCGGTGCCCGCGGAGTAGGACAGAGGGCGCCCCACCGCGCCGAGCGGGGCATTGTTGACGATCCCGTCGCTATCGCCGATCTTCTCGGTCGTTGCGACGACCGCTCGTCTTCGGTACGCGGTCGCTTCCCCGTTTTTGTCGTCCCGCTTCTTCCGTCCATGGCTCCCGACGTTCACGACCAGACCCCCGGCTCCGATCCGGTCCGCGCGCTCTTCATCGGGGCGCACCCGGACGACTGCGACCTCAAGGCCGGCGGCACGGCCGCCCTCATGGCCGAGCAGGGGCACGCCGTCAAGTTTGCCTCCCTCACCAACGGCGACGCCGGGCACCACGAGATGGGCGGCGGGGCCCTCGTGCAACGGCGCCGGGCCGAGGCCGAGGAGGCGGCGCGGCGGCTCGGCATCGATGCGTACGAGGTGATGCATCACTCCGACGGGGAGGTGCGGCCGACGCTCGAGATTCGCCGGGACGTCATCCGCCTCATCCGCGAGTGGAACGCCGACGTCGTGGTGGGCCACCGCCCGAACGACTACCACCCCGACCACCGATACGGCGGACAGGTGGTGCAGGACGCGGCCTACATGGTGCAGGTGCCCAACGTGCTGCCGACGGTCGAGCCCACGGAGGGCAACCCGATCTTCCTCTATTTCCAGGATCGATTCCGGAAGCCCTATCCCTTCGAGCACGACATTGTGGTGGGCATCGACGAGGGCCTCGACCGGAAGGTGGACGCGCTCGACGCCCACGAGTCGCAGTTTTACGGCTGGCTCCCGAAGGCGAGCGGCGCCCTCGACCAGGTGCCCGACGATCCGGCGGCCCGGACGGACTGGCTGAAGGAGCGGTGGATCGATCCCGCGTCGGACGCGGCGCGGACCGGGCTGGACGCCTGGTACGGCCCCGGACGAGCGCAGGACGTCCAGCACGCCGAGTCCTTCCAGATCGCCGAGTACGGCCGTCGGCCCGCCGACGCAGAGGTGCGCCGGCTGTTTCCGATGCTCCCGACGTAAGCGGGGCCGCCGGCTTCGAGGGTCTCCGCACTGCCTCCTCACCCAGACGCCCCTG
>JAZKTD010000199.1:0-6433 GCA_036625705.1 Salinivenus sp.
AGCGAGTGCGACTGGCCGCCGTCGACGTTGATGCAGGCCCCGGTGATGAGGCTCGCCCGCTCGGAGCAGAGGAACGTGACGGCGTCGGCGACCTCCTCGGCCCGCCCGAAGCGCTCGATGGCGATGTTCTCCTCGACGAACTGCTTCATCTCCTCCGGCTTTTCTTTGACCCGCCGGTCCCAGCTGCCGCCCGGAAAGCGGATCGAGCCCGGCGCGACGCTGTTCACGCGGATCTCCGGGGCCAGCTCCTGGGCCATGACCTTGCCCACGCTGATGAGGGCGGACTTGGTGGTGTTGTAGAGCGACAGCCCCGCCCCGCCCAGCTCCCGCCCGAAAATCGAGGAGATGTAGCAGATGGAGGCGCCGTCGACGTCCCGCATGTGGGGAATCGCCGCGCGGCTCACGCGGACGTGGGACATGAAGTTGAGGTTGATGAGGTCCTCCCAGTCCTCGTCGGCCAGCTCCTCGAAGTCGCCCCGCCGGTTGCCGCCCACGTTTCCGACGTACGTGTCGATGCGGCCGAACCGATCGGCCGTCTCCGACACGAGCCGTTCCGGCTCCCCGTCGTCGGTGACGTCCATGGGCAGGGCCAGCACCTCCGCCCCCTCCGCCCGGATGTCCTCGGCCGCGGCCTCAAGGTCGGAGGCCGTCCGCGCGCAGATGGCGACATCGCAGCCCTCTCGGGCAAGGGCCTCGGCGATGTATTTGCCGATGCCCTGGCTGGCACCGGTAACGATGGCGACGCGATCCTGCAGTCCGAGATCCATGGGAGCGAGAAGACCAAATGAGGGGGAAGCGTGTGCCCTCCCACAATACCGACCGGCGGAGACACCGTCCACCGCCCGCCCCCGCGTCGCGCGATTTTCAGATCATTTAGACAGCCCGGCGGATCCCGGATCGGTCGGTGCCCGTGAAGCACGTGATCCCACTGCTTTCGCAGCCCCTCTCCGACCCGCACTCCCATGTCCGACGACGCATCCGCCGCCGAGCCGACGTTCGAGGAGGCCCTCCAGCGCCTCGAAGAGATTGTAGAGACCCTCGAGGACGATCCGCCCGCCCTGGAGGAGGCCCTCGACACCTACGAGGAGGGCGTCACCCTCGCCAACGACTGTCTCTCGCGCCTCGAGGACGCCGAGCAGCGCGTGAGTGAGCTGTCGATCGACTGACCGCCGCCGCGCCTCACTGGGCCGCCATCGGTTCGACGACGCGGGCGCCCTCCTCGGGAATCGCCGAGATCCAGGCCTCGGTGGCCACGTCGTGCCGGGCAAAGGCCGCCGTCATCGCGTCCCGGACAGCCGTCGCGTCGGCCGCGCCGTTGCACCACGCGAAGAGGGTGGGCCCGGCCCCGGAGAGGGAGCACCCGAGGGCCCCGGCGTCCATGGCGGCGGCCTGCACGTCCCCGAATCCGGGCACGAGGGCGGCGCGGTGGGGCTCGACGATCCAGTCGCGCAGGGACCGGCCGATGAGGTCGAGGTCACCGCGGTAGCACCCGGCAACGAACGCGCCGAGGTGGGCCGTCTGCCGGACCGAGTCCGCGAGGGGCAGCGTCTCGGGCAGGCAGGCCCGCGCGTCGCGGGTGTTGATGACGCGGTCCGGGTGAACGAGGACGCACCGGATCGGGTCGGGGATCGGGATCGGCACCACGTCGGGCGGGTCGACCTCACGGGTCAGCACGAGGCCGCCGTACAGGCAGGGCGCCACGTTGTCGGGGTGGATGTCACCGCTGGCCACCGCCTCGCCGGCCAGGGCGTGGGGCAGCAGGTCGTCGGGCGCCCACGTGCCCGGCAGGAGCCGGGCGGCGGCCACGACGGCCCCGACCGCCGAGGCGGCCGAGCCCCCCAGGCCGGAGCCCAGGGGGATGCCCTTCTCCAGCGACACCTCGAACCCGAACGACAGGTCCTCGGCCTCCTGCAGGTGCAGAAGCGCGACCGTGGCGGTGTTCTCGGTCGGGTCGGTCGGTAGGTCCGTGACGCGCCCGGTAATCTCCCCGACCCGCACGACGGGCTCCTCGATCCGGCGCACCGTCACGGAGTCCCCCACGCAGTCCAGGGCGCTGCCGAGGAGGTCGTACCCCACGGCCACATTTCCCATCGACGCGGGGGCAAAGACGGTTACTTCCGTTTCCATGTCAGATGCCCGTGTCATTGTGTCAAATACGTTCTATTGCGTATTTCGTATTGCGTGCCTCTCGAGCCTCGGCCGGAGTACAGATCCGCAATACGCACTACGCAATACGGAGAGTCGACGCTCGTGCGCTCAGATCCCCAGATCGGGCTTCCCTCTCACGTCATGAGGCGCAGCAGGTCCGCAAAGACGCCCGCCGCCGTGACCTGCGGCCCGGCCCCCGGCCCCTGCACGATGAGCGGATTCTGACGGTAGCGGTCCGTCTGGAACCGCACAATGTTGTCGGTGTGGCTGATGCGGGCAAAGGCGTGGTCGGTCGGGTAGCGCCGCAGCCGCACCGACGCGGTGCCGTCCCGTTCGACGCTCCCGACGAACCGGAGCACCTTCCCTTCCGCCTGGGCGGTGCGCAGAATGTCGGTCATCGTCTCGTCGTGCTCCGGCAGCCGCTCTAAAAACTCCTCGACGGCGCCGTCTTCCAGGGCGTCCGGCACCAGCCCCTCGACGGCCACGTCGTCCAGCTCCAGCTCCAGGCCCATCTCGCGGGCCAGGATGACCACCTTCCGCGCCACGTCCATTCCCGACAGGTCGTCGCGTGGGTCGGGCTCGGTGAAGCCCGCCTCCTTGGCCTGGATCAGGATCTCCGAGAAGGGCCGCTCCCCGTCGAACGCGTTGAACAGGTACGAGAGCGTGCCGGAGAGGATGCCCTCGATGTGGTGCACCCGGTCGCCGGTCTCGGTCAGGTTTTCGAGCGTCTGGATGATGGGGAGGCCCGCTCCCACCGTCGTTTCGTAGAGGTAGTGGGGCCGGGTGCCGCGGCTGGCGGCCTGCAGGGCCTGGTAGGTGTCCCAGGAGGCGGTGTTGGCCCGCTTGTTCGGCGTGACGACGTGGATCCCTCGTGCCAGCCAGTCCTCGTAGTGCTGGGCCACCCGGTCGCTGGCCGTACAGTCGACGAGCACCGTGTGGGGATGATAGTCGGTCTGGACGTGGTCCACGAAGGCGTCGAGGTCGGACGCCTCCGCGTCGGCGAGGGCGGAGCGCCAGCCGGTGAGGTCGACGCGCTGCTCGGCCCGCAGCATCTTTCGGGTCGTCGTGACGCCCCGCACCCGCAGGTCGATGTCCTGCTCGTCCCGCAAGCGCTCGACCTGGTCCCCGATCTGGTCGAGCAGCGCGGCGCCCACGTTCCCGGCCCCGATGACGCCGATCGAGAGCGTCCGCTTCGAGAGGTAGAAGCCGGCGTGGGCGGCGCGGAGAGCCCGCTGGGCGTCCGCGCCGTCGACCACCGCCGAGATGTTGCGCTCCGAGGAGCCCTGCGCGATGGCCCGGATGTTGACGCCCGCGTCCCCGAGGGCGCCGAAGAAGGTGGCGGCCACGCCCGGCGTCCCCGACATGCGGTCGCCGACGACGGCCAGGATGCTGCAGTTCGGCGTCACCTCGACGCGCTGGATCTGTCCCCGATCCATCTCGGCGTAGAAGGCCTGCTCGGTGGCCTCGCGGGCCGTTTCGGCCTGGGCCTGCGGCACGGCGTAGCAGATGGAGTGCTCGGAGCTGCCCTGCGAGATGAGAATCACCGAGACGCCGTGGTCCTCCAGGGCGTCGAAGAGGCGGTGCGCGATGCCGGGCACCCCGATCATGCCGGTCCCCTCCAGGTTCAGAAGGGCCACGTCGTCGATCGTCGAGAAGCCCTTCACCACCGAGTCGCCGTCGCCCTCGAGGTGGATGCGCGTGCCGGGGACCTCCGGGGCAAACGTATTGCGGATGGTGATGGGGATCTCGTGGTCGATGGCGGGGGCCATCGTGCGGGGATGGATGACCCGCGCCCCGAAGTAGGCCATCTCCATGGCCTCCTCGTAGCTGAGGGCGTCGAGCGACCGGGCGTCCGGCACGTAGCGGGGGTCGGCGCTCATGACCCCGTCGGTATCGGTCCAGATCGTAAGGGCCTCCGCCCCGAGCAGCGCCGCGAAGATGGCCGACGAGTAGTCGGAGCCGTTGCGGCCGAGGGTCGTGGGCACCCCCTCGACGGTCGAGGCCACGAAGCCGGTGATGACGAAGACGTCCGCCGTCTGTTCGGCCCGCCACTCGGCGAACCGTTTTCGGGTGGCCGCCCAGTCGACCACGGGCCCGAGCCGCCCGTGCTCGACCACGAGCACCTCGCGGGCGTTGCACGGGGCCGCCGAGACGCCCCGAGCGCGCAGGACGCCCGCAAGCAGCCGGGCGGCCCAGAGTTCGCCGTAACCGGCCACCAGGTTGCGGGCCGTGTCGGGCGCCGTCCGCATGAGACGGGTGGCGCGCAGGACGTCGGCCACGTCGTCGACGTCGGCGTCGAGGGCCCGCAGCAGCGGCGCGGCCGTGTCGCCGGAGAGCAGCTCCGTGACCACGGCCCGCTGCTCATCGCAGAGGGTCTCAAGCCGGTCGTGGAGGTCGCCCCGGTCGTCGGGCGCGGTGTCGGCCAGGTCCAGCAGCCGATCCGTCACCCCGCTCATCGCCGACACAATCACGGCCGTCGGTCGGGCCTGCTCGGCAATGAGGGACGCGACGTGCCGGATGCGGTCCGGATCGGCGAGGCTGGTGCCCCCGAACTTGTGGACACTCCAGGACGGTGAGGCGGACTCGGATTCCATACGCTCTGCAATCGGGCGAAGAAAAAAAGACACACGCGGGCCGCTCCCTCTACGGACACCGCGGCGGGCACAAGATGACTGAGGACGGGGAAAGTCGCAACGGCCCGGGCCCGGGCGGGGCCGCCCTGCCCCACTATCCCGACGGGTCCTCCCCCGCGAGGCCGGCGAGGGTCTCTCCGAGCAGCGTGCGCAGACGCGACCGGGCGTCGGTGAGGGCCGCGGACGGATCGTCGGGCGCCTGCTCCGTCCCGTCGTCTCCCAGTAGCCGTCGCGTCACAACCGAGCACGCCCCCACCCGCAGATCCATGTGCCGGGCAGCGATCACTTCCGGCACCGTGCGGGTGCCCATCAGGTCCCCGCCCATCGAGCGGGCCATGCGGGCCTCGGCCCGGGTCGGCCGGTTCGGACCGACGACGGCGACGTAGACGCCCTGGCGGAGCGGAACGCCCTCTCGGGTCGCCGCGTCCTCGACCCGACGGCGCAGCGCCGGCGCGTACGGCTCGGACATGTCGGGGAAGCGGGGCCCCCACTCGTCGACGTTGGGCCCCACGAGTGGGTTTGCGCCCTGAAAGTTGATGTGGTCCGTGACCAGGACG
Source organism: Salinivenus sp. (assembly GCA_036625705.1). Classification (GTDB taxonomy): domain Bacteria; phylum Bacteroidota; class Rhodothermia; order Rhodothermales; family Salinibacteraceae; genus Salinibacter. The sequence goes on from JAZKTD010000199.1 coordinate 5,339, forward strand.
AGGTCCGACGGGGCGATCTCGGCGGTCAGGCTCCCCGCCGTGTCGGCGAAGACGACCGTGTCGACGCCCGCCTCGGCAAGCACGCGGATGGGAAAAACGACCTCCCGCGGCGTGTATCCGTCGGCAAGGGACAGCCCCCCGTCAAGCACCACGACCGGCGTGTCGTTCAGGGCGCCGACGGCGAGGGTCAGCCCCTCGTCCGCACCCGGCAGGTGAGGAAGGTCGTCGGCCGTCCAGGTCGCCTGCACCGAGAAGGCATCGCCGGGCCCCTGAAGTTCGGGGGCCAGAACGATTGCCCGGGACGGCAGGGACGGGGCCTGCTCCCGGAACGCCGCGGCCGCCGCCTCGACGTGCTGGCGGTACGCGCGGGTGCCCTCACGGGTGAGTGCCGAGGAATCCGAACCAGACATACCGCGGAAGGGTCAGCGGGGGAAAACCGAGCGAGCCGGCACGCAGCCAGGAAGACGTGAGCCGCCTACTCCATGTCCTCAAGGATGCTCCAGATCTTCTCGATTTCCTCTGTGGAGGCCTCCTCGTCGGACGAGCGGGATTGCTTCTGCTTCTTGTCGTCGGACTCCTCGTCCTCGGACTGCTGGACGTCCTCCTTGATCGCATCGAACTGCGCCTCGGACGGGCTCCGGTCGCCCTCGTCGGCCGCGGAGTCACCGGACGTGTCGGCGGCGTCACTGTCGTCGTCGGCCGCCTCCGCCTCTCCCTCGTCGGGCAGGGCCGGGAACAGCGACTGCATGGCGCGCTCCAGGTCGTCTTCTTCTCCCTCCGACGGGGAGGCCGCTCCGGCTGAGACGTCTGCCTCCGAGGAGAGAGAGGACGCCGGGTCGTCCAGCGACCAATCCTCGGGGCTCTCTTGCGGGGGGGCGTCCTGCGGGGAGCGCTCCTGTGACGGGTCGCCTCCTTTCTCATCGGGGGCCTCGAACGCCGAGGAAAAGTCCATCTCCGCCGTCTCGTCGTCGATGTCGTCGAAGGTATCGGAGAAGTCATCTATCGACTCGGTCTCCGCCCCCTGCGCCGACTCCTGTGCCGTCCCCTGCGCCGGCGCGCCCGAGTCGTCGGGCTGCGGATCCGCCGACGGGTCGG
>JAZKTD010000200.1:0-6415 GCA_036625705.1 Salinivenus sp.
ACGCTCCCCTCCGAGGCCGGGGCCGTGGTCGAGACGTCCGCCTCCGCCCTCGAGACCGACGTCTCGGCCCGCACCGAGCCGATTGGGGACGATCGCGTCCGGGCCACGGTCGGTGACGGCGGCCCCACGCTCCGGTTCGATACGTTTAGCGGCACGCTCATCCTCCGGCGCCCGTAGCGGGGAGGCCCGAGCCCGGGGGCGGACGTCGCCCCCACATAAAAAAAGAGGCGCTGGCCCGGGGGGAGGAGGGAGGGAAGGCCAGCGCCTCGGAAAACTCGAAATGGTACCGCGTACGGGATTTGAACCCGTGTTACCGGCGTGAGAGGCCGGCGTCCTAGACCAGGCTAGACGAACGCGGCGGGCTGTTTTGTGCGGCCTGTCCAACATGAGGGCCGGTCCCAGGTTTCGGCGTTCATCGAAATTCTACCTCTTTGGACCCCACTGTGCTCTTCGACGCGGGGACGGCCCTCTGGCGCCGGCCTGTCGGCCGCGGTTGCCCTCCGAGGCGTCTGGATCGGGATTTCGCGGCCGCCCAGAAACACCTTCCACCAGGCGGCGTGCATCCATCGAATCCACCCGACCGGGCCCGTCCCCGCAAATTTGTCGTCCCACCGGATCGCCCTCCGCCCGGGCGGGCCCTTGCCTTCAGAATCAGCCTCCTCCTGTCTTCCCCAACATGCGAATGTCTCATTCCTTTCGCTCTCTCCGCTGGTTGTTCTGTTTCGCCGTGGTGGCGTCCGCGCTCTTCCTGAGCGGGTGTGGCGGCTCCTCGGGGAGCGAGGACGGAGTGTCCTACCAGGTCGGCGAGCCGCTCTCCGACTCGACCCTCGCCCTCGTCGTCTCGTCGGAGTACGGCTCCGACACCCTCACGACCAGTCAGTACCGTCGGCAGACGAAGATGCGGATGCAGCGCCTCTCGCCCGACCAGCGGTCGACGGACACCGTCCAGGCCATTCACCGGAACCTCGTCCAGCGCTTTGCCGAGGGGCACATGATGCGGGGCCGGGCCCGGGCCGAGGACCTTCCGGTCGATTCGGCGCAGGTGAACCGGCGCCTCAAGCAGATCCGAAGCAAGTACCAGAGCGAGGCGCAGCTCCAGAAGCAGCTGGCTCAGAACAACATGACGATGGACTCGCTCCGGACGCTCATCGCCGAGCGGCTCCAGACCCAGCAGCTGCAGCAGCAGATGGCCGACAACGCGGAGGCCCCGAGCGACGCCGAGGTGGAGGAGTACAGCGCCCAGAACCGTCGCATCCGGGCGCAGCACATCCTGCTGCGGGCCGGTCAGGACGCCCCGCAGTCGAAGGTGGACTCGGCCCGGCAGGCCGCCTCCGCCCTCATCGACAGCGCGCAGGCCGGCGTGGACTTCGCGGCGCTCGCTCGGCGCCACAGCGAGGGCCCCTCCGCCAGCCAGGGCGGGGACCTCGGCTTCTTCACCCGCGACCAGATGGTCGACCCCTTCGCCGAGGCCGCCTACGCGCTTGCCGACTCCGGCGACATCGCCTCGGAGCCGGTCCGCACCCGGTTTGGCTTCCACGTCATCCGCCTCACCAACGCCGGGGAGCCGATGGACACGACCAAGGCCCGGAAGCAGATGATGCAGGAGCGGCGCAAGCAGGCCTTCAACGATCAGCTCGCGTCGCTCGTCGAAGGCGCCACCGTCCGGGCCCACCCCGACGTCGTGGACGCCGGATTGTACGAGGAGTAGTGCGTCCAGCGGAGCTTACTGGGGGCGCTGGCCGTCGTCCCGCACCATTTCGACGTGCGGGATGCCGGCCTCCTCGAACGTGCGCCCGGTTGCGGTGAACCCGAGGTCCTCGTACCAGTCTTCCAGGTGCGACTGGGCGTGCACCAGAAACGTATCGAAACCGGCCCGTCGGGCGTCCTCGACGACGGACCGAACGAGCTGCGTGCCGCGGCCCTCCCCGCGATACGCGGGCAGCACGGCGAAGCGCTCCAGCTTGGCGACGATCTCGTCGCCGTGGGAGGTCGCCCGCCAGCGGGCCGTGGCGACGGCCTCGCCGTCTACGCGCCCCAGCACGTGCCGGCTCCGCTCGTCGTGGCCGTCCCACTCCTCCTCGGGGGGACAGTCCTGCTCCTCAATAAAGACGCGCTCTCGGATGGCCCGGGCACGCTGCCAGTCCGTTTTGCTCCGTACGGCGGTGATGGTCATCCGGTCCTGGGGATGATTGCGGAGGGCACGACGGCTCCGAGGGCGAACTCGGGGGGTTCAGAACATGCCTCCACACCCTGTCCGTTCCGACCTCGCCACGAGGTGTTGCCATGCCGGCCTCCATCGACGACTGGTCCGACTGGACGTCCCGCTTCGCGTCGTTTCTCGACGCCCAGTACCGGGACGCGGACGCGGCCCACGACCGGGCCCACGTGGAGCGGGTCGTGACGACGGCCCGCCGCCTCGCGCGGGCCGAGGACGCGACGCTGGAGGTGGTGGTGCCCGCCGCGTGGCTGCACGACTGCGTGGTGCTCCCCAAGGACGCCCTCGACCGGGCGCAGGCCTCACGCCGGGCGGCCGAGGCGGCGCGCGACTTCCTGGGAGAGGCCGGCTACCCCGACGGGTGGATCGCCCCAATCGCCCACGCCATCGCGGCGCACAGTTTCTCGGGGGACGTCGCGCCGGACACGACCGAGGCCAAGGTCGTGCAGGACGCCGACCGACTCGACGCGCTGGGGGCCGTGGGCCTCGCCCGCTGCTTCATGGTGGCCGGCGCGCTCGGGAACGCCCTCTACGACCCCGACGACCCGTTCTGCGAGGACCGCCCGCCCGACGACACCACCTACGCGATCGACCACTTCTACGCCAAGCTCCTCCGCCTGCCGGACTCGATGCAGACCGACGCGGGCCGCGAGGCGGCCGAGCGACGCGCCCAGTTTCTGCGCACCTACCTGGATCGGCTCGCGGAGGAGATTGGGCCCGTCTCCCCGTCCTGATCCGCCGCGCCGGCGCGCGCCATCGAACCCCGTGGGCTGGGCCTGCGTTTGTGACGTGCTCCTTTGCATCGTCTCGACCGTCCCTCACCATGAGCACCGCCGTCGCCCAACGCCGCCTGAGCGTCGAGGAGTACCTGACCCTCGACGCCGAGACCGACGAGGGCCGCTACGAATACCTCGACGGACGGGTCTGGCTCCTCGCCGGGGCCTCCCCCGACCACAACCTCATAAAGGACAACATCCAGGGCGAACTGTATTCCGTCCTCCGGCCGCGGGGCTGCCGCAGCTTTACCTCCGACCAGCGCGTAAAGATCAGCGAAACGCGGTATGTCTACCCCGACGTCGTCGTCCTCTGCGGTGAGCCCGAGTACACCGACGAGTCGCCGCCCTCGCTCGTCAACCCGGAGCTGCTCGTGGAGGTCACGTCCGACTCGACGTCCGACCGCGACCACCAGGAGAAGCTGGAGGCCTACCTGAATCTCGACTCCCTCCGGGAATACTGGATTGCCTCCCCGTCCCGAGCCCTCGTCACGCAGTACGTGCGCCGGGGCGACGAGTGGGTGGTCCGCTCGGTGGCGGACCGGGACGCCCGCCTCCGGTGCGACGCCCTCGACGTCGAGCTGCCGCTGGACGCGATCTACGCCCTCGTCGACACCGACGACACGCCCGCCACGTCCCGTAAGGGCGACGAATCCTAGCCGGCGCCGGGAAACCCAGTCCGCACGGCACTGGTTCATATGATTCCGTTGTGTTTCCTCCAGACCCTTCCCCACCGCCCAATGGAGCCCGTCGAAAACAGCGTTGCGGACAGCGAGATTCAGGTATTCAACCTGGCCGACCTCTGGGACGACCGCCCCGTCACGGAGCTGGACATCAGCACGTTCCTGGTGGAGGGCCTCATGCTGAAGGAGAAGGCGTTTCGCGAGCAAGTCGACGAGCACGACTGGACGCAGTACGAGGACGAGCACGTGGCCCTGTACTGCTCGACCGACGCCATCGTCCCGACCTGGGGCTACATGCTCATCGCCTCGGAGCTCCGGGACGTCGCCGCGTCGACGACCCTCGGCCGCGAGGGTGACCTCCACCGAGAGTACTACGTCCAGGCCCTCGAGGACGTCGACTGGTCGGCCTACGAGGACCGCCCCGTCGTGATCAAGGGCTGCGGAAGCGACGTCGTGCCCGAGATGGCGTACGTCCGCGCCACCCAGAAGCTACAGGCCGTGGCGCGCAAACTGATGTACGGAGAGCCCTGCTCGTCCGTCCCCCTCTGGCGCCGGCCCAAGGAAGAACAGGACAAGCCCGACGCAGAGGCCGTGGGCGTCAAGAAGCCGGACCTCCCGTCTCCCAATTCGTGATGCGTGACTCGTGATGCGTGAGCTCCTTCCCGGGTCCGGATCCCTCTCGCCTCACTCATCACTCCTCACGCCTCACGCCCCGTCCCATGACCGTGGACGCCTGGGCCGGTCGCCTCACGAGCTGGCTGAACTCCATCCTGAACCGGATGGAAGAGAGCCCTCGCTACCGCTGGGCGCGTCTGTTTCTCCACCAGCACGAGTACGCCGCACCGCCCCTCCTCTTCTTCGGCGGGGTGACCTGGGACGCCCTCACGCTCCAGCGCATCGACGCCCTGCTGGACAACCTCATCCTGGGCGTCTACCTCGTCCTCCTTGGGGGATTCGTCGTCCTGGCCACCCTGGCCCGCAACGATCGGCCGCTGCCGGCCCCTCTCCAGAAGCTGGCGCCCTGGGCACCCGGGATTATCCAGTTTCTTGCCGGGGGCCTGTTTAGCGCCTACGTCATCTACTACACCCGCAGCGCGTCGTTTAGCACCGCGTCGCTGTTTCTGCTGGTGCTGGTGGGGCTGCTTGTGGCCAACGAGGTCGTGTGGAGCCGCGTCTGGAGCTCCTACCTTCTGATTGGCGTCTATTTCCTGGCGGTCTTCTGCTACTTCACGTTCTTCCTGCCCACGGTGCTGGGCACGATGGGGCTCGGGGTCTTCCTGACGAGCGGGTTCGTGAGTGCGGGGCTGGTGATCGGGCTCATCCTCTACCTCGACGGCCACGGCGTCTTCGGGGGCACGTGGTCGTTTTTGGGGGCCGTCGGCGTCGTGCTGGCCCTCCTCGGCCTCGTCGTGGTGTTCTACGTCAACCACTGGATCCCACCGGTGCCGCTGGCCCTCCGCGAAGGCGGCGTGTACCACGAGGCCGAGCGCAAGGGGGAGGCCTTCCTGCTCCGCTACGAGGAGCCGCCCTGGTACCGCCCCTGGCAGAACGACGACGACCCCTTCTACTACACGTCGTCGGACACCGTGCACTGCTTCACCGCCATTTTCGCCCCCACGGCGCTTCAGACCGACGTCTACCACCACTGGCAGTACTACAACTCCACGCGCGAGGCCTGGGTCGACACCGACCGCATCGGCTACGAGGTCGTCGGCGGCCGGCGGAACGGGTACCGCGGCGTCACCTACAAGCGGCACGTCCACCCCGGCCGGTGGCGGGTGACCGTCGAGACCGCGGACCGCCGGCCCATCGGGCGCATTCGGTTTGACGTCGTGCGGGCCGACACCTCGCGCACGGCCACCTACCGCGTCCGGCGCTACCAGTAGTGATCCGTGATGCGTGAGGGGTGAATTGGGAGCTGTGGAGGAGGATTTTCACGCATCACGAGTCACGCCTCCTCCGTCCGCCCCGCTTTTCATTCCAACAAATGTGTTCTCGCCGATGGCCCTTGACCTCACCGACCAAACCGTTCTCGTCACCGGCGCCAGCCGGGGCATCGGGCGCGCCATTGCACTCGCCCTGGCCGACGCCGGGGCCACCGTGGCCGTCCACTACGGCCGCAGCCGCGAGGCCGCCCGCGACGTCGCCGACGCGTGCGGCCGCGGGGCCGAGTCCGTGCAGGCCGACCTCTCCGCCCTGGACGCCACCGACGGGCTCGTGCCCGACGTGATCGACCGCTTCGGCCCACTGGACGGCCTCGTCCTCAACGCCGGGGTGGCCCGCCCCACGCCGCTCGACGCCGAGACCGACGACTGGGCCTCCGACTGGGCCGACACGATGCACGTGAACCTGCGCGCCCCCGAGCTTCTGTGCCGGAAGGCGCTCGCCCACTTTCAGGACCACGACGGGGGCCGCATTGTCGGGGTCGCCTCGCGGGCCGCCTTCCGGGGCGACACCCCCGACTACATGACCTACGCCGCCTCGAAGGCCGGCCTCGTGGCGCTCCTGCGGTCGGTGGCGCGAGGCTTCGGCGCGGACGGCGTCACGGCCTTCACGATCGCCCCCGGCTTCGTCCGCACCGACATGGCGCAGGCGTTCATCGACGAGTACGGGGAGGACTACGTGACCGGTGACCTCGCCCTCAACGAGCTCACCGAGCCGGAGGACGTCGCGCCCCTCGTGGCGTTTCTGCTCGGCGGGCACGCCGACCACGCCACCGGCACGACCATCGACGTCAACGCCGG
>JAZKTD010000201.1:0-6408 GCA_036625705.1 Salinivenus sp.
AGCTCCGGCTGAAGGAGACCTACCCGAACCCGGCCCGCCAGCGGGTGACCGTTCGCTTCGCCGTTCCGGAGGGACAGGCCGGGGAGGGCGAGGCGACGCTCCGGCTCTACGACGTGCTGGGACGGGAGGTGCGGTCGGCGGCCCCCGGAGCGGAGGCCGGGCGGCACGAGACCCAGCTCTCGGTCGAGGGGCTGGCCAGCGGTACGTACTTCCTCCGGCTGACGGCCGGGGGGCAGGCGGTAGCCCGCAAGCTGACGGTCGTGCGATAGCGCCCACGCACGCATCGAATTCTGAATTCGTCGCCAGGCCGGGGAGCACGGTCGGCCGGGTTCGAATTTGGAGGACAATCTGTAGGGGCCGTCGTTCACCCACTTTCTTTTCTTGTCCCCGTCTCTGTACGCCACTCTTTCCCCATGTCTACTTCTGCGCACGCCGAGGTCCGACCGACGAACGGAACCCTTCTCGCAATCGTCCCGGCGGCCCTTTTCGGAGGGGGCCTCGGCCTCCTCTTTTCGAGCCTTTTCGTTTCCGCCGATGTGTTTGAGGAGCTCCTGGCCCCGACGCCGCTGGTGGTTATGACGGTCGGAGCGCTGCTCCTTGCCGCCGCCCTCATCGCAAACCGCCGCGGATCTGCCCCGACCGAGGTCCGCGTCGAGGACGACCGGTTGCTCGTCGAGGCCCCGGAGGCGTGGTGGGTGACGGTCACGGACCAGCTTCCGCTCACGGTCCGCACTGTCGAGCGGACGGCCGGCGCCCTCGTCGTGACCGGCCTTCTGGATCGGTGGTGGGACTGGGGGCGCTACACGGTTCGAATCGAATCGGACGAGGCGGCGGCGCTGGACGCCCACTTGGTCGAACTCAGGCAGGAGTGAGGGCCGGGCCCTGCCGGCGGCACGACGGGGAGGTCCTGTGAAAAGCCGAGGGACGTCTGGGGAACCCGCGGGGAGAGTAAAGGTGGGAGGAAATCGGTCGTTGTGTTTCGTTCCATCCGCCGTGTCTCCCCATGTCGCTTCGCCCCCTTCGACGGGCGGTCTGCCTCGCCGTCGGTCTTCTGCTCGTCCCGTCCGCCTTTGCCCAGTCGCTCGAGGTCGAGCCCGCCGAGCCCACCCTCCAGGTCGGCGAGACGCAGCAACTGACCGCCTACTTCGTCGACGCCGACGGCGACCGGCGGCGCGACACGACCGTCGTCTTTCTCGCGCGCACCGGCAACGCGGCCCCCGTCACCCGAAGCGGAGAGGTCACGGCCAACGAGCCGGGCACCTACGAACTCATCGCGCTCCGCCCGGGCACCGAAAATCAGGGCCGCATCGTGAAGCGCATGTCCGTGACCGTCACGGAGGCCCCGGTGCAGAGCGTGGCGTTCGCGGACGTGCCCGACCGGGTCTACGCCGGCACGCAGATGCCGCTCGCCATTGAGGCCCGTACGGCGGGCGGGCAGGTCCGCGAGGACGTGACGGTGCAGGTCGAAAGCAGTGCCCCGGCCGTCGCCACGGTCGACCGGCGCCATCGCCTCCAGGCGCAGGCCCCGGGCCCCGTGACGCTCACGGCCCGGGCCGAGGGCCGCGAGGCCACCGCGACCGTCGAGGTCGTCGAGAACCCCGTCGCCGCACTGGAAATCACGGGCGGCGCCGACTCGGCCCGCACCGGCGACGTGCTCGACTTTGAGGCTACGCCCCGGAACGAGAACGGAGAAGCCGTCGACGACGCCCCCGTCCGCTACGCCGTGCGCACCGACCACACTGACGACATCGCGCCGGGGGCCGCCGCCGAGATCGGGAGCGACGGCCGCTTCGTGGCGGAGGCCGCCGGGCAGTACACCGTCGTCGCCACGAGCGGGGCGCACACCGCCACCCACACCGTGTCGGTCCGACCGCGCAACCTGCGGGGCTCGATCGAGGTCGTGGGCCGCGGCCGCGTCTCCGACGTGCACACCTCGGACCTGTGGGTGTGGGAGGCCCCGGCCGACGGGCGCGACTACGCCATCACCGGCACCTGGGGCGGCGACGGCGAGGCCTACTTCTGGGATGTCACCGACCCGTCCAGCATCACGCCGGTCGACACCGTCACCGTCGACGCCCGCACGGTCAACGACGTGAAGGTGAGCGCCGACGGGCGCACCTGCGTCATCAGCCGCGAGGGCGCCTCCGACCGGAAGAACGGCATCGTGATTCTCGACTGCGCGGACCCGACCGACGTGTCGGTCGTCACCGAGTACACAAACCGCCTCACGGGCGGCGTCCACAACCTGTTTGTCTACGAGGACCACGTCTACGCCCTCAGCAACGGCCGGCGCTACGAAATCATCAACATCGCGGACCGGGCCAACCCGCAGCGGGTGGCCACCTTCGAGCTGGAGACGCCTGGCCACTCGATCCACGACGTGTGGGTGCAGGACGGCATTGCCTACTCCTCGAACTGGGACGACGGCGTCGTGATGGTCGACGTGGGCAACGGCGTCGCGGGCGGCGCCCCGTCCAATCCCGTTGAGATCGGCCGCTACGCGTACCCCAGCGGCTGGAACCACGCCGCCTTCCCGTACCGCGACGACCAGACCGGCAAGCACTGGGTCATCGCCGGCGACGAGGCCTTCCCCAACGGCCTCAACACGGAGAACGAGCCCACCATCCCTGCCGGCTGGCTCCACTTCGTCGACGTCACCGATCCGGACGCCCCGACCGAGGAGGCGCGCTACCGGGTGCCGGAGGCCGGGTCGCACAACTACTGGGTCGACGGCGACACCCTCTACGTGGCCTACTACAACGCCGGCCTCCGCGTGGTGGACCTGTCCGGCGACCTGAAGGGCAACCTCTACGAGCAGGGCCGCGAGATCGCCCACTTTAAGCCCTTTGACCCCGGGGGCCGCATCCCGAACGCGGCGATGACCTGGGGGCCGCAGCCGTACAAAGGCCACATCTTCTTCTCGGACTGGAACTCGGGCCTCTGGGCGGTGGAGTTGGCGAGTGAGGAGTGATGCGTGATGCGGTGCATCCGAACCTCGCGACCCTCAATCCTCGACCCTCGTTCGCCATGAACTCCCTACGCGTTCTCTTTCTGGTCGCTGGGCTGAGCGTCCTGACCGCTCTCCCTGCGCTTGGGCAAACCTACTACGCCTACGTCGCGTCTGAGTCGGCCGACGAGGTGGCCCTCGTGCGGTTCGACGGGGAGGCGGCCACCGTCGAGGCGACCGTGCGGGTGGGGCGCATTCCCGTCGAGACGGAAGGGGCGCACGGCATGACCGTGTCGCCGGACGGCGAGCACTGGTTCGTATCCGTGGCCCACGGCAAGCCCTACGGCCGCGTCGTGAAATACGAGACGGGCACGAACGAGAAGATGGGCGCGGCCACGGTCGGGATGTTTCCGGCGACGATGGAGATTTCGTCGGTGACCGGGCTGCTGCACGTCGTGAACTTCAACCTGCACGGCGAACGGGAGCCGAGCACCGTCTCCGTCGTCGACCCCGAGACGATGACGGAGCTGCAGCAGATCGAGACCGGCATCATGCCGCACGGCTCCCGCTTCGCCCCCGACGGCCGCATGCACTACTCCGTCGGCATGATGGACGGCGCCCTCTACGAGATCGACGCCGTGGCCCGCGAGGTCACCCGCACGCTCGACCTCGGGGACGGCACGCCGAAGCCGACCTGGGTGCAGCCCCACCCCTCGAAGCCCCTCGCCTACGTGGCCCTCAACGGCGGCGACGCGGTGCTGGAGGTCCACCTGGAGGACTGGCGAGTCACGCGCCGCTTCGAGACGGGCGACGGCACCGCGCCGTACAACCTCGACGTGACGCCGGACGGGGAGACGCTCGTCGTCACCTACAAAGGCTCCGGGGAGACCGGCATCTGGAACCTGGAGGACGGCGAGCGGGCGGCCCGGCTCGACAACAGCCGCACCGTGACGCACGGCGTGGTGACCACCCCGGACAGCCGCTACGCCGTCGTGACCGCCGAGAGCGTGGGCGGCGAGCCCGGGGCCGTCGACGTGTTTGACCTGCAGGCCCTCGAGCGCGTCGCGTCGGTCGACGTGGGGCAGCAGGCCGGCGGCGTGGCCTTCTGGAAACAAGATCCCGTGTCCGCCTCGGCATCATCCGGGTCGGCCAACGATGAGTGACGGACCGACGGCGGATCCCCGAGCGGAGCCCGGCACCTACGCCCTCCTGCTCCGTGCTCACACTGAGCAGACCATCGAGGTCGGCGCGCTGGGCGAACTGACGGTCCGGCCGGGGCTGTACGTGTACGTCGGGAGTGCCTTCGGGCCGGGGGGCGTGCGGGCCCGTGTGCGGCGCCATGCCCGGGCCGACGGCGCCCGCCACTGGCACGTCGATTATCTGCGATCCGGCACGACCCTTGAGGCCGTGTGGTACACGCACGACCCGACGCGGCGCGAGTGCGTCTGGGCCGCGGGGCTCCGCGACGGGCCCGCCGCCCGCGTCCCGCTTGGCGGCTTCGGCGCCTCGGACTGCGACTGTCCGTCCCACCTCGTGGCGGTCCCGTCGGCGCCCTCGTTCGCGGCGTTCCGGGAGCGGATGCAGGACGAATACCCCAACCATGCCCCCCTCCGGCGGGTGGACGGGACGGTCCTGCCCGGCGGCTGACGACCGCCGAACCCCCGGCGGATCCCCGACCGTATGCACCCGTCCATCCCGGCCCCTCTGCGTCCCCGCGTGGGGCCCCGTTCGATTCTTCTTCCCAACCGCACCGTTCCCGTGGCATTCGCTCTCCCCTTCGCGTTCTGGTGTCGACGCCTGCTGCTGGTTGCCCTCTTTTTCGGCGGGGGACTGTGCGCCACGGGTGGGGCTCGCCCGGCCGCGGCGCAGGAGGCCAGCCCCACGGCGGCCGACACGGCCCGCTTCGTCGGCGACTGGGTGGGGACGCTCACCGTGGGGCAGACCGACCTGCGCGTCGTGATGCACCTGCAGACCGACGCGGAGGGCCGGCTCGTCGGCACGATGGACAGCCCCGACCAGGGGGCGACGGGCATCTCCATCGGCCGCATCCTCGTGGACACGGATACGCTGCGGCTCCAGATCCCGTCCATCGCGGGGGCGTTCGCGGGGGTCATCGGCGACAGCGCCCGGGTGCTCGACGGGCAGTGGGTGCAGGGCGGCCGCCGGCTGCCGCTGACGCTCACGCGCACCGACGCGGCGCCCGACGTGCGGCGGCCGCAGGAGCCGCGCGTGCCCTACCCCTACGCGAGTGAGACCGTCACCTTTCGCAACGAGGCGGCGGGCGTGACGCTGCGGGGGACCTTCACGCATCCGGACACGACCGCGCCGGTGCCGGGCGTCGTGCTCGTCGCGGGCTCCGGCCCGAGCGACCGCAACGCCGCCATTATGGGCCACAAGCCGTTTCTGGTTATGGCCGACGCCCTCACCCGCCGCGGGCTGGCGGTCCTGCGCTTCGACGAGCGGGGCGTCGGGGCGTCGGGCGGCACGCAGGCGGGGGCCACCAGCGCCGACCTGGCCGGCGACGTGGACGCCGCCGTCGAGGCCCTCGCCCGCCGCGAGGAGGTGGCCGCCGGACAGATCGGCGTCATCGGCCACAGCGAGGGCGGCCTCATCGCGCCGATGGTGGCCAGCCGGAGCGATCGGGTCTCGTTCCTGGTCCTGCTCGCCGCACCGGGCCTGCCGGGCGACGCCATCCTGGCCGATCAACTGGACCGCCGCATCCGGCGTCAGGGGGCCAACCGTCGCATCCGGGCCCTCCAGCAGGGCACCCAGCAGCGCATCTTCGAGGTGCTGAAGCAGGACGCCGACTCGGCCGTGATCGCGAGCCAGCTGCGCAAGATCATGATTCAGTCGCGGGGCATCAGTGAGAAGCAGACCATCGACCGCGAGGTGCAGCGCCTCATGGACCCGTGGCTCCGCTTCTTCATCGCGCACGACCCGCGCCCCATGCTCCGTGCGGTCGATGTGCCGGTCCTGGCGCTGGCCGGGGCGAAGGACCAGCAGGTGGCCCCCGACACCAACCAGGCCGCCATCGCCGAGGCCCTGAACGCGAGCGAGTCCCCCAGCGTCACGGTGCGCACGCTCGACGGCCTCAATCACCTCTTCCAGACGGCCGAGACCGGATCGCCGTCCGAGTACGGGCGCATCGAGGAGACCTTCGACCCGACGGCGATCGAGATCATCGGGGACTGGATTGACCGACAGGTGAGACGGCCCGGGGAGTAGTCGAGACCTCTCGTTCCCGACGGCAATCACGCCCACACCCTGGAGGCACTCTTCGACGTCGGGCTTGCACATCCGTGCGCCCCCGGGACGCGGAGCGCTCAGGCATTTCGCCATTCGACGACCCGTGCTCAGCACCTCTTGAGACGCTACATCCACGGCGGTCGTTGGGGAGCAGAGGGTCCTATCGGGGGGCCTCAGAATCAGGAATGCCCCCGAGAGAGAGGCGACGGCGGCAT
>JAZKTD010000202.1:0-6408 GCA_036625705.1 Salinivenus sp.
TCTTCCCCCTTTTTACATCGCGGGGTGGAGCAGTTGGTAGCTCATCGGGCTCATAACCCGAAGGTCGCGGGTTCGAATCCCGCCCCCGCTACAGCGTGCCGTAGCCAGCCGTGCCCGCAATCCCCTCAGGGTTGCGGGCTTTTCTTTATCCGCCGCCGACCGCCCCCCACCGTCCCCGATGCTCTACTTCGGTTACGGATCGAATATGCTCACCGCCCGCCTTCGGGCCCGGGTCCCGTCGGCGACCCCGCGGTCGACGGGACGACTGGAGGGATACCGCCTTCGCTTCCACAAGCGCAGCCAGGACGGCTCCGGAAAGTGCAACATCGCCCCGGCCGACGACGGGACCGTGTACGGAATCGTCTTTGACGTCGACGCCGCCGAGCTCGACGCACTCGACGAGGCAGAGCAGCGCGGTCGGGGATACGAACGATCCAACGTGCGCGTCCACGGGACGTCCACCTCGGTGAAGGCGTTTGCGTACTCGGCTCAGCCCGCCTACATCGACGATGCGCTCCTGCCGTACGAATGGTACCACGCCCTCGTCCTCGCAGGAGCCCGGGAGCACGAGCTTCCCGCCTCCTACATTGCGGAGCTCGGGTCCATTCGCTCCTACCCCGATCCAAACGAGGCGCGACGGCGAAAATACCGGACCCTCCTCGACGACGCCGGGTACCCGCTCCTTTCGTCGTAGCAACGGGCCGTTCACGTCGGCCCCGGCGGCGATCCGGCCGATGACCCGAGGGCCCCGACCGCCCTGTTCTCTTCTGAGGCCCCGCAGACGGATCGGAGGTCACAGCCCGGTGTGTGGGTCCTTTACCAGGTTGGCCCCATCTTTGCTTCGATACAAGACCCCTTCGCTGGGTAGTGTGCGTGCAGTCGATTCAGCTTCGGTCCCTACAACTCTTCTATGGCTTCTTCCTCCCCGACCGCTTCGTTCATCCGCTCCGCGATCGGGAGCCTCTGCCTGCTGGGCGGACTGCTTCTGGCCAGCGCCTGCGGAACGGCCGACTCTGCCCGAACCGCCTCGACGCGCACGGTGCACCTGACGGCGTACGATAGCACGTCGGGGGCGCCCCTCGACAGCGCCCGGGCGGTCAATCGGACCTTCGGAGACAGCATGCAAACCAACTCGGGCGGGCAGTTTGTGATGCGGGACGTGGAGCCGGCCCTCTACGTGTTTGACATTGGGGGCTACGGGTACCACCCGCAGCGGCATTTCTCCGTGCTCGTCGAGCCTCAGGACACGACGATCAGGGCCAACGCCCCGCTCCTCCCGATGCAACTGAGCCTCAATTGTGCCGGGAGCCGTCCTTACAGCTGGGACGGGCTCGTGTCGCAGTATCGGCAAGACTCCACCCGTGTCCGAATCCAGCTTCTGGACGTATTTGCTGAGGACGGCGTGGTGCAGGTGCAGCCGGTGGTCGTAAACGACCTACCCACGACCACCATTTTCGTCCCCGACAACCTTGGGGCGCTGGGGCACTACGAGGTGCGACTGTACGACAAAAACAGCAATCCGATCGAGTACCACTACGAGGATGCGCCCCCCGACGAGGGCAATCGCATCTACTCGAAGGGCGACGTGCTGCCGGTAGTGCCCCAGGACGCGCAGCGACTGGAACCGAGCCGTCTCGTCGTCGAGGACAGTATCGGAGACGGATCCACCGTCTACGCCCGCCTCGAGTACACGTTCTCGAGCGACGATACCCTTCAGGCCACCTCCGCGACGACGTTTCCGGACCTCGACCTCGACTCCTTGCAGGTGCCGGTCTTCGACACCCTCCGCACCGCCGGCGAGGTGCAGGTGCCCGACAGCCTCGTGCTGCAGCGAGACACTACCCTCATGCGCGTCACGGGCATCGACACGACCGTCAGCCGAAACGGCTACCTCCTCTTCTCTACCCTCCGAGGGTCGAACGCTGCGTCGAGCCCGGCGGCGGCGCGCGAGCTCCTGTACGTGCCGGACTCGGTAAAGGCCCGTGCCCGCCGGGACTCGCTGGTGGCCGCGGCGGCCGCCGACTCGACGGTGCCGTCGATCGACACGTCCGCCGTGGAGGGCACCTCCCCCTTCTACGTGGTCGAGCGGACCGATGCGACTCGGCTCCGCTCCCTAATCGACGATCGGCTGACCGATGCCCTCTCGACCGGCCTGCCCGAGGCAACCATGACGGCCGACTCGCTGCTCTCCGTCTCGAAGACGCTTCGGGACGCGTTCGTCCAGCCCCCGACCCTGTCGAGGACCCGAGGCCGTCGGGGCCTCGACGTCGCTCCCGACAGCACGTTCCGGGACTCCCTGCTCCTGAGCGCGCCAGCCTCCGACTCGCTCTTCCGAACGATGACCCCCGGCTCCGCGGCCACGAGCGACACGGCCGCCGCCCCGAATCCCTTCACGGACGTGGGCCCTCTGAACCTGCTGTCCCCCGCGGCCGACTCGATCCCGCTCGATTCGCTGCGCCTGACGGTGCCCCCGGCCGCGGACTCCGTGGTCGAAACGTCGGTGATCGCCGAGGACCTCCGGGACCCGCCGGCCCGGACCTACTGGCGCGTTCCCGACTCCCTCTCGCAGTGGCAAACGGAGGTCATGGTCGTGGACCCGAGCTTCTTTCGGCTCCGGGCCCGCCCCCACGTCGACACGACGGCTCAGGTCAACATTGCCGGCCTGCTGCCCGACCGCGTGGGCCCCCGCGACCAGGTCCTGGCCCAGCGCTACCCGCAGCAGGTGATTCGGGCCCCCACCGGCACCTACCGGCGGCGGTACCTGCAGTCCTGGCGCGACGTCCAGGCCTCGAACCTGAAGAGTCACTACTGCCAGATCCTCCCCTTCCAACTCCGTTCGGAGTGGCGGTCCACCTCGATGATCTACTGATCGTCCACCGGTCCTCCCTCCGTCCCGCTCCTTCCCATTCCTTTCTGTGCCGTGCGCCTCTTCGCCTCGCTCCTGCTGGTCGTCCTGCTCGGGGCCTGCACCTCGCCGACGCAGGATCCCTCCGGCCCGCCCGTGCGTCGGGCCGACACGCTTTCGCGCTTCGACGACGGGGCCCCCAGGGTGGTGGCCATCTCGCAGGGCGACTCTGTACTTGAGCGCCGCACCTACCGCACCACCGGGACGCTGCTCCGGGTGGAGGACGGGGATTCCGTCCGCCGGTACTTCGACCTCCACGATCCCGATTCGGCCGCGATCCTGCAGGATTTTCTCCGGGGCCGCTGGCGCAACCTCTCCGCGGACACCTCGGCGGCGGACGCGAGCGTCTTCTACGTCTTCGAGCCGGACCGGCTCACCTTCGAGAACGCCGGACGGGCGGCCCTCGAATCGCTGCGCGTCGAGTACAAGGACGACCGCACCCTCACCACCGAGTACGGGATGTCGGTGCACCCCGAGATTGCCGCCTTCGACACGGTGCGCGTGACGGGCTTTACCCTCGTCCGGCGCCCCCCGGCCGATTCGACGCAGTGACGTCCGCGTTCAGAACCGAATCCGAACGCCAACGGGAGGGGGGCCCTCTACGGCGTGGGGGTCGTCGCGTATTCGCGGGGGTGTGAGGGCGCCCCGGAACTGGTGGATCAGCGTCGCGAGCCCGGCCCCGAGGGCGGCGCCGACGAGCACGTCGCTGGGGTAGTGCACCCCGAGGTACAGGCGGCTCAGCGCCACGCCGACGGCCCAGGTCGCGCTCGGCCCGACCACGTACCACCGCGGATGCGTGAGGCTCCAGGACGTTGCCAGCGCCGCCGAGAGGGCGGCGTGCCCCGACGGAAAGGCCTGATACTGCTCACCCTGCGACGGCCCGTAGCGCGACGAGCGGGACACCAGCGGCCGCCGGACGTAGGGGCGCGGCCGTCCCACGGCGTGCTTGAGGCCAAGGACCAGCCCGTAGGTCCCGCCCTGAGAGAGGGTAAGCCGGTAGGCCGCGGCGGTGC
The DNA here is from genome assembly GCA_036625705.1 of Salinivenus sp. Classification (GTDB taxonomy): domain Bacteria; phylum Bacteroidota; class Rhodothermia; order Rhodothermales; family Salinibacteraceae; genus Salinibacter. The sequence goes on from JAZKTD010000202.1 coordinate 3,919, forward strand.
CTTCGCCACCGCGGACCGCGGCGACGCCCCAGGTCAGCGGCACCGCCCCGTAAAAGATCGGCCGGGCCGAAGCGTGGGCCGCCTCCATCGACGACGCAACGGCCGGGCCCGGCGTGCAATACAGCGCCCCGAGGCCCCGCGTGTCGAGCGTCTGGCGGTGCCGAGCCGGCTGCTCGCAGAACGGACCCTCGTCGGCGGCGGGCTGGGCCCGGCCGATCGCGGCGCCGCTCATCAATAGGACGACGACCGCGAGCACCGGCCGGACGGACGTTCGCATCGGGCCGAGAAAAAGAGAGAACAGGGACGGGACGGCGGCGCCCCGATCGCGCGTCAGGACTCCTCCACCGCTTCGGCCGCTTCCTCCTCCTCGTCGGCGTCCTCGTCGTCCGCGTCCTCGGACTCGGCAACCATGCCGAGCTCCTTCCGAATCTCGTGCCGGATCTCCTCCTGCTTGTCGGGATGCTCCTCGAGCCACTCCTTGGTGGCTTCTCGGCCCTGCGCGATGGTGTCGTCGTCGTAGGAGTACCAGGAGCCGCGCTTCTCCAGGATGTCGTGCTCGGTGCCGAGATCGATGACCTCGCCGAGCGACGAGATGCCCTTCCCGTAGATGATGTCGAACTCCGCTTCCTTGAACGGCGGCGCCACCTTGTTCTTCTTGACCTTCACGCGGGTCCGGTTTCCGATCACGTCCTTGCCATCCTTCACGGCCCCGATGCGGCGGATGTCCATCCGCACCGACGAGTAGAACTTGAGCGCCCGGCCCCCGGAGGTGGTCTCCGGATTGCCGAACATGACCCCAATTTTCATTCGGATCTGGTTGATGAAGATGAGGGCCGTCTTCGTGCGGTTGATCGTCCCCGCGAGCTTCCGAAGCGCCTGGCTCATCAGGCGGGCCTGGAGCCCTACGTGGGTGTCGCCCATGTCCCCTTCCAGCTCGGCCTGCGGGACCAGGGCCGAGACCGAGTCGATGGCGATGACGTCGAGGGCCCCGCTGCGCACCAGCGTGTCGGTAATGTTGAGGGCCTGCTCCCCGGTGTCGGGCTGGGAGATGAGAAGCTCGTCGATGTCGACGCCCAGCTCCTCGGCGTAGTTCGGATCGAAGGCGTGCTCGGCGTCGATGAACGCACAGGTGCCGCCCAGCTTCTGCGCCTCGGCGATGATGTGGGCCGCAAGCGTGGTCTTCCCCGACGACTCCGGCCCGAAAATTTCGGTGATCCGCGCCCGGGGAATGCCCCCTACCCCCAGTGCGGAGTCGAGGGCGAGCGACCCGGTCGGAATCGCCTCCACGTCCCGGTGGGGGTCGTCGCTCAACCGCATGATGGAGCCCTGCCCGTGCTCCCGCTCGATCTGCTTAACTGCGAGGTCAAGCGCCTGCTTTTTGGCTTCGCCGTTTTCGTCTGACATATCCGGATGGAGGGTCTGAATGCGAAGGAGATTCTGCGTTCGCGCCGGCCTCGCTCACCGCATGCGCGGGGATAGACACAATATCCCCCATGGGCCTAACGTCCGTCCGTTCCGCACGGCACTGGCTCGATGGAACGCGCGTTTTACGAACAAAGAGGAAAGAGGTCTACACATACGTCGAACATGTGATCCCGCCCGACGGGAGGAGATCGTCACTCGACGAGGCGGTTGTACTCGCTGGAGTGGGAGGGGTCGACCTGCGTGAGCAGGTTGTACGCCCGGCTCTGGAGGTCGCCGTCGGCAAAGACGGCCGCCAACTCCTGGTACTTCGTCGAGAAGAAAAGATCCAGCGGATAGGAGTTCGAGAGATCTTGGTCCAGGGTCTGCAGGGTCTCGACCACGTCGAGGACGGCGGCCCGCCCTTTCTCGGGGGCCTCGACGAAGCGGTCCAGCCCGTTGAGGTGGTACTGGTAGTAGGCGCGCCGGAGCGGACGGTGGCGCTGGGACAGCAGGTCGTTGATGAGCTGACGACGGTTCCGCTGGCTGCTCACGGCCGACCAGCCGGGGTCGCCGCTGCCCTCCGCCCGGTTGGCGATTCGGCGGGCCGTCTCGAAGTGAGGGGTCCCCCCGAGCGGACTGAAGGTATCGTAGTCGTAGCCGAGGATGACGTAGGCGTAGAGGTCGAGCACGGAGGTCAGCGCGTTGTACTGCTCCGGGGCGAACTGCAGCGAGGTCCCCCGTCCGTACTCGAACCGCCACTCGGGGTCGTTGATGCGGGTGACGATGGTGGACTGGGACGTTCCGTGGATGGGACGGCGGCTCGTGACGATGAGACGCGCCCGAAACTCCGACAGGCTGATCGACTCCAGAATGACAATCTGGAGCGAGCAGGCAATTTGCTCGTGGGCCAGAAAGCGATCGTCGGTCCAGCTCTGCGTGTTCATGTACTCGCGGATCCGGCGCTCCAGGTCGTCGAGGAACGAAAACTCAGAGCCACTGAGCTGCGACCGGTCGACCTGCACCTGGCAGGAAAGCTCCTGTGCGGCGGTCGTCTGGGGCCCCGCGAGCACCGCGGCCAGCAACAGG
>JAZKTD010000203.1:0-6395 GCA_036625705.1 Salinivenus sp.
CCCGATCGATTCAGAACTCCTCTTCGGCGAGGGCCCGATCCCTCTGGGTAGTTTGGCCTTCTGGTTCACCAACACGATCCTCGACTATGGCTGATCGCACGCGACGCGGCATGCTCATCAAAAATACCGGTCCGGACGAGGTGCAGGTCGACATGAAATCCCGGGTCCTGCGGCTTCGATCGGGCGAGGAGCACGTGATTACCCCGGAGGAAGTGCGGGATCCCCGGCTCCGACGGGCGCTCCAGGAGCGAAGCATTTCGATCGTGCGCCCGGCCTCGAAGGCCGAAGAAGAGGCCCTTCAGGAGCGACTGGAGGCGGAGGATGCCTCCTGAGCCCTCGGTTCGGTCAGTTTTCTCGTCCAAAATCCTTGCCGCCCATGGACATTCTCGCCCTGGAGCCCTGGTACGGGGGCTCGCATCAGCGTTTTCTCGACGGGCTCGTCGACCACAGTGCACACGACATTCGCACGATCACGATGCCGGGCCGCTTCTGGCGGTGGCGGATGGAGGGGGGTGGGGTCACCCTGGCCAAGAAGGTGCGGTCGACCGTCGAGAAGGGAAATCCGCCCGACCTCGTCTTCGCGACGGACAAGGTCAACCTGCCCGCCGTGCTGTCGCTGTCCCGGCCGCGGCTCGACGGCGTGCCGGTCGTGCAGTACTTCCACGAGAACCAGCTCACCTACCCGCTTCCCCCTGATGAAGACCGGGAGCGGGCCTACGCAATCACCAACTACCTCTCGGCCCTCGCGGCCGACCGGGTGGTGTTCAACTCGCAGTCCCACTTCGACGAGTTCATCGAGGCCCTGCCGCAGCTCCTGCGCGACTTTCCGGACTACACGAACATGCACACGGTCCGCGACCTCCGCGAGAAGAGCACGGTGCTGCACCTGGGCATGGACCTGTCGGCCCATGACGCGTACCGGGGCGCGCGGACCAAGCGCACCCTCCGCTCGACGCGGCCGCCGGTCGTGCTCTGGAACCAGCGCTGGGAGTACGACAAGAACCCGTCGGACTTCTTCCGCGTCATGAATCGTCTCGACGACGTGGGCGTCCCCTTCCAACTGATCCTGGCCGGCAAGCACTTCCACGAACAGCCCGAGGAGTTTGAGCAGGCCTTCGAGCGCTACGCCGAACGCATTCTGCACTACGGCTACGCGGAGGACTTTGCCGAGTACTCCCGGCTCCTCCACCGGGCCGACATCGTGGTATCGACGGCCCGCCACGAGTTCTTCGGGGTCGCCGTGCAGGAGGCCATCTACTGCGGGTGCCATCCGGTCCTGCCGCGCCGCCTGAGCTATCCGGAGTTGATCCCGGAGTCCCACCACGAGCCGCTCCTGCACGCCCCGATCTTCTACGACGACGATCAGGGCCTCTTCGAGGTGCTGCGCGACATTCTGGAGGGGGAGGAGCGGCCGCTCCCGCCCAAGACGCTTCGGGACATCCCGGCCCCGCTCGACTGGGACCGGCACGTCGACCACTACGACGCCCTCTTCGAAGAGGTGGCCGAGGCCCCGGCCGCGTCCGTCACGGCCTGACGGCCGCAGACCACGGCCTCATGTGCCCGGCCCATGAGGGCCGGCAATCAGTTCTGCCGGGCATTCACGAGCTCGTAGGCGCGGGGCGGTGCCGGCGTCCCCTCGACGGTGTACGTGCGGAACGATCCGTCGCCGTCGGCCATGACGACGACCGCCGTGTCGTTGGGGTCGTAGGACTGGAAGCGCGTGTCGAGCCACTTCGCGGGCAGGCGCTCCTCCTGGTGCTTCAGCCAGCCGCCGTCGGCGGGGCTGTACATCAGGTTGTGGGTGCTCATCATGTCGTCGAGGCGCCCGGACGCCGGGTCGCGCTCGGCCACCACCACGGTGCCGATGCCGTGACGCTTGAAGCCGAGGTAGGAGGCCGCGGCCACGTCCATCCAGTGGTCGGTGAGGAAGTCGTGGTGCGTGTCCTCCTTCGGGTCGTTGGCCGGCTGGTCCTCCGGCGCCTTGACGGTGATGAGGTGGCCGTTCTCGTCGATGAGGGTTGTGCTGCGCATGCGGCCCGTGCGGTCCATGAATAGAAGTCGCGGCGTAAACGCACACGGCGGCACCGCGGGTTTCCCCACGATGCCGCCGCGGATCCAACGTTGCAACGTTCCAACGTTCACCGGGGCCGGGGTTACCCCATGTTCTCGACGATCGCCTGGCCAAACTCGCTGCACTTGAGGAGCTCCGCGTCCTCCATGTTGCGCTCGAAGTCGTAGGTGACCCGCTTCTGGCGGATCGTCTCCTCCAGTCCGTCGATGATCGCGTCGGCGGCCTCCTCCCAGCCCATGTACCGGAACATCATCTCGCCGGAGAGGATGAGGGAGCTCGGGTTCACCTTGTCCTGGCCGGCGTACTTCGGCGCGGTGCCGTGGGTGGCCTCGAAGAGGGCCCGGCCCGTGTTGTAGTTGATGTTGGCGCCGGGGGCGATGCCGATGCCGCCGACCTCCGCGGCCATCGCGTCCGAGACGTAGTCGCCGTTCAGGTTCATCGTGGCGATCACGTCGTACTCGTCGGGCCGCAGGAGGATCTGCTGCAGGAAGGCGTCGGCGATGTAGTCCTTGACGATGATCTCCCGCCCGTCGTCGGTCGTGAGCACCTGCCAGGGGCCGCCGTCCAGGTCCTCCGACCCGTACTCCGCCTTCGCCACCTCGTAGCCCCAGTCGCGGAAGGCGCCCTCCGTGAACTTCATGATGTTGCCCTTGTGGACGAGCGTCACGCTGTCGCGGCCCCGCTCGATGGCGTAGTCGATGGCGGAGCGGACGAGGCGCTTGGTGCCCTCCTCCGAGATCGGCTTGATGCCGATGGCCGTGGTGTCGGGGAAGCGGATGGCCGTCTCGCCCATCTCCTCGATCAGAAACTTCTTCACCTTCTCGTTCTCCGCGGAGCCCATCTCGTACTCGATCCCGGCGTAGATGTCCTCCGTGTTCTCGCGGAAGGTCACCATGTCGACCAGCTCCGGCTCCTTCAGCGGGGAGGGCACGTTCGGGAAGTGCCGCACCGGGCGGACGCAGGCGAAGAGGTCCAGCTCCTGCCGCAGCGCCACGTTGAGGGAGCGGATGCCGCCCCCGACCGGGGTGGTGAGGGGGCCCTTGATGGACACGAGGTAGTTGCGGACGGCCTTGAAGGTGTCCTCCGGCAGCCACTCGTCAAACTTGTCCTGGGCCTTGCCCCCGGCAAATACCTCGAACCACTGGATGTCGCGGCGGTCGCCGTAGGCGGTCTGGACGGCGGCGTCGAAGACCGGCTGGGCGGCGTTCCAGATGTCGGGGCCGGTGCCGTCGCCCTCGATGAAGGGGATGATCGGATGGTCCGGGACCTCCAGGGTGTCGCCCGACATGGTGATGGGCGCTCCCTCGGCGGGCGGCGTCAGGGCGTCGAACGTGGGGGCAACGTCGGTGCTCATAGGGGGCAATGGGTCGAGGGAAAAGGGATGTGAGCGGACGGCCCGAAGGGACCGGCTCGCGTGGGGGCTCGCGTAGAGGGTGTAACGTCTACGATACAACGTAGCGTGTGGACGGGACTCCGTCTATTAGAAATGCGAAAAGATGTGGATCGGCGTGCGGGAGCCGGCAGGAGCGATTACCGGGGCGTCGCGCGGACGACGGCCGAGCGGAGGCCGACCTGGGTCCGGGCCGTCGACCCTTGCACCGAAAAGCCGGCCTGCTGGAGGGCGGGGCGGACCTCGACCGGACGGGCGCCCCCGAAGAGGGGGGGCACGAGTCGCGCCAGGCGGGTCCAGAGTCGCTCGATGAGCCGGGTCGGCGGAGCGAGACAGACGACCACCAGGCGACCGTCGTCCCGAACGACGCGACGCATCTCTACGAGGGCCGGCCGGATGCGGGGACGGGGGAGGACGTCGATCAGATAGCTGGAGTAGACGGCGTCGAACGTGTTAGCCGCGTAGGGGAGCGCCCCCGCCTCCGCCCGACGGAGGTCGTACCGGGCGGCGGGCGTTTCGGCGAGGCGGGCTCGAGCGCGGCGCAGCATGGCGGGGGTCGCGTCGACGCCCGCCGTCCAGCCGCGCGGGTTGGCCGCTCCCAGGGGGGCCAGGCTGAGACCCGTCCCTGTGCCGACGTCCAACACCCGCTCGCCGTCCCGGACCGCCAGCCAGGTGTGGCCCGTCGAGCGGGCCCGGCTGGAGACGAGCGGCACCAGTCGGTCGTAGATGGGGGCCAGCACCGTGTACGCGGCCCGCAGCCGTGACGGGGCACGGGTCGCTTCCGGCCGCGGTGCCGTCGCCGATGAGACGGCCGAGTCGGAGACGCAGCGGTGAGACGGGTGGAACTTGCAGTCCACTGAGGTTTTCGCTGGATGATGGTTACTGCTCTCCGGAAACCGTAGGGGTCCTGCCCGGCATGTCGTTTTTGGAATCGCTTTTAGAGCGGTTTGAGCCCTACCGGCCCGGCTGGGAACGGGGGCTCTTCGGGCTCGCCATGCTCGGCGTGCTCACCGTGGTGCATTTGCTCATCCAGAGGGCCCGGAATTTTGACCGGGGCTGTCTCGGGGTGCCGGGACTCGAGTCGGAGCAAATGGCGTTTGACTGCTCGGCGGTCGTCACGAGCGGGGCCGGATCGTTTCTCGGGCTATCAAACATAACGTGGGGGCTCGGGTTCTACCTCGCGGTCGCCGTGTTGACCCTCGCCATCTTTGGCCTCCGGCCTCATCTGCGGCGGTGGGTGCACGCGGGACGGCTCGGAGTCCTCAGCGGAGGCACGGCATATTCTGTCTATCTGGTGTATGTCCAGGTGGAGGTGCTGGAGGCGCTGTGTGCCTTGTGCCTCTTCTCGGCCGCCCTCGTCGGTCTGTTGTTTGCAGGGCAGGTTCTGCTACTCGTACGCGATTTCCAACTACCAGAGACGACCATGTCCACACGCCTCTTCAAGCGCGACCTCACCATCTACGTGTACCTCGCCGCCCTGGCGGCGGTGCTGGTCGGGGCCGACTTTGCCTATTACGGCTCTCTGGCCCCGGCCCCCGACGAGCAGGCGGCCGCCCAGCAGCGCCAGTTCAGCGGCGCGGCGTGCCAGCTCGATGCCCAGAAAGAGTCGGTGCAGGACCCATCGAGCCTCGTCAGCTTCCAGGACGTGCGGAAGGGCGCCTCCGACGCGTCGGTGACCGTCGTCGAATACTTCGACCCCAATTGCCCCCACTGCAAAACCTTCCACGAGACCATGAGCACCCTGGTCTCGAAGTACAAGGACGAGGTCCAGTTCGTCTATAAGCCGTTTCCGCTTCAGGGCGCCTCGCTCCCGGAGATTCAGGCGCTCTACGTTGCCGACCAGGAGGGGAAGTTCTCCGAGATGCTGGACGCACAGTATGCCCGGCAGAGCCGCGGCGGCATCGGCGAGCAGGACCTGCGGGCGATTGCGTCGGAGATCGGGATGAATCCCGACGTCCTCATGTCCCGGATCGAGCAGGACAAATACCGCCAGATGATCATCAAGGAGCGCAAGCGCGCCATTCAGATCGGTGTGGACAGCACCCCAACGGTGCTCGTCAATGGGTACTTCGTGGGATCGCGGTCCATGGAGTGTATGGAAATGTTCATCGAGCGGGCCCAGAACGGAAAGCTCGCCGCCAACACCTCGAGCTAGGGGGACGCCCGCCCCCGTCTTTTGAACGGGGGGCTCACTACTGGCCGGAGAGATCGGAGCACCCCGTTCCGCCCTGTCGAGATCGTGTAGATCACGCCCACCGGTCCGGGGCCGCTGGGACCCGGTCCCTGAGCCCTCATGTGTCTCGAGCATGCGCCCCTGCGTGGAGCCTCGACCTCATGGTTCCGCCCCGCTTTTCCGACCTGCTTCGGAGGCCGACGGTCCGGACCGAGCTTCTGGCCGACGACGGCACCTACCCCAACAACGAGCGCCTGCCGGTGGTCGTCTATAAGGGGGGCCTCGCCTCGGGCGTGACGGCGCCGGCCCGGACCGTCGAGCAGATTGTTCGCGCCCACGACTGGCGCGGCACATGGCGCAACGGCATCTTCGGGTATCACCACTACCACAGCACGACCCACGAGGTGCTCGGCGTCGCGCGGGGTGGGGCGACCGTGCAGCTCGGCGGCCCCACCGGCGTCCGGCTGGAGGTCTCGATGGGCGACGTCCTGATCCTGCCGGCCGGCGTCGCCCACAAGAACGAAGGCGCCGAGGGCGATTTCCTCATCGTTGGGGCCTACCCGCAGGGCCGAAGCTGGGACCTTACTGATACGTGAATGGATTTCTAAAGATGATTCCGAATGTGCTCCACCCACGGTTCCCAGCGTTACTGGGAAAGCAGTTTACCTACCTATGCACGGATCAGTAAGACCGGAGCGCCCGGGGACCGCCCGGAGGCCGACCGGAACATCGAGGCGGTCCCACTGCCGGCCCTCGATCCC
>JAZKTD010000204.1:0-6394 GCA_036625705.1 Salinivenus sp.
AAATGCACGTCCCCTTCCGAAAAGAGGCACAGATGCAGGAAGCGATGAGCATCGGAGGGTGGTCATTCTCATAATTCCACACAGATCGCCTTGCTTGGGGCGACCTGCCTGAGGGTTTTGAGATCGCGGTGGCATACCCCGACAATGAAGATTGACAGAGCACTACCTGTGCCGCTGCAGGAGCGGGGGCGCCACGTCTCTGCTCCGAACCCGTCGCGCACGATCCGGCCGGGTGGGGGGATCGGCGAACGGCGTCGCCCGCCGTTCGCTGCTCGGCCGGCTTTCGGCAACCGCCTCCCCCTCACGAACCACGGCCGTGACCGCGTAGACGTACGTCGTCCCGTTCTCCGCGGTCTCGTCGACGTACTCCGCGGCGGGAAGGTCCGGCCGCACCGGACTCCCGGACGCGTCGATGCCGGCCGTGGTGTCGCGGTATACCCTGTATGCATCCGCCGCTGCAACTGCGTCCCAGGTCAGGGTGACACTCCCCTCCTGCGAGGTTGCCTCCAGTCCTGACGGCGGCGGGGGCGCCTCCAGATCCTCGCCGGGTGCCCCCCCGCCCCCATCGCAGGCGATCAGCGCGCCCGAACAGGCCCCCAGAAGGAGCACGGCGAGCACGCGTGGCAGGGACGCCGGTCGGGGCGAAAACGTTGGGAGCACAAAGCACTGCATGGCGGCAAGACGGTGTGGAGCATCTGTCGGACAATGTTGGCGCGGAACGGGGGACGGAATGCTCCCGCCCCGTGTGCTTGGGCGAGGGGGGGGGCTACCGGGCGACTGTAATCTTTTGGGTGCGGATTCGATCGTCGGCCCGGAGACGACCGATGTATACCCCGCTCGAAAGGCGCGTGCCGTCGAGGACCACCGTGTGACGACCCGCCCGCTTGCGGCCCTCCTCGAGAAGCGCCACACGGCGCCCGAGTACGTCGTAGACGGCCATGTTGACGTCGGCGTCTTCGGGGAGCGTGTATTCGAAGGTGGCCCGGCGTCGGAATGGATTCGGGTACGCGGTGAGGGTCGTCTCCTCCGGCAGGACGGCCCGGCGCTGGTCCTCCACGAAGGCGGCGGTGCCGACCGCCAGGCGAAGGGCGGTACTGTCTGCCTCGATCGATACCGACTCGCCGGCCCGCAGGTCGTGGCTCTGACCCGTCGCCGGTTCGATGAGTGCCGCCTCTTGCCCGGCAAGGATTTCCTCTCCAAGAGCGGTGAGCCGGACCGGCGCATCGGGCTCGGCGTACAGCCGGAGGTCGTACGTTCGCCCCTCCTCCGTCTCATCTGCCGGGCGCCGGTGCACGGCGGCGAGGTGCCGCGTTCGAGGAGACGCCTCGTCCGACACCACCAGCCGGAGGCTCAGCGCGGAAAAGCGGGCCGGCGGGGCCACCACCTCCGTCGGGGACGAGTCCTTACCCGATCCTCCCACCCGCACCGTCGAGCGTAGCGAGTCTCCCACTCGTGCGTGGAGTCGAAGCGTCCCCGATGACGTCGGGGATTCGCGCGGCGTGGCCGTGGTGGTGCGGACCGAGTCCGTCACCGCGGAGACGCTGGGCAGCGGGATCGTAAGCGAGTCGAGGCCGGCATCGTTAAAGAAGTAGTATGCCCGCCCCGTAGCGGCCGTCCGGAAGGTGTCCGCTCGTCGGAAGCTCCCCTCGAACGCCCAGGCGGGCTGGAGCCCGCCCCCGTTTGCCTGCTCCACGGCCGACCAGGAGACATCCTGCCCCAGGGGATTGGACACGATGTTCCAGCCGTCCCGCACACCGATTGTTGCGGCGGTGTCTCCCACCAGGTCCACGGTGGGAAGCGTATCCTCAAACGCCCAATCTTCGAGAGCCGTCAGCCAGAGGCCCCGGCCCGGGCGGAAGGAAAACCGATCCGACCGGTCCTGGTCGTATCGGACCCAGAAGTCCTCTTCCGAGCCGTCGTCCCAGACCGCCTGCCAGTCGACCCCGGCCTCGCCCTGCACCGTCTCGGCGAGCGGCCGGTCGACCTGTCCCGGCAGGGCAACCAGCCGGTAGTCGGACGGGCCGGCGGCACCGCCAAACGAGCGGGCGACCTGCACGGACAGCTCGTCGGATACCGAGGTCGTGACGTCCGGCGCCGAAGGTCTCACCTCCGAGTTGCCGACCGAGTCGCGGGCGACGCTGTAGAAGGCGTACTCGCCCCCAGGGCGGCCCTCGAACGTTGCGGTCGTGTCCCGGGTCGCCTCAAGCCAGGGCTCGAACGAGCCGCCGTCCTCGGAGACGTAAATCGTGAAGTGCCGGACTCCGCTCTCCGTATCGGTTCCGTCCCAATGCACCTCGAAGCTGGGTCCTTCCTGTGTGCCCGCCAGCGGCTCGACGGCGCTTTCGGGCGAGGCCAGGTCCAGAACGTTTGTCCACACCGAGGTATCGATCGGGTCGTTGTCGTCGAAGACAATTTCGGCGGCCCCGCCGAACCGGGTCCCCGACTCGACCTCTCCTTCGAAGGTTGGGAAGTAGCTGACCGATCCCTCGCCCTCCGGGGGCTCGTCGTTCGGCGGCAGAAAGCCCGCCAGCGGATCGGTCACCGGGTCGCGCGTCTCCGGGTCCAATGAGGCGAACGTCCAGCGGAGCAGGCCGCTCGTCTCGTCCAGCGATCCCTCGATGCGCAGGAGGAGGTCACGCTCGGGGAGGCTGACCTCCTTCTCGAAGGCGGTCGTGTCGCGAGGCACCGTGATCAGGGTGTCTGCGACCTGGATCGGTCCGAAGGAAAAGGCCGAGGCGTCAAGGCGATCGGTCCCGAGCGTGTCGGTAATCGTGACCTCCTGGGCCGGGGCCGTCGCCTCGGGCTTGTTCTCGAAAAAGACCGTGTAGGGCAGTGAGTCGGTCTGAGCCGTGTATCGCTCGGCCCCGACGCCTTCCGGCCCACGCTTGTCGTTCGGGTCAATGGCGGCCACGCAGGTGGTTTGCGCTCCGCCAGATCCTCCCCCACCTCCACTGGCGAAGCAGTTGTCGAAGTCTTGAGCGTCCCGGATCTTGCTGTTTAGCTCTTCCATTACTTCGATGGCCTTGGTGGCCCCCACGAAATCAGTGGCGCAGTCGATGGCATTAAAGGTTGCCCCGGCCATCGCCCCGGCCAGATCAGCATCATCCTGAAAACCACTCCAGAAGAATTTATCGGCCAGGTCGATACAACCGGATCCGGGGATTACGCCTATGGCCGTTTCCAGCACGTCGTCGACAACCTCCTGGGCACAGCGATCCAGCGACTCGTTGGTCATAATTGGCCCTGGGACCTCGGCGCCGGTCTGCAGGTTCTCGCCGGCATTCGGGCAGGAGGCCGCTCCCCCAAGGCCGTAGCTTCCATTGAACGAGAGGAATTTTCCGCGCGTGGTCGCTTTTGAAACGGGACCGCTGGAACTGGGCGCCGACTCCACGGCCGAATCCGTCCCCTTCGAGAAGGCCGTCCGGCGCTCGCTGCTGGTGGAAGCGGAAAAGGCATTACTCAAACTCACCTGGACCAGAAAGGGATAGCTTTCGCCTTCCGGCGGCTCGGGCGGCACGACGCCGTAGGGGGCCAGTCGACACTTGAGGTTCTCATAGGCGTCGTCCTGGGGGCACTCTCCCGCTGGGGAGGAGGAGATCCCGACGTCAATATTCTCCGTTTCAAGTTGTCCGACGGTGCGATCGGCGGCGCTGGTGACGCTGATGCCGACGGGAGCAGGGCTGTCCGCACGCGTGAACGAGGGGGCCTCGACCCGGACCGAAACATCCGGCGCGGAGGGCGCGACGGGGAGCGAGCCGTCGAACACGCGAAGCCCCTCACCGTCGTACTCGAGGGCCAGTCTCGACCCACCTGTGTCCTGGTCGACTGCGTCGAAAAGCCCCAAACGCTCCCCCGACCATCGCATGGGACGAAGCAGGTCGTCTTCGCCGGGTTCGTAGCCGTCGACGAGGGCGAGACGGAGCGTCCCGCCCAGCTCGGCGCCCTCGACGTCGAGCCGGTCGTGCTGATCGCCGGCGCTCGTGCCCCCGAGCTCCAAGTCGAGCGTGGTGCCGGACCGCTGAGTGTAATCGCCCTGGACGTTCAAAACGCCGGTTGCGTCCGGGCCGCCGGGCCGAACGGTCCCCGAGTCGCTGGCCACGTCGCCGGTGACGAAGCCGGTGCCGTGCAGCTCTCCCCCACCGGTCAGGTGGAGGGCCGCGTCCGGGTCGCTCGGCACAGAGCCGAGGGTCCCCCGAATGAGGGTGCCCGGGTCGGAAACCATCACCGTTCCTCCATCGACGCGAAGCGGCCGCTCGGTATAGAAATCCCCCTGCGTCTCGACAGTCCCGCGGGTCGTGAGAGACGAGTCGGACTCGTAGGTAAACTGGGCTTCAGTTTCTACAGCCAACGACGATTTTCGGCTGAGAGTCACGCCCGTAGTGTCGGGCCAGAGATCGAGCCTGCCGCCCGGTTCTTCGATGCGGTACGTTCCTGCTGCGTCCGTTAAAGGGGCTTCCAGCCGCAAGTGCCTGTCGGCCCCAACAACGAGCGAACCGCGGTTTTCGAAGGGCCATCTGAACTTAGTCCTCGCCCCCTCCCTCATCCTAACCGTGCCCCCATTGAGGAGGGTCGGGGCTTCCGACTCTTCCGAGGTCACCAGCCAGTTGAAGCCATAGAGATCTAAGGTTGCGTCTTTTCTGACTTCAATGACCGCACCGTTCTGCCCTTCGACAAATCCACCTGTGTGCTGAGCGGTAATCCCCTCGGCGAGTATGAGCCTACGCTCGCTGAGAAACCCGCCTCTTTCAATTTGCATTCCGCCCTGAATGGTTGTTATTCCAGTCCCACGCATTTGTCCCCCTCGCCACCTATAAGTGCCCTTCACAACCAGGGCATGACCGCTTTCGAATCGACCGCCGCCGTCCAGTTTCATCGGCCCTTCGACAGTGAGATCGGACTGGACCAGAAGCCTGCTATTTCTCCCGATCGTGAGGCTTCCGACCGAGAAGGGCTCCGCAAATTCAGTGCGTAGGACGCCGTTGTTCGCTCCGATGTCGACGGCCGCGCCACCCACGGTCTGAACGTCGGCCCGGTCGGTGAGGGTGACGTCGGCGGCATTCGACCCGTCCAGTTCGGTTGTCCCCTCCACGTCGTAGGTCCCTTCGACGGTGTAAACGACCGAGGTGTCCTGGTTGTCGACCCGGCCCTGTCGGCCAAAACTGATCGTGCCGCTCGAATCGGCCTCGATCATTGACCCCTCGCCGAACATCACCGCGTCGATCTGTTGACGGAAGCTGAGCTGACCGTTGCGAACGGCTCGGTAGGTGCCGCCCTGATCGGTGAGCGGGCCCTGCAGGTTCAGGTCGTCGGGGGTGTTGAGGTGGTTGCTCGTCTGCATGTCGCCCTCGGAGGAGGACGTGGTAAGTCCCTCGGTATCGGAGCCGGAGGTCCCGAAATCAACCGCGACGGTGCCGCTGTTGTCCAGGGCCCACTCGAGGGTCGTGCGGTTTTCGGTTCCTGTCTTTCGGAGCGTGCCACGATTGATCACTGTCGGCCGGGCCGTGCTCCCGGAGAAGACGGTTATGTTGGTGGGGGTCTGGACGTTAAAGACGGCCCCATCCTCGATCTCAAGCACGGCCCCGTTGCCCCCGCTCAACTTTGCTCCCGGGTAGCTTCCGGTCACGCCACTGGTCAGAACCAACCGGTGCCCGTCCAGCCGCTTGTTGTTGCTCGCACTGCCCGCGCCGCCGGGCAAGGAAAGTCCGCCCCCCGCGCGGGTCGTGCCACTTCCGGCCACCGTGCCTCCCTGCCAGGTGAGCATTCCGTTGACGGTGATCGCCTGGTCGCTCTCGAACCGAGCACTCGCATTATTCAGGTCCATCCGGTCCTCGACGGTAATGTCGGTCCCGGCCGTGAGTTCGCCACTGGAATTTAGATCGAGACGACCAATCGTAAGCGGATCTGCCCCGGAGGCAATTACCACATTAGCGATACCGCCGGATCCTTCGATCTCAGTGGTCCCGGCAGCGTCGTAAGTACCCTCGATGGTGTAACCAACAGACGTATCGGGGTCGGATTGCCGACTGAAGCGAATCACGCTGCTGGAGTCGGCTTCGATCGCCGAGGTGCTTTCAAAAACCGTATTTTGCGCTTCTTGATTGAAACTAATCTGGCCGCCCCCGACGGCCCGGTAGGTTCCTCCCCGGTCTGCGAGCGGCCCCTTCAGGTTCAAGTCATCCGGAGACCGGTGCGCCTTGCTTTGGGTCTCCCCGAAATCGACGGTTACGGCGCCGCGATTTTCAACCTGCCACTCGACGGTCGTTCGGTTTTCGGGTTCCGTCTTTCGGAGCGTGCCTCGATTAAGAACTTTCGGAAGAGAAGAACTGCCGGAAAATACGCTCAAGTCCTGCGCTGTCCGGATATCGAAGGTGGCGTTGCTTTCGATCTCAAGGAC
>JAZKTD010000205.1:0-6381 GCA_036625705.1 Salinivenus sp.
TTCTGCGAGGGCGCGCACCTCCTCGACCCGCTCGGCGATGGCCGTCAGTTCCTCGTCGTCCTTCCGACGCACGTTCGCGAGCTGGAAGTTCATGCGCGGATTGCCGGAGAATCGCTCCTGGTGGCGGTCTAGAAAGTTCCAGTAGAGCGACGTGAACGGGCAGGCCTCCGCCCCGGTGGCCTCGGCCGGGTCGTAGCGGCAGTGCGAGCAGTAGTTGCTCATCCGGTCGATGTACTTCCCGGATGCGGTATAGGGCTTCGTGCCGACGGTGCCGCCGTCGGCGTAGAGGGCCATCCCGACCATGTTGGGGGTCGACACCCACTCCCAGGCGTCGATGTACATCGCCTCGTGCCACTCGTTCATCTGCTGGGGGTCCACCCCGTAGAGAAGCCCGAAGAGGCCCATGACCATGAGGCGCGGGATGTGATGCGCGTAGGCGTGCTCCCGGACCTGTCCCACGCACTCGCTGAGACAGCGCATGTCGGTGTCGCCCGTCCAGTAAAAGTCGGGCAGGTCCGCGGTCGCATCCAGCGCGTTGCGGTCCACGTACTCCGAGTCGTAGAGCCAGTACACGCCCCGTACAAACTCGCGCCAGCCCAGCACCTGCCGCACGAAGCCTTCCACGGCGTTGATGGGGGCGTGGCCGTCGTGGTAGGCCTGCTCGGCGGCCCGGACCGCAGTGAGCGGGTCGAGCAGCTTCAGGTTGAGGGCGGCCGAGAGGCGCGAGTGGTACAGGAAGGGCCGCCCCGTCCACATCGCGTCCTGGTAGGTCCCGAACTTCGGCAGCCGATGCTCGATGAAGTCGTCGAGTGCCGTCTCCGCCTGTGCGGGCGTCACCGGCCACCGGAAGTCGTCGAGGGCGCCCGGCGCGTCGGCGAAGTCGGTCCGGACGAGGGCGAGGACCTCCTCGGTGACGGCGTCGCGCCCGAAGGCGGGCCCCTCCGGAATCATCCCCGGCCCGTCGGCCCCAAAGGTTTCCTGGTTCTCGTCGTCGAAGTTCCACTCGCCCCCGACCGGGTCGCCGTCGTCGGTGACGAGCACGTCGTGGGCGCGGCGCTGCTCGCGGTAGAAGTACTCCAGCGTCAGTTGCTTGCGGCCCTCCGCCCACTCCTCGAACGTGCGATGGGTCGCCAGAAAGTGGTCGTCGGCGTGCACGTCCAGCTCCACCCCTTCGTCCTCACACACGGCCTCGAGGCGCCGCAGCAGGTCGTGCCGCCCGGGCTCGGTCACCCGAACGCGGTCCGGGTCGTGCTCCGCAATCTGCCGCCGCAGGAAGGCGGGGGCGTCGGCGGCCCGATCCGGCGCGTCGGCGGGTTCGTAGTGCACCGTGAGGCCCCGCTCTCGGAGGTCGTCGCGGAAATGACGCAGGGCCGCCCATCCGAGGGCGAGCCGCTGCTTGTGCTCCGGGAACCGCCCCCGCTTTGCATCCGCCTCCGTCATGGCCACCGCGTCGCGGGTCGGGTCCACATCGTCGAGCACCGCGGCGTCGCGGTCGAGCTGGTCGCGGAGAACGAAGATCAGGTCGCGCACGGGTCGACTGGCAGCAGTGCTGGGGGTGACGAACGGGGATCAGTGCTGTTCTCGGGAGGACTGCCCGAGAGCGTGGGGGGCAAGGGTGAGAGGGCGGACGAGAAGGTGCGCGGGAGCGCAGGAGGAGAGGGCTTCTTCCGGAGCACAGGACTGCATCCATCCCTTCATTCCCGTGCCCCCACGCTCCCAGTCTCCGCCTCCCTTTCGAGCCCCCCGATCGGGTCTGGGGAACGGAGACTCCTCGCTCCCGGCTGCCGCCCCAACCGCTATCCGGTCCGCACCGTGCCGAGGCCGCCATCGACACCGATGACCTGACCGGTGACCCAGTCCGTCTTCGGATCGAGGAGCCACGTCACGGCCGGCGCCACGTCCTCGGGCGTGCCCACCCGGCCCAACGGGTGCATCTTCTCGGACTGCTTGCGGCCCGCCTTCGAGCTCAGGATGGACTCCGACATCTTGCTCTTGAACTCGCCGTCCCCGCCCACGAGGCCCGGGGCCACGGCGTTTACACGGACCCCGCGGTTGGCGTAGGTCGCGGCGGCGGCCCGCATGAGGCCGGTCACGCCCCCCTTCGCCGCGGCGATCGCCTCGTGGTTCTTGAGGCCGGTGCGCGAGACGGCGGACGTCATGAGCACGATCGACCCGCCGCTGCGCATCATGGGCCGCCCGGCGGCCTTGACGGTGTTGAAGGCGGTGTCGAGGTTCAGGCGCACCTGCTCCCGGTACTCGTCGACGCTCGTGAGGTGGGCCGGCTTCAGGAGAATCGAGCCCACGAAGTTGACGATGCCGTCGAGGCCATCGTAGGTGTCGGTGGCGTGCTGGACGATGTTCTGCACCTCCTCGAACGAGGTGGCGTCGAGGGGAACGGCATCGCCGCCCGTGTCGTCGGCAAGGGCCTGCACCTCCGATTCGGTGCGGGCCCCGAGGACGAGCTGTGCGCCGTCGTCGGCCAGGCGGTGGGCGACGGCGGAGCCGATGCCCCCGGTGGCCCCGATCAAGACGTAAACGGGCGAGTCCGAATCTGTAGCCATAGGAAAAGGGTCGGTTGCGTGGTAGAGGTGGTGGCAGGTCGGCGCGTCTCTGAAAACTGCGCCGTCGGTCCGTGGTCCCCCGTCGGCCCGCATATTTGCGAATCGTTACGGCCCTCCCGCGTCCGGGCCGCCCCCCTGCTGGGTTTCGTCGTCGGGCGGCGGGCGCAACACCGCATCGATCACGTGGATGAGGCCGTTGGCCGCCTCGACGTCCCCGTCCATGATGCGGGCGGCGCCGACGACCCGGGCCGAGTCGCCTCGCTGAACGCGGAGGGTATCGCCCCCGAGCGTGGTGACGACCACCGTGTCGGGCCCCGACCGGAGCGGCACGCGGCCGTTGACGACGTGGTGGGCCAGGATCGTCCGCAGGCGGTCGGGGCGCTCCGCGAGCAACGCAGGGACCGTCCCCCGCGGCAGCGCGTCGAACGCCGTGTCGGGCGGGGCAAGCAGGGTGTACGGCCCCGCTGTAGACAGTACGGAGTCGAGGCCCGTAGAGTCCAGCGCCTGCCCGAGCGTTGAAAAGCGTCGGTCCGTCCGGAGCACGCGGTCGATGGTCATCGAGTCCGCCCCCCGCACCACGTCGGCGGACGTTCGGCGGGTCTCATCGGGCGCCTCTTCCGTGCCGCACGCTGCCAGCAGAGACGCGAGCACGAAGACCGCGAGGCCCACCAGGTACTGTGTCTGTCCGTGCAGACGGTCGATCGAGATGCTCATAGGGCGTGTGACGTGGCGAGGGCGTGCGCCCGGATGGGAGGCGGACGGCGTTGAACCGAGAACTCAACGTCCCGCCCCGCCGATCGTTCGGGGCCGCCCCCCTGGCGAGTCCGCTCCGCCCCTACGGACTCTGAGTTGCGACCGGCAGGCTGTTGTTCAGACCGACGACCCGCCCCCAGGACATCTCGCGGGTATTCGGTGGAGCTCTCCACCAAAGAAACGTGGGTGCTTGACAGGCCATTCATCCGCGTCTATATTAGCACTGCATTCTGAGTAAACCATTCGGAAATCTGCGTCTCTTGCAGTTCCTGCGCCGAGGATCACAGCCGGGGGCTCCCACCGGGCGACGGCCTGTCGCCCTGCACTCCTCACGCTCCCGGTAGCCTCTATCGCCTATCGTTTCACCCTCCCCAGTCGAGTCATGCGACAGAGCACCGTAAAGTGGTTTGACGCCAAGAAGGGCTACGGCTTCATCACGCATCCCGACGACGGAGACGACGTCTTCGTCCACTATTCCGACATCGAGTCGGACGACGACTTCAAGACGCTCCACGCTGATCAGCACGTTCGGTTCGAGCTGAACGACGGACCGAAGGGCCTCAATGCCTCGAACGTCGTCGCGGTCGACGACGACACGTCGACGGACACCGGGACGCCGAGCAGCAAGTCGTCCTCGTCGGAGGCCTCCGATGCGCCCCCCGCCGATCCCGCCCCGGAGATCGATCCGTCCGAGGTGGACCCGACCGCCGAAGTAGATCCGATCTCGAGCAGTTGACCCTCGCGTGACGGCGGCCTCCGGTCCCGTCCCTGTGCCTCTGTGCCCGTTCCCGTGGAGCCCTACCCCGAGCCTCTTTCGATCGAGCACGATCACCCCTCCCTCTCTGTCGATGCGGACACGGTCGAGGCGCTGATCCGCCACGTGCTGGAGACCGAGGGGGCCCGTCCGGTACACGTGAGCGTCGTCCTGAGCGATCACGACACCGTCCGCCGGCTCAACGCCGCCTACCTCGACCACGACTACGACACCGACGTCCTCTCCTTTTCGCTGCGCGACGAGGATGAGGCGGACGCCCCTGCTCCCACCGCGGAGGGGGAAATCTACGTCGACCTCGACACGGCCGAGGAGCGCCACGAAGAGTTCGAAACCACCTTCGAACGGGAGGCCTACCGCTACGTTGTGCACGGCGTCCTCCACCTTCTCGGCTACGACGACGGAACGGAGGACGGACAAGAAACGATGCGGACCCTCGAGGACCAGTACCTGGACGCCGTGCTGTCGGAGGACCCGGCCGGATAGCGGCAACGGCTCTGCCCGAATCCCTCGTCTCTCGGGCCCCCTCCTCTGACGTCGACGTGGCTGTGAGGGCGGCCCCGCTCCCCCCACCGGCTCGACTCGTATCCGTTGAGGGGCCGACCTACTCGTCGGGCGGCTGCAACTCGCGGAGACGGTCCCAGCGGTAGATGCCGCCGCTGTGGCCGTCGTCCCACGTGATGCGAAGCCCGACGCTGCCGGCCGTTTCGACCGTCACGTCCTTCCATCGGTTTTCCTGGCGGAAAATGTGAAGCACCCCGGGCTTTGTGATGCGCTCTACCTCCTTCCCGCCGCACTCGGCACACGGGCACGCCTGCCGCAGGGCGTCGAGCGGAAACACCGAGACGTGGTCGTCGGCCCACTCGATGTTGAGCCGCTGCATCTTTACGTCGACCGAGACGCGCTCGGGGGCGGGGACGTCCATGGCGGGCCGTGCACTAGATTTGGAGAAGGTCTTCTACACCAATCCCGGTAGCCGGTCCTCGAGTCACGAGTCATGGGTCTTCGGTCGCGGGGAACGTGGGGCGGCCGACAACATCCCGGCAATGTCATGGAACGAAGCCCCTCTCCTCATGCCTCGTGACTTACTGACTGAAAGCTCCACTGGAGCAAGATCAATAACCCGGGACAAGAAACTCACCGCTCTTCTGAAGCCGGCACGTCCCGGAGCAGACCCTCCGGGCCCGCATTCACGACCGGCGTCGAGGCCAGCGTGCCCTCCTGCCCCCAGCTGCCGTGGATGTGGCCGCACACCGTGAGAAGGGGCCGCGTGTCTTCGATGGCATTCCGAATCGTTGTGCTGCCGAGGGACTGGCCGCCCGAGTCGCGATCGACCACGCCCTTCGGCGGGGAATGCGAGACGAGGACCGGCCCGGCCGGACAGTCGGCCAGCAGACGGTCGGCCTCCTCCTCCGAGAAGTCGTAGCTCCACGGCCCGAACGGCGTCACCGGGATGCCGCCCCCAATTCCGTAGAACGGGACGCCCGCCATCGTGGCCCCGTCGCCGTGAAGCACCCGGGCGCTCGGCCAGTCGGCACAGGCCTCGCGCAGTTCCTCCTCCGTCTCGGCGTTGCCCGGCACGAGCACCGTGGGCGTATCGATGGCGGCAAGCGTCTGGATGGGCGCCTGCAGGTTCCGGCGCATCACGCAGAAGTCGCCGGCCCCCACCACCACGTCGGCCGCCTCGGCCTTCGCCACGAGGCGGCGGCAGGCGTCAAGGTCGCCGTGGACGTCACTGAACAACAGGAGACGAGGCATCACGGGCGGGAGAACGGAGACGGGAACGACGCGAGACGGCATTTCGCGGTCTCTCCCCGACCGCACTGGTCATGCTGGACGGATCGGTGCCCGGGAAGTTCACACTCCGGGGAGGACCCGCAGGACCTGCCCACTTCGAGGCTCAGGACTCTACCGATCCTGTCCGTTCGGATCCGCCGCGGGATGCTCAACTTGGAACAGCGACCCGGTGCGCCGCACGGAAGGCGGCCTACCCGGCGCCAACGACGATCAACCGTCGGCCCAACCGCCGAGGCGACGTGCGGACTCGTTCCGGCAGGCCTCTCAGGCGGCCCCTTCAACTCGGTCCGGGACGGTTTCGGTCTACCCAGGGGATGCCTCGATTGCCTCAGGCGCGTCCGCGGCCGGCTCTGCGGAAGGGGCGTCGGACGCTTCCCGGTCCTCCTTCCCCGGGGCGACCGCCCGCTCGCTGTCGTCCGTGTCGTCCTCCTCGGAGGCCTCTGTCTCCAGCTTTGAGGCGTCTGCCCCCTCCGGCACACGGGGCAGACGAATCGTAAA
>JAZKTD010000206.1:0-6349 GCA_036625705.1 Salinivenus sp.
CCTCGACGAATACCTTGCAGGTCCCGGTTTCCCCGAGCACCGGGCCCACAGGCTTTTCCCACCCACGCCTTCCGTTGTATGCTCCGCCGTGCGCTCCTCATCGTTGCTGCCCTCTTCGTCCTGGTCGGACGTGGAGAGGCCCGCGCCCAGTCGACCGACTCGACGGCCTTCACCCTCGAGGCTATTCACGCCGAGGACACGTTTGCGCCCGAATCCTTTCGCGGCGGGCGCTGGGCGGACGAGGGGCCGGTCATCACCTACATCGAGCCCGCCGACAGCGGCGACGCCACCCATCTCATGCGGTACAACCTCGAGACCGGGGACAGCACCCGGGTCGTCGACGGCACCAATCTGTACGCCGAGGACGTCGGGCGCGTGGTGCCGATCGAGGACTACCAGTTCAGCGAGGAGGGCGACAAGGTGCTCATCTACACCGACTCGAAGCAGGTGTGGCGGGACAACACGAAGGGCTTCTACTACGTCTACGACCCGTCTGCGCAGACCCTGACCCCGGTGGCCGACCGCACCGACGGCTACCAGATGTTCGCCAAGTTCAATCCCTCGGCCACGGAGGTGGCGTTCGTCCGGCAGCGCAACCTCTACGTGGTGAACCTGGCCACCGGACGAGAGACGGCCCTCACCACCGACGGGAGCGACGGCAGCATCATCAACGGCACGTTCGACTGGGTCTACGAGGAGGAGTTCGGGGTGCAGGACGGCTGGCGCTGGGGGCCCGACGGGGAGCACATTGCCTTCTTCAAGCTCGACGAGTCCGACACCCGCGAGTTTGCCCTCACCGACTACACGACCCGCTATCCCAAATACAAGCGGTTCCGGTACCCGAAGGCCGGAGAGGTCAACAGTGACATCAAGATCGGGGTCGTCGACCTGAGTGCCGTGGACTCCTCGCAGGCCGGCCAGCCCCAGGCCATCCAGTACTTTGACACGCAGACGTGGGACCCCGGCCTCGCCCCGTCGGACGAGCGCACCGACCCGCACGAGTACCTCGCCCGCATGGGCTGGACCCCGACGATCGACGGGCGGCACCGCGTGTGGATGTACCGGCTGAATCGAGGGCAGAACCGGCTCGACCTGCTCTACGGCGACCCGGAGACGGGGACCGTGACCTCCGTCCTGCGGGAGGAGAACGACACCTACCTCGACGTCGAGGACGAGACGCTGACGTTCCTCGACGACGGACAGCACTTCATCTTCCTGTCGGAGCGGAGCGGCTACAACCACGCCTACCTCTACCGCAACGACGGCACCGAGCTGGGGCCCATCACGGACGGGGACTGGGAGGTCACCGCCTTCCACGGCGTCGACGAGCAGTCGCTGACCGCCTACTTCACCGCCACGCGGGACACCTCCACCGAGCGGCACCTCTACCGGGCCGGCCTCTCGCTCGGCCCCCACGAGGCCGCGATGCCCGCCGAGAAGCTCACCGAGCGGCCCGGCTGGCACAGCATCAACCTCTCGACGGACCGGAGCTACTACATCGACACCTACTCCCGTGCCGGCACCCCGCCCTCCTGGACGCTCCACGAGGCCGACGGCACGACGGTGACGACCCTCGAGGACAACGGCGCCCTCAAGGACCGCCTCGACCGCCTCGACCTGCCGTCGACGACGTTCACGACCCTTCCGGCGGCCGACGGCACGTCCCTCAACGCGTACACGGTCAAGCCGAACGACTTCGATTCCGACAGCGGTCGGGAATACCCGGTGCTGATGTACGTCTACGGGGGGCCCGGCGCCCAGACCGTCGGCAACCAGTGGGGCGGGACCCGGCACCTGTGGCACCAGTACCTGGCCCGGCGGCACGACGTGGTCGTGGTGAGCGTCGACAACCGGGGCACCGGCGGGCGCGGCAAGGCCTTCCAGGACGTGCCCTACGAGCGCCTCGGGCAGCCGGAGGCGGCCGACCAGATCGCCGCCGCGCAGGCCCTGGCCGACTCCGCGTGGGTCGACGCCGACCGGATCGGCATCTGGGGCTGGAGCTACGGCGGCTACATGACGCTGATGTCGATGCTCACCGGCGAGGGGCCGTCCACCTTCACGGCGGGCCTCTCGGTCGCGCCCGTCACCGACTGGCGCAACTACGACACCATCTACACCGAGCGCTACATGTCGACCCCGCAGGCCAACGCGGACGGCTACGAACAGGGGGCGCCGCAGACCTACGCCGACCGGCTGACCGAGGAGCAGGCCCTCTTCCTCGCCCACGGCAGCTTCGACGACAACGTGCATCCCCAGAACAGCATCCAGATGATCGACACGCTGCAGGCGGCGGGCAAGCAGTTCCGGTTTATGCTCTACCCGAAGAAGACGCATAGCCTCGCCGGGGCCACGACGCGCCTGCATCTCTTCCGCACGCTGACCGACTTCGTAGAGGCCCACCTGGCGAGGCCGCCCGAGCCGGTGTCGACCACGCAGTAGTGCCCCGTCCGCCGCGTCGTTTTGCTGTCATCAACTGCCTCCTCCTTCTGTGGCTACCGACTCCCTGAACGTCGGCGTCGCCCTCGGCGGCGTCGCGCCCGAGCACGAGGTGTCCATCATCTCGGCCCTGCAGGCGGCCGCCGCCCTCGACCGCGACCGGTACACCCCCGTCCCCCTCTACATCGCGAAGGACGGGACGTGGTACACCGGCGAGGCGCTCCTGGACGTGGACCGCTACGCCGACCTCGACGCCCTGCTCGAGGACGCCGTGCCCGTGGCGCTCCGCCCCACCCCGCACGGGCGCCTGGAGCTCCTCGAGGATCGGGACGCCGGCGCCCTGGCGCGCTTCGCCTACCCGCCCCGGCGCATCCCCGTCGACGTCATGCTGCTGGGCCTGCACGGCGGCGCCGGGGAGGACGGGGGGCTGCAGGGGCTCTGCGAGACGTTCAACGTGCCCTACACCAGCACCGGCGTCTTCGGCTCGGCCCTCGGCATGGACAAGGTGATGTCGAAGCGCGTCTGCCGGCAGGCCGGCCTCCCGGTGGTCGACTTCGTGTCGTTCCGCGAGGACGACTGGGCCTACCGCGAGGAGGCGGGCCTGGACCGCTGCGAGGCGGAGATCGGCTACCCGATGGTCGTGAAGCCGGCCCGCTGCGGGTCGTCGATCGGCATCGGGCGGGCCGACACCCGCGCCGAGCTGGACGCCGCGATCGAGGACGCCTTCCGCTACGACGGCAAGGTCATCGTGGAGCGGGCCGTCGAGGAGCTGCGCGAGATCAACTGCTCGGTGCTCGGGGACGCCCACGAGGCCACGCCCAGCGTGCTGGAGGAGCCGACGGCCTCCGACGACGACGAGGTGCTCACCTTCCAGGACAAATACATGGGCGAGGACGAGGGCGGGGCCAAAAGCAACGGGGAGGGGGCAAAGACGGCGGACGGCGGGCCGGAGGGGATGGCCGCCCAGGACCGCATCGTGCCGGCGCCGCTGTCCGACGAGCGGACCGAGGAGATTCAGGAGATGGCCGTCCGCCTGTTTCACCTCTTCGAGTGTGCGGGCGTGGTCCGGATCGACTTCATGATCGACGAGTCCCGACCGTCGTCGGGACAGCTCTACTTCAATGAGATCAACACCATCCCCGGCTCCTTCTCCTTCTACCTCTGGGAGCCGTCCGGCGTGCCGTTCGAGGAGCTGGTCGGTCGGCTGGTCGAGATCGCCCGGCGGCGCCACCGGGAGCAGAACGGCCGCGTGCAGACCTACGACGCGAACCTCCTCTCCGAAAAGAGCCTGCAGGGCCTCAAGGCCGAGGGAGAATAGGAGCGTACAACGTTTTCCGTTCAACGTTGGAACGTTCAACGCCAAAACGTCCAACGCTGACACGTCCAACGCAGTGTACGGAGGAACAGCGGATTCGGGGCGATGGTTAGGCACCGCCTCTCCCACCGATAGGCCGTTGTGCTATGTCGTTGCGCTTCCTCGCCGGGATCGTCGGACTGCTGGTCGTCCTCGGGACGCCCACGGCCTCCGGGGCCCAGACCTCGGCGGGCCCGACCGCCGTCGACTCGTCGCTCTCGACGGTGCTCAACGACCCGTTCGTGCGGGAAACGGGGGCGAAGGGCCTCAATCGGCTGTACGATATGCGGTCCGAGAAGGCCCGGGCCCTCTTCCAGAAGATCGATGCCCGCTATCCGGACCATCCGGTCGGGCCGTTCCTGCAGGGCCTCAACCTGTGGTGGACCATCATGCTCGACCTGACGGACACGTCCCACGACGAGGCGTTCTTCGACAAGATGGACGAGGTCATCGAGCGCTGCGACGAGATTCTGGATGACAATCCCGATCACTTCGACGCGCTGCTCTTCAAGGGCGCGGCGCACGGGTTCAAGGCGCGCCTCGAGTCCAACCGGAGAAACTGGTGGCAGGCCCTCCAGAACGGCCGCAAGGCCATCGGCCCGGCCCGCCGGGTGGCCGAGATCGCCCCGGAGGACAACGGCGACTACGTCTTCGGAAAGGGGCTCTACGACTACTACACCGCAATCCTGGAGAAAGAGTACCCCGCGGTGAAGACCTTCACGTGGATGATCCCGGACGGCGACCGGGAACGGGGCCTCCGCCTCCTGAAACAAACGGCCGAGCAGGGGCGCTACGTGAAGACGGAGGCCCTGTACTACCTGACCCAGGTGCACTACCTGTACGAGGACGACTACGCGGAGGCCCGGCACTACGTGCGTCGACTGCGGCAACGCCACCCCGACAACCCGTACTTCCACAACTTCGAGGGCCGGATCCACGCGCGCTGGGGCCGTTGGGACCGGGCCCACGACGTGTTCAGCGAGGTGGCGGCCCGGGCCGAGGACGGGCGGGCCGGCTACAACGCGCACATGGAGGAGATTGCTCGCTACTACCTCGCCCGCGGGCGGCTCTACCACGATCAGTACGAGGAGGCCCTCGCGCACCTGGATCGACTCGGCACGCTCACCGCCCGCGACGAGGAGGACAACCGGTTCCGCATCCTCGGCGCCCTCTACGAAGGCATGGTCTACGACGCGATGGGCCGGCGCCGGAAGGCCAAACAGCGGTACCGGGCGGTGCTGGCGATGGACGACCCGGTCGGGGTCCACGACCGGGCCGAGCGCTACCTCTCGGAGCCGTATTCGCGGTCGTAGGGGCGGGCCCGGCGGGAGGCGGGAACGTTGCCCATACGTCACACCCGCGCCCACAAACAAACAGCGCTGGTCCGGCGTTAATTGACTGTTGACTTCGATCCCTTCTCCCTGGACGTCCTCCGCCCATGCGCCTACGCTATACCGAATGGGATCCCGAGCGCCACGGCAGCCAGAAGCCCCTGTTCGAGGAGCTGTTTGACCTCTTTCAGGACCTGCTCGAGCACACGGCCGGCGACGCCGAGGAGGCGCTCGACTGGCTCCGGCAGCTCGACGACGAACACGACCTGACCGAGGGCTCCGACAAGACGATCGAGGACTTCATCGACGAGCTCAAGAAGCGCGGGTACCTCTCGGAGGACGAGGAGACCGGCGAGGTCGAGATTACCGCCCAGACCGAGCGGGCACTCCGGCGGTCGGCCCTCGATGAGATCTTCAGCGAGCTCCGGAAGCACGGGCAGGGCGACCACCGCACGCCCTACACCGGCGAGGGAGACGAGCGCCTGCCCGAAACGCGAGACTGGCGCTTCGGGGACGACGTCTCCCGGCTCGACGTCACCGGCACCCTCTCCAACTCCTTCCGCCGCTCGGGCCTCGGAGACGACTGGGGCCTCTCGCGGGACGACTTCCAGGTCCACAAGACCGATCATCACGCCACCATGTCCACGGTGCTGATGATCGACCTCTCCCACTCGATGGTGCTGTACGGGGAGGACCGCATCACGCCGGCCCGGCGGGTCGCGATGGGGCTGGCCGAGCTCATCACGAGCAAGTACCCGAAGGACACGCTCGACATCGTCGCCTTCGGCAACGACGCCTGGGAGATCGACATCGAGGACCTGCCCTACCTCGACGTGGGGCCGTACTACACCAACACGCGGGCCGGGCTGCGGCGGGCGCGCGACATCCTGCACCGCCGCAACAACCGCAACAAGCAGATCTTCATGATCACCGACGGCAAGCCCAGCTGTCACATCGAGGACGGGGAGATGTACCGGAACGCCTACGGGCTGGACCGGAAAATCGTGAACAAGGTCCTCGACGAAGGGGTCATCTGCCGGCGCCAGGACATCCGGATTACCACCTTCATGATTGCGCGCGACCCGGGGCTGCAGGACTTTGTGCGCAAGCTCACGGAGGTCAACCGGGGCCGGGCCTACTACGCGGAGCTCGACGACCTCGGCTCCTTTCTGTTCGAGGACTACGTGCGCAACCGGCGCAAGCACATGCGGTAGTCGGCGGGGCGGCC
>JAZKTD010000207.1:0-6338 GCA_036625705.1 Salinivenus sp.
CCGCCCCGGCGGCAGGTCGCTGATGAGGTACAACCCGTCCTGGTCCGTCGCCTCCCCGTAGGACGCAGTCGTGTCGGGAAGGCGGCGCAGGACCACCGTGGCCCCGGTCAGGGACTGCCCGTTGCCGGCGTCCGTGATGAATCCGCCCACGGCCCCGGTCGGCTCGTCCCCTCGGTCCTGGGCCTGGGCGGGGGCCGCACCGCAGAAGAGGAGCAGAAGCCACAGAAGGCTCCCCACGAGGACTCGTCTCGGGGGCGGAGGCACGGCACGTCGGGAGAACATCGTGGGGAGGGGGCAGGCTGGCACGCGGACGCCGCATCGGAGGGCGGCGAGGCCCGAGTGGGGCACGCCCCCTTCGAATTCTCTTCACACAGCGTACGCGGACCGCGTGGCGCACAGTTCCCTCGGGCGGTGGGAGACACCGGGCGCGAGTCGTTCCGGCGCGGGCCCTCAAGAATGGAAACGATTGCAGAAGGGCCGGCCGAGTCCGGCGGGCGCGGCGAGGGGGCGATCGCTCCGGCCGCCCCCGGCTACGGCGCCCCCTCCGACGCCTCACGGACCCGGAGGGCCGGGACCGGCGCCGACGGCGCGTCGGGACGGCCGCGCTGGTGCACGTAGGCGGCCATCTCCACGACGTTGCGGAGGTCCAGCTTGTTTTGGATGTTCTCCCGGTGCTTCTCGACGGTCCGGGGACTGATGCGAAGCCGCTCTCCGACTTCGCTGCTGGTGTAGCCCTCGGCTGTAAGGTGGAGGACCTCCCGCTCCCGATCGGTGAGCCGGCTGTGCCGATCGTTGGGCGCGGCGTCGGGGGTCCGGGCCGGCTCGATCAGGCCGTCGGGGAGGCCACTGCTGAGGTAGCGGTTGCCGTTGAGGGCCGTGCGGAAGGCCGTGGTCAGTTCGTTGAGGGGGGCGCCCTTCAGCACGTAGCCCGCTGCCCCCAGCTCGAACGCCTTCCGCACGTAGGCCTCGTCCGAGTACATCGAGAGCACCACGGACCGGGGAGAGACGTCCCGGGTCTGAATCTTCTGGAGGACGTGCAGGCCGTTGAGGTGCGGCAGGCCCAGGTCGAGCACCAGCAGGTCCGGCCGGTGCTCCTCGACCAGGGGGAAAACCTCCGCCCCGTCGCCGGTCGAGGTGAGGACGCGGGCCCCGAACTGCTCGGTCAGCAGCGAACGGAGGCCTTGACGGGTGAGGTCGTGGTCTTCGGCGATCAGGGCAGAAACAGACATGGGGACGGGTCGGGGACGGTGAAGGCGTGCCGCGGACCGGCGCGGCCGTTCCGAGTCCGGACGGACGCCGGTCCCCCCAGGGGCAGACGCCCCAGAGAGGCGGAAAGGGCCGTCTCGAAGGGACCGCAACGATCTCTGCCGCCCGCCGATCGTTTCTCGCGGAGCCCGGCGGCACGGGGGCGTTCACGTGCCCGTAATTTTGTGTTAAGTGTCTTCACGATTACGTCACAGAAAAGAAGGGCGGGGCGGCTCCGGCGGGCTGGGCCCGGTCGCCATCCGCGGATCGAACGGTGAGGCCGACTCGCGGACCAGCTCCTCGGGCTCGTCGGTGGGCGCCGGAGCCCGATGCCGAGGGGCGCGGGCGGGACAGGGGGGCACGGATCCTGCCCCGACGCCGAACAGTACGCCTAGTGTCTTTCATTCTCGTACCGCGATGGGCGCCCGACCGTGCGCCCGCCCTCTCCCCACCAATTGCCCTGCACCCTGTGAGCGATACGTACCACGACAGCGACTCGCCCTCTCGCCGCGATTTTTTGAAAACGGGCGCCTTCGGAGCCGTTGCCCTGGGGGCCGGTGGGGTGGCCGGGACCGCGTCCGGGCAGTCCCGCACCGATACCGACGGCATTGACGCCCCGGGCGACGCCGACAACGTCATCTTTCTCGTGAGCGACGGGATGAGCGCCGGCACCCTCACGATGGCGGACCTGGCACGGCGCCGGCAGGAGGGCCGGCCCTCGAACTGGATTCGGCTGTACGAGGAGGGCCGCGTGCGGCGGGGCCTCATGGACATGGCCGCGGCCAACTCGATCGTCACCGGCTCCGCGGCGGGGGCCTCGTCCTGGGGCTCGGGCCACCGGGTGCACAACGAGGCGGTCAACATGAGCGAGGACGGGGAGGCGTACCGGACGATCCTCGAGATCATGCGGGACGCGGGCAAGGGCACCGGGCTCGTCACGACGACCCGCATCACGCACGCCACCCCGGCCGGGTTCGGCATCAACATGCCCGAGCGGTGGAGCGAGGACAAGATCGCCGCGCAGTACCTCGAGCGCGAGTACGACGTGCTCATGGGCGGGGGCCGTCGCCACTTCGACTCGGGCCGCCGCGAGGACGGAACGGACCTGTTCGGGGGCTTTCGCGACAAGGGATACGCCGTGGCAACGACCCGGAGCGACCTAAACGACTGGGCGGGCGAGGGGCGCATTCTCGGGACGTTCTTCGACACCCACCTCCCGTACGTCCTCGACCACAGCAACATCCCTGCCCACCAGGAGGAGGTGCCGCGGCTGCCCGAGATGACCGACGCGGCCCTCCAGCGGCTCGACCGGAACGACGACGGCTTCCTCCTGCAGATCGAGGGCGGGCGCGTCGACCACGGGGCCCACGCCAACGACACCGCCGGCCTCCTCTACGATCAGATCGAGTTCGACAAGACCATCGGACGGGTGCTCGACTTCGTGGAGGGGCGCGACGACACCCTCGTCATCATCACCACCGATCACGGCAACGCCAATCCCGGGGTTAACGCGGCCGGCGACCGGTACTCGGAGTCGACGCCGATGTTCGACCGCCTCGCCGACTTCCAGTACACCAACGACTGGATCCTGTCGGCGCTCGACGAGGACAGCACGTACCGGCAGATTCAGGACCGGGTCGAGACGGCCTGGCAGATCGGGATCTCGCGGGACGAGGCGGAGCTCATCCAGGACGCCCTCCGGGGGCAGTACGAGGCCGCCTACCGGAAGAAGAGCGCCCCGGACCTGCTCCTCGGGGCCATCCAGGCCAACTACACGTCCGTCAACTGGCTCGGGGGCGACCACACGTCCGACTACGTGGAGCTGGCGGCGCTCGGGCCGGGCAGCGAGGCCATCGGGCACTTCACCCGCAACACCGATCTCTTCGACTTGATGGTGGAGTCGGCCGGCGTGCAGAACTACGCGCGCGGCTGACGGACCGGCCGGGACTGCCCTACGCGCGTCCACGGGCACATGATTAATGAATAGATGTCCGCGCCGTCAGCGCACTGCGTGCGGACCGGTACCCGGCCCCCGTCCTCGAAGGGGAGAGGCCCATCGCAGGCGGAAGAGATCGGAGCAGCCCCCGTTTCGGCACCGGCGAGATCGAGCAGAGGAGGGCACACCCACTGGCGTCCGCGGGCCGTGGTCCCTAGCTTGCGGGGGCACTCTTTCGCTCCCCGATCGGCTCTGGCCCATGCTCCCGTCTCGCCCCCGCTCCCTCGTCGCT
This sequence comes from Salinivenus sp., assembly GCA_036625705.1. Lineage (GTDB taxonomy): Bacteria > Bacteroidota > Rhodothermia > Rhodothermales > Salinibacteraceae > Salinibacter. The sequence goes on from JAZKTD010000207.1 coordinate 3,474, forward strand.
GTGCTGGTCCTCCTCCTCGGGGTAGTCGGCCCTCTCGCGCCGGCCCCGGCCCAGTCGACGACCGTGTTTCGGGGTGGGCAGCTGTTCGACGTATCCGAGCGGGCGGTGCGCCCCAACCCCGGTCTCGTCGTGCGCGCCGGGAAAATTGTGGCCCGGGGCGCGACCGACCTCGATACGACCGGTGCGCGCATCGTCCGGCTCGATTCGACCCAGGTTCTCCTGCCCGGCTTCATCGACCTGCACGCCCACTACGCGGTGGACTTCTTCGGTGAGGGGCGGGTGGAGGAGACCGAGGGGTATCCGCTGCTGTACCTCGCCAACGGGGCCACCACCACGTTTACCGCCGGGGAGCTGCAGCCCGAAAAGATGCGCCGCGTCCGCCGCGCCATCGATCGCGGCGATCGCGTCGGCCCGCGCATCCTCACGTCGGGCCCCTACTTCGGACAGGCCCGGCCGGGATGGGACACCACCCGCACGCCCGCCAGCATCCGTCGGGAGGTGGACCGGTGGGCGGCCCGCGGCGTCCGGCACTTCAAGGCGAAGCGGATCCAGGCCGAGCTCCTCCGGGCGCTCATCGAGCAGGCCCACCGGCACGGCGCCACCGTGACCGGCCACCTCGGCTCCGGGTACGGCCAAAGCGTGAATCCCCGAACGGCCATCGACATGGGCATCGACCGCATCGAGCACTTCCTGGGGGGTGAGCAACTCCCCGCCGGCGCCCCGGCCTACGATTCGCTCCCGACGGCCGCGCCCGACGCTCCGGCGTTCGACCGCATTACCCGGCACTTTCGGGCGCACGACGTCTTCTTCGACGCGACCATAACGGCCTACGGCTACTACGGCACCCGCGACGCGCCCCTCTACGCGGACTGGCCCGACGCGCAGCAGTACCTGACCCCCTACCTGCGGTCCGCGCTCTCCGCCGAGGACTATCAGGATCCGGTTTCCCGGTTCCAGCAGATCTTTGAGCTGAAGCTCGACCGCATCCAGGCGTTCTACGAGGCCGGGGCCGGAGACCTCATCACCCTGGGCACCGACCACCCGAGCTGGGGCCAGTACCTCGCCCCGTTCGGGGTGCACCGGGAGCTCCAGGCGTTCGTGGAGGCGGGCATTCCGGCGGCCGACGCGCTGCGGATCGCCACGGTCAACGGGGCGCGGGCCCTCGGCATGAGCGACCGGCTCGGCGTCCTCGAGGTCGGCGCGTGGGCGGACCTGTTCGTGGTGCGCGGCAACCCCCTGGTCGACATCCGCAACACGCGCAACGTGGAGTGGGTCATGACGCGCGGCGAGCTGCATCGCGCCGCGGCGCTCCGTGATTCCGCGCGGGGCACGGTCGGGCCGGCGGGCGCGGCGGAGGCGGCGGCGTTCCGGCCCGACCGCACCCGGTAGTTGGCGACCACAAAAAAACGGCCCCGAGGCAGGCACCCCGGGGCCGTCGTACGCCTCAGATGAGCCCTTTCGGTGCGACCTAGGCGTCCTACCCGAGGACCGCCCGCCGTGGGGCGTTCCGACGGGGCTGAGCCGTCAGGTCCAGCGCCCGGTCGCGGCGTGCAGGGCGGGCGCCGCCTCGCGGGAGAGCGGCTCGGCGTGCTGGCGGGCCGCTCGCGGACGGGGACGACCTGGGTGGTGCGAGGGCAGTCCGGCGATACGCTCGAGGTGGTGCTCCGGCACCCGAACGGCGGCGTCGATCGGGCACAGGTGACGCTTCCGTAGGCGACCGATCGCGCGGAGCGGTCGGCACGGAGGGGGCGTCCGACCGGCGCTCTGTCGTCGGCCGGAAACGTGGGGCCGGCGCCGCCGTGCACAAATCCCGTGCAGCAGCACGCCCGTCGCCCTCTCTCACCCACACCTTGCCGCCCATGAAGGCCGCCGTCTTCCACGAGCCCGGAGACATCCGCGTCGAGGACGTGCCCGACCCCAAAATTGAGGAGCCCACCGACGCGATCGTGCGCATCACCCGCACGGCCATCTGCGGTTCCGACCTGTGGTTCTACCGGGGGCACCGGGACTACGAGCCGGGCTGGCGCACGGGACACGAGCCGATGGGCGTTGTCGAGGACGTGGGGAGCGAGGTGCGCTCGGTGGAGCCGGGCGACCGCGTGCTGGCGCCCTTTTCCATCAGCGACGGGACCTGCGAGTTTTGCCGGCAGGGGCTCCACACCTCCTGCGTCCACGGCAACGTGTGGGCCGCCGAGCACGACGGCGCGCAGGGCGAGGCGGTCCGCGCCCCCCACGCCGACGGTACGCTCATGACGGTGCCCGAGCGGGCGGAGGGGGACGAGTCGCTCCTGCGGGCCCTCTTCCCGCTGACCGACGTGATGGGCACCGGCCACCACGCGGCCGTGTCGGCCGGCGTCGAGGCCGGGTCTACCTGCGTGGTCGTCGGCGACGGGGCGGTGGGGCTCTGCGCCGTCCTCGCCGCCCAGCGCCTCGGGGCCGAGCGCATCATCGCGATGGGCCACCACGACGACCGGCTCGAGACGGCCGAGCAGTTCGGCGCCACGGACCTCGTGACCAGCCGGGGCGAGGAGGCGGTCCACGAGGTCCGGGAGAGGACCCGCGGCGGCGCGCGCCACGTGATGGAGTGCGTGGGGGCGGCCTCGGCGATCGAGACGGCGATCGGGGTGTGCCGCCCGGGCGGGACCATCGGGTACGTCGGCGTCCCGTTCGGGGCCGAGGACGGGGGGCTCGACATGTTTCGGCTCTTCCGCGACAACATCACCCTCCAGGGCGGCCTTGCGCCGGTGCGGGCGTACATGCCCGAGCTGATGGACGACGTCCTGGACGGGACGCTCGACCCGTCGCCGGTCTTCGACACAACCGTCGGCCTCGACGAGGTGCCCGACGGCTACGCCGCGATGGACA
>JAZKTD010000208.1:0-6326 GCA_036625705.1 Salinivenus sp.
TGCCTCGGTCCACGCTGTGCCCTGAAGAGTCATGAGTCATCGGTCACGAGTCATCGGTCACGAGTCATGAGGAGGGTAGTTAGAAACGGTGCTCGTGACTCATAACTCGTTGCTCGTGACGCATAACTCGTGACGTCAGCACCATGATTTCGGCAGGCCGGAACGGGGCCTTCTCTCGCGAACGGACCTGCTCGCCTCGTTCCCGGCTTCACTGATTGCATTCAACCGCCCGATCCATGGCGAACCTTCGCGAAATTCGGAACCGGATCGACTCCGTCGAGAACACCAAACAGGTGACCCGTGCCATGAAGATGGTGGCGGCGGCGAAGCTGCGGCGGGCGCAGGAGCGCATCTTCCAGACGCGGCCCTACGCCTACAAGATCGGAGAGCTCATCAGCCACCTGAAGAGCGAGCTCGACCCGACGGCCCACCCGTTCTTCCAGGCGCCGGAGGAAGCGGAGGGGGCGCTCGTAATCGTCGTCACGGCCGACCGGGGCCTCTGCGGCGCGTTCAACAGCAACGTCATCAACACCGCCGAGGACCTGATCGAGACCGAGTACCCGGGGACGCACCGGCAGGATGAGCTCTTCCTCCTCTGCGTGGGCGAGAAGGGCCATCGGCACTTCCAGAAACGGGACCACCGGCTCGTGGGCGACTACCAGGGCGTGTTCGACGGCCTCTCGTTCGACGTGGCGCGGCAGATCATTCAGGACGCCGTCGAGGGCTTCGAGCGGGGCATCTGGGGTGAGGTGAAGCTCGTCTACAACGAGTTCAAAAACACCATCGTCCAGAACCAGATCGTGGAGCCGCTGCTGCCCATCCCGGAGGAGCGCTTCGAGACGCCGGCCATGAAGGAGGAGGCCGATCTCTTCGACCTCCCTCAGAATGGCCAGGCCGTCGACTACCTCTTCGAGCCCGACGCCCGCGGGCTGCTCGACGAGCTCGTGCCGCGCTACCTGTACTATCAGATGTGGCGCGCCCTCCTCGAGTCGAATGCCGCCGAGCAGGGGGCCCGCATGGTGGCCATGGACAACGCCACGTCCAACGCCGAGGAGCTCATCGAGGACCTGACCCTCGAGTACAACCGGGCCCGGCAGAACGCCATTACGATGGAGCTTCTGGACATCGCGAGCGGGGCCGAGGCGCTCTCGGACTCGGAGTAATCTCCCGACGAGGACCGGGGGCCGCAGGGCGCGCGTCGCCTCGCGGCTGCAACACTGTCGAGCCCGTGGCATATCACCAACACGAACACGGAGAGGTGGCCGAGCGGTCGAAGGCGCTCCCCTGCTAAGGGAGTAAACGGTTTAGCGCCGTTTCGGGGGTTCGAATCCCCCCCTCTCCGCCCTTTCGGTCCCGACCCGGGGTGCCCGCCCCATCGTGTCCGCCCTCGGGGCGGACTTTTTCTTTTTGGGACGACGGTGCGCCCCTGCTGCGTGTGGGCCCCTGCCGGACGAGGGCGTTCCCGACCTTCGTCGCCGACGTCGTGCCGGGCCCCGAGACGAGTTTACCGATCTGTGAGGAAGTGCGACCGCTCGGAAAGGCTGCGCTGTGCGAGAGTTGAGGCAGTCGTTGGGGCCCTAATCATCTTCGAACATATATGTGCGGACCGGTATGTCCGATCGCCCGACGGTAGCCATTGCAGGGGCCACCGGGTTCGTAGGGACGGCGGTGCGCCGGGCCCTTGCCGACGAGTACGACCTCGTCGGGCTCACGCGGTCGCCGGTCCGGGCCCGCGTCAACGCGACCTCGACGACCGGGGCGACGTGGCGGCACTGCGACCTCTTCGATCCCTACGCGGTGCGGGACGGGCTCGAGGGGGCCGACTACGCCATCTATCTCGTCCACTCGATGCTCCCGTCCGCCCGCCTCACGCAGGGCAACGTGGCCGACCTCGACCTGCTGCAGGCCGACAACTTCGCCCGGGCGGCCGAGGAGCAGGGCGTCGGGCAGATCCTGTACCTCGGGGCCCTCGTGCCGGACGAGGAGCCCGATCTTCCCTTTCCGCTTCGCCGCCGGCTGGAGGTGGAGGCGACCCTCGGCTCGACCAGCGTGCCGCTCACGACCCTTCGGGCCGGCCTCATCGTCGGCGCCGGGGGCACGTGGCTGCGGCTCCTGCTCAACCTGGTGCGGCGCCTGCCCGCCATGGTGCTTCCGTCCTGGACCCGCGCGGTCACTCAGCCGATCGCGCTCCAGGACGTCGTGCGGGGACTGAAGCGATGCCTCGGCAACGACGCCACCTACGGCGCCACCTACGACGTCGGCGGGCCCGACGTGATGAGCTATCGCCAGATGCTGCTGCGGACGGCCGACGTCCTCGGGCTCACGCGCCGCACCGTGACCGTGCCCATGGAGTCGCCCCGCCTCTCGAAGCTCTGGGTGCGCCTCTTCGGGGGCGTGCCGTGGGCCCTCGTGAGCCCGATCGTCGACAGCCTGCGCTACCAGACGCGCGTGCAGCCGAATGCGATGCAGTCGTGGCTCCAGCAGGACGCCACCTCCTTCGAGGACGCCGTCGAGGCCGCCGTCGACGACCGCGGGCGCCCCCTGCCCAATCCCCGCGACGAGCTGCGGCCCCGCGAGAACGAATTGATCCGGGATCAGAGCGTGGCCCGGTCGGTGCAGCGCATGCCGTGTCCGCCCCAGTTTACGGTCCGGGACGTGGCCAACGAGTATCTGCGGTGGCTCCCGCGCTTCGGGTGGCCCCTCCTCCGGGTGCGCGTCGAGCACGGGCGCGTGGCCCACTTCCAGGTGGGGCCGACCGGGCACACGCTCCTTACGCTCCGCTTTGCCGCCGATCGCAGCCCCGAGGGCCGGCAGCTCTTTTACGTCACCGGCGGGCTGCTGGCCGGCGACGGGGAACGATCCGGCCGTCTCGAATTTCGGCAGGTGCTGGGTGGCGACGCGGTCCTGTCGGCCATCCACGACTTCTCCCCGCGCCTGCCCTGGGCGATCTACAACAGCACCCAGGCGCAGGTGCACCTGTTCGTGATGCGGCAGTTTCGGCGGCACCTCACGCGGCTCGCGAAGACGCAGGCCGCCCCGGCGTCCGTCGCCGCCGAATCGCCGTCCTCGTAGTTCGACTCTCACCGCCTCCGCCCCGACGTCCGCCCGGCGCTGCGCCGGGGGCGTCGCCCGTCCCCGATGGCCCCCGTCACCGACACCCCCTTTACCGACGACCAGCAGGCCGCCTACGACGCGGTCTACGACCGACTCGCCCGCGGGGAGCGGTACACCGGCCTGCGCGGCTACGCCGGGACGGGCAAGACCTTCCTGGTGAGCCGCCTGGTCGAGCAGCTGGTGGAGGAGGACTGCACGGTCACCGTCTGCGCCCCCACCCACAAGGCCGTGCAGGTCCTGAGTGAAGAGCTCGGCGACGCCCCCGTCGAGATGCAGACGCTCCACTCGTTTCTGGGCCTTCGGCTCTCGCCCACGGAGGACGGCGAGTACGAGCTCGTGCACGACGAGGGCTGCGACTTCACCGAAGGGGTGGTGATCGTGGACGAGGCCTCCATGATCGGGCGGGAGGAGTGGCAGCACATCGAAGACACCTCGGGCTTCGTGCAGTGGCTCTTCGTGGGCGACCCCGCCCAGCTTCCGCCCGTCAACGAGGACCCGTCGCCCGCCCTCGACGTGCCGGGGCCGACCCTGGAGACGATCCACCGCCAGGCGGCCGACAACCCGATCCTGGAGCTGGCCACCCAGATCCGGACGGAGGCCGACGGCCGCTTCGGCAGCACGTTCGAGAACGGACAGGGCGTGGCCATCACCCGCAACCGGGACGAGTTCCTGGACAGCGTCCTTCGGGCCTTCGACACCGACGCCTTCCAGGCGGACGCCACCCACGCCCGCCTCCTTGCGTACCGCAACAAGACGGTGCGCCGCTACAACCGCGAGATCCGCACCGCCCGGTACGGGACCGACGCCGACCGGTTCGTCGAACGGGAGTGGCTGGTGGCCACCGAAACGTGGTTCCACGAGGGCGTCCCCCGCCTCACCAACAGCGAGGAGGTGCGGGTCAAGACGGCCACCGTCGACACCTTCGAGGCCGACGATCAAAGCGAGTGGAAAACGTGGAAGCTAAAGGTGCGCACGCCGGGCCGGGGGCTCACGCGCACCGCCTACGTGCTCCACGAGGACGAGTTTGAGCGCTACGAGAACGCCCTCGAGAAGCGCCGCGAGGCCGCCACGGAGGACGGCTCGAAGTGGGACCGCTACTACGAGCTCCGTGAGCGCTTCGCCCGGGTCGACTACGCGTACGCGACGACCGTGCACCGGGCGCAGGGCTCCACCTTCGACACCGTCTTCGTCGACCACCGCGACCTGCAGGCCTGCCGGGGCGAGGAGCGACAGGCCCTCCTCTACGTCGCCGTCACGCGCCCGGCCCGCCGGCTCGCCCTGCTGGTATAGGTCGCCGGGAGAGCGGGGCTGAGAAGCTGTTTTAATTTCAGGCGTCCAGGTCTGCAGGGACGTAACGACCGCACACTCGTGTAGAGCAACCGGAGTTCTGATTGTCATCGTTTCGATTCGGCATCTCGTGCGGAGAGGCCGGTCACGATTGTGAAGCCGATCATAAATTAAAACAGGTTCTGAGACCGTCACGCCTCGTCGCCGTCGCCCCCCACCGTGGTCCCGGAGACCGCCTCGAGGAGCTTGAGGACCGCGGCCATGTCCTCGTCCCCGTGCCCGAGGGCCTTCGCGCCGTTGACGGCCTCGCGGGTGGCGGCCGTCTGGGGCAGGTACACCCCCCGCCGCTCCGCGGCCTGCGCGATCAGGTCGAGGTCCTTCAGCAGGAGGTCGACGGGAAACTGCTTCTCGAAGTCGCGCTCCTCGACGACCGGCCCCTTGTAGCCGAAGAGCGGGGCGCCCACCGGGCTCGCGTCGATGACGTCCTGCATGTGGTCGAGGGACAGGCCGTGCTGCTGCCCGAAGACGAGCGCCTCCGCGTACGCCTGCATGAGATTGCCCAGCAGAAGGTTGGTAAAGAGCTTCGTTTTCGTGCCGGTGCCGACCTCCCCGCAGTGCACGACGGGGGTCCCGACGACCTCGAGCACCGGCTGCACCTCGTCGAGAAGGGGAGGGGCGGCCCCGGCCAGGACGGTGAGGGTGCCCTCCTCGGCGGGGCCCACCGTGCCGCTCACCGGGGCGTCCACGAACCGGCCTGCCGCCGCCTCGACGGCGGTCGCGGCCTGCTCGGTGGCCTCGACCGACACGGTGCTCGTGTTGACGACAATAGCGTCCGGGGGAAGCCCGCCCAGGACGCCCTGCGGCCCCTCCAGCACCGCGTGCAGCGCCTCGTCGGCCGTGACCATCACGACAATTACCTCCACCTGCTCGGCGAGGTCCGCGGGCGAGGCGGCGACGGGCACGCCGCGGTCGGCAAACGGCTTTGCCTTCGCGGACGTCCGGTTGTAGACGGATGCGAGGAGGCCGGCGTCGTGAAGATTCCACGCCATGGGCGCTCCCATTGCACCGAGTCCGATCAATCCAACATCCATGGGAGAAGAGTGGGGGAACGTGAGCGAGAACAGCGTCAGCGAGGAGCGAGGGAGACCGGCCGGTCGAGTGTTCCTCCCCGGTGGCGGGCGAGGAGAAAGGGAACAGCCCCTGCCCCAGACCGACCGGGGAGCGACCGGCCCCGGCGCCAGGCGCCACGGAGGCCGATCTGCTCTTTGCTGGAGACCGGTGTGAGAGGCCGGGCCCCGGCCCGTGCCGCCACAGGCTCCGGTCATTGATATTCAGTTGGGGTGGGCACGGTTCACCAGTCCTGTCCCCCCTGTTGCCTCCTCCGTGTTCCTCGTCGATGCGCCTCCGCCCGCCGCGTCCACTGTGCTCTTCGCCGCCCCCTCCACGAGATCTTTGCGCAATTTGCCCGCACCGGCCGGACCCTGTCGGTTCCGGTCCGGATACGTGCCGTGGATGCTCCTCAACGCCCAACTCGTCCCGCTCACCACCGCTCCGGCACCATGCTCATCTACGAAGTCAACCACACCGTCGACGGGGAGGCCGCCCCGCGCTACAGCCCCTGGCTGCGCGAGCACGTCCGCGAGATGCTCGACCTCGACGGCTTTGAGGCCGCCGTCTGGTTCACCCGCCACGACGACGGCGGCGCCGTGCCCGAGGACGAGGACGCCACCGATCCCCGCGAATGGACCATTCACTACCAGGTGCGCGACCGCGCGGCCCTGCAGGCCTACTTCGACGAGCACGCCGACGCCCTGCGCGGGGAGCGGGTCGAGAAGTTCGGCGATCACGTCGAGACGAATCGCCGGATTTTCGAGCAGAAGCGGCTGTTTCAGGGCCGCCGGAAGGAGGACACCGGGCCGCTGTAG
>JAZKTD010000209.1:0-6313 GCA_036625705.1 Salinivenus sp.
TGAAGTACGCCGAAAGGGGCCCTCGGTGAATCTACGAGGCCCTGGTACTGTTCTAGTCCTAAACGGCGGCCTCACTCCCTCGTCCCGATGCGAGACCTGCTTCAGTTTTTATATCGACTTCCGCGGCGACTGCTGATGGGCCTGGTCCGGGTCTATCAGCTGATCCTCTCGCCGCACCTGGGCCGCACCTGCCGGTTTCACCCGACCTGCTCCGAGTACGCGATCCAGGCCTTTAAGGAGTATGGGGCGCTGCGCGGCCTCGTCCTCACGGTGTACCGCCTCGCCCGCTGCCACCCGTGGGGGGGACACGGCTACGACCCGCCGCGCTGGTTCGGGGAGACGCGCCCGGCCCCCTCCGCCGACGAAGAAGAGGCGCCCTCTCCCTGATCCGGACGGGGACGCCTACGAGCGCTGCCACCAGTCCCGGTCGTCGGTCGCTGGCTCCGGGACGGGCTCCGGCGTCGGGTCCGAGGGCTCGGTCCGAGCAGACGGGGCGGGCGGCCCCTCCGCGGCCTCGGGGAGCGACCCGAGCCGCAGCAGATATTGCAGGTAGGTCCCGAATGTCAGGCGGGGCATGTCGTCGAGCCGATCGCGGACCCGCTCCCGCTCGGTCTTCTGGACCTCGATCTTTTCTCTGGTCCGGGCCACCTGGTCGTCGAGGTCCTCCACCCGGTGGTCGATGTAGCGACGGAGCCGCCGCTCCTCGGCCGGGGACAACGACTCGGGGATTTCGTCCTCGTAGCGTCGCACCAGGGCGGCCCGCCACATGTTGATGCGGGCACGGGCCTCGTCGCTGATGCGCCGGACCTCCTCGACGGCGTCCGGCGTGGCCTCGGCGGCGGTGCGGACGTTGGCCGCCTTCAGCCGCACCACGTGCTTGTGGATGATGCCCTCGACCTCCCGCACCTCCCCGATGAAGTGGTGCTTGAGCCGGTCGTGGAGCGCCTCCCGCTGCACCTCCTCCAGCCGCTGGGCACGCCGCTCGTCGATGGAGTTGCGGAGCGCGTCCCGCTTCTCCTGCAGGCTCTCCACCTCCCGCTCGAGGCCGCGGATGGCCTCGGTGAAGCGGGCCTCCTCCTGTCGCAGCCGACGGCGGCGCCGGACGAGGGACAGCCGCCGGTACCGACGGCCCATCCAGAGACCCGCTGCGATCGCAGCGACCGCGCCGATGCCGACCGCCGGGACGGGCCGCCCCGCCGCTGCGAGCCCGGCGCAGAGGCCCACAACCGCCAGGACGCCCGGCAGCGTCCACCGCGCGAGCCCGTGTCGCTCCTCATCGGCGGAGGTGCGCCGACGGGCCCGGGAGCGGGCGACCGACACGGCCGCGGGCGCCAGCCGCCCGGACCGCACTTCGCTCAGGGGCGGCACGTCCGCGGGCTCGACGTAGCAGGCCGTGTGCAGGGCCTCCGCAAGGGCCGAGACCTCCTCGAGGCCGCTCAGGGCGTCGAACAGGGCCGAGCGGTCCGGGTCGTAGAAGTCCGCGTCGCGGAAGAGCAGGTTCTCCCCGGTGTCGTAGCGCGCCCAGAGGTCCGGAGAGACCGCGCAGGCCCGGAGCGCCGCGTAGATGGCGAGCCCCGGGAACCGGTCCAGATGGGGCCCGAAGTCGGTGTCCGTGCGGTCGGGATGCTGGTAGTTCCGATGGCCCACCTCGGCGCTGCGCCACCCGTCGAGCGCCGGCACGTACATGGTGTCGTAGTCGACGAGAGAGAGCCGGAGCCCGTCGTCGGACGTCCGGACCATAACGTTCCCGTGCTGGAGGTCGCCGTGGGCCAGGTCCCGCGCCTCGAGATCGGCCATGAGGTCGGCCCAGGCCGCCGCCAGGGTCGCGAGCACGTCGGGGGCGTCCAGGTGCTCCTCCACGAAGCGATTCAGGACGGTGCCCTCCACCCATTCCATCTTGAGCAGCGGATAGTCCGCCCCGGCCACCCGAATGCCCTCCGGCTGGTAGTCGAAGTCCACGAGGGCGTCGAGGTCCACGGACGTCAGGTGCTCGGCGACGGCCTCGTAGCGGGCCTGCTGCTTCGGCACCTCGTTCAGAAAGCACTTCACGGCGTAGCGACGATCGGTGCTCGTCGTCACGGGAAAGACCGCCGCGAACGCGCCGGTGATCGGCTGCGGGAGGCCAAGCACGTTGGTTCGGGGCGTCGCGTCCTGAAGCGTCGGGTCGCGGAAGGCGACGGCCGGCATCTGCACCGCCTCCTGGTAGTCGCTGGGCGTCGGGTAGTCCGACATGAGTCGTACGGGCGTCTCGGGGCGAAGGCGTCTCGGGTCGGCACGCCCTGCGTCACGGGCGCGCCGCGTCGTCGATCGTCAATACGAGGAGCGTCGCGTCGTCGTTGCGCAGGGTCCCCTCGTCCCGGGCGGTCTGCACGGCCCGGCCAAACGCCGAGGGGTCGGCGTCGAGCACAGAGGCCGCATCGCGCCGGAGGAGCCAGGCCGCGACGGCGTCGGTGGCCAGAAGCAGCGCGTCGCCGGGCTCCCAGTCGCCGGTGGTGGCCCGCGGGGCCGGCACCGGACGGGTCCGCCGGCTGGACACCAGCGACGGCCGGTGGGTAAACGCGTCGGGATCCTCGTACGGCCAGGTGGCGATGACGGCCCCGTCTCGCAGGTGAAAGAGGCAGCAGTCCCCGACGGAAAGTCCCGTCCACACGCCGTCTTCGTGGAGAGTCACGCCCAGAACGGCGGCAAAGGCCCCCTCCTCCGCCTTGGCGCGCACGTACCAGGGGCGGTCGTCGAGCCGACTGGCGACCGCCGCGGCCCACTCGGCTCGTCCCACCTCTACCGCCGCCTCGAACGCCTCGGCCGTCATTGACGACCGGGCGAGAAGCTCGCCCACGAGGGTCCGGGCCCAGAGCCCCGAAAACGCCGATTCGGTGGCCCCGTCGGCCACCGCCGCGCGGACCGGCCACCCCTCGACGTGGGCGTCGGCGGCGTCTTCGGAGGCCGCGTCGCTTCCGGCCTTGGGGACCGCGAGGATCCGATGGACAACTGTGGGCGGCATGGCTGCCGAGAATGATAGGGGGACCGGTTCCCGACAAGCTCTGGACGTCACTGGCAGTCGGGACGTTTCCGGAGCGGAAGAGGGGTTTTGCAATAACGGCATAAAAACCCGCAGGCCGTGTCCGTCGCGGCCTATCGCAGGTTGCTGGGCCGCGTCCCAATCTCCAGAAACGCGACCAGGGCCGTCGGGTCGGCGTTGAACACGAACCCCCGGGTGTCGAGGTCGACGGTGTATCCCTCCTGCTCGGCCGCCGACCGCATCGAGAACGGCAGACGGCTCGACATCTGAAAGAGCGTCTCCGCGTATTCGTCCTGAGAGGGCAACTCGGCCCGGCTCGACGGCAGCTCGACGGGCGTCGCCTCCGACTCCGACAGATGCACGTTGAACAGAAGCACCTCCCCGTCGTCGGTCGCAAACTCCCGGAGCTGCTGGGCGTAGCGGAGCGGCTCGCCGTCGGTGGCCTCCCCGTCGGTGACGTTGAGCACCACCGGCGGAAAGCTGCCGGGATGCTGGTCGATCCAGCCACGGACCGTCTGGGCCGCGAGGTCGAGCGCCTGGCACATCGGCGTCCCGTTCTTGGCCTGCGGGTCGAACCAGATGGGCACCTTCACGCGCTGCTCGGTGGTGCCCCCCTCCCCGTCGTCGACCTCTTTGACCCGCTGCTCCATCCGGCGCGGCCGGTCGGCCAGGTGGCTGATGGGCACAAGGCCCGTTCCTGTCTCCCCATTCCCGGCCGGCTGGATGAGGCGCTGCACCCGCTCGCCGTAGCCGATCACGCCGACGTGAAAGTAGTCGCGCACGCCCTCTTCCTTGGCGCAGCGCAGCACAAGGTTCTGAAGGAGCCGGTTTACGGTATCGGCCAGCACACGGGCCTTGCTCGGGGCGGCGTCGCCCGTCTGCTCGGCGCCGCCGAAGGCGTCCTGCATCGAGGCCGACTGGTCGAGCAGGAACAGAAAGGCCGTCGGCTGCTGGCGGCTAATTTCGGCGGAGTAGGGCATTCCGAGATGGGAGGTTGAAAACTTGAACAGAGAGATGTCGCATTGGCGATGCCGCCGGGCGTTCCGGCCCCGATGTGACCTCTCCGTGCGAAAGCATCAATTCTCTTCCCCGGAGAGAGGCGGACCGTGCATCCGGCCGGCAGGAACTGGGGGCTTCGGGCTTCTTTACGGATCGGTGATGCACCGCCCACTGGTAATGGGGCCTACGAGAGCTCATCGAGCAGCTCCTGCGCCTCCTCTTTGTACCGCTGAGCGAACGGCTCCCGGGCCGGCAGGTCGATCACGGTCTGCAGATGGGTGCGGGCGTCGGCGGGACGGTCCATTTTGAGGTACGTTTTCGCGAGCTCCAGGTGGTGGAACCGGACGTTCTCCAGCTCGAGGGCGCGCTCGAAGTCCCGGACGGCCTGCTCGAAGGAGGCGTCCGGCAGCCCGCCGTAGACGGTGCGCACGAGGGTGCGCTCCAGAAAGTTGAGGTCGGCAACCTCCCGGTGCCACCGGCCGCGGACGTGGAAGGCCCCCGGCAGATTGGGATTGATCTCGATGGCGCGGTCGGCGTGCGTCTTGACGGCCCGCGAGCGCTGCACCCGCTCCTGCGTGCCGGCGCCGAGGGCGAGACGGCCCTCCGCCACCGCCCGCGCAAGGTGGGCATGGGCGTTGGAGGCGTCGACGGTGAGGGCGGTCTCGGCCAGCCTGAGGGCCTCTCGGTAATGCTCCTTGGCCGCGCCGTCGCTGTCGGCGGTCTTGCCGACGTCCGCCCGCGTCATCGAGATGCGCCAGAGAATCTCGACCTGGTCGCCATGCTCCGAGCGGAGCTCGCTGAGGCGGGACAGCGCATCCCGAAACTGCCCTCCGCCCCGCATCTCGTCGACGCGGACGAGGGCGCTGTCGAGCGCGGTCGAGTCGGTGCGCTGGGCGTGGCTGAGGGACGGTCGACCGGCGACCCCGATCAGAAGGGCCGCGACGAGCCACACCGCAGGAAGTCGGAGGATCCGTGGCGACATGGGAGCGGAGCCGAGTTGAGAGACAGATCCAGCGGGGGGTTGGGCGAAGCACATCCGAGTCCACTCGATCCCGTACGCCGGGCAGTGCGTGGTGTGCCGCGGAGCGTTTTCGAGAGCCCTGCGTGGAGCCTCCCCGTTGCGGGACCGGGACCAGCGCAGCGGACCCAACGCCGGAGCGGGACAGGCTCCCTCTAGCCCGACGACGAGGCAGAGGCCCGAAGCTCCGCGTCGGGGAGGGGCACGTACAGGGACTCCGCCTCCCGCCCCCGCATCGCCCGGGCCAGGGCCTGGGCCAGGGCCGTCAGCACGAGCGGGAGCCGGACGTTTCGCTCTGCGAGGTGCATTGCCTCCTCGACCAGTCCCACCATGCCCTCCAGGTCGGCCTCCGGCAGGTTGCGGCAGAACTGGGCCACCGACTCCGCCTGGTCGACGTTGACGAGCGGCGCGTCCTCCCCCATCGACCGGTAGAGCATGAGGTCCCGCACCCAGCGGAGCATGAGACGCAGCACCGTCTTGGCCTGTTCGCGCCCCCGGCCGCTGATTTCCTGGATGCACCCGTTGAGCGACTCCACCTTTTGGGAGTACGCCGCCCGGAAGTACTTGAGGACCAGCTCGCGACTGGCCATCAGCGACTCGCTCCGGGCCAGCTCGAGGGCGTGGCTGTACGAGCCGTCGGCCATCCGCGCGAGCATCGCCGCGGCGTCGGGGTCCATGGCCTCCCGGTCCACCAGTGCGGACTCGATGGCCTCCGGCACCAGCGGATCGAACCGAAGCCGCTGGCACCGCGAGACGATCGTCGGCAGCAGCTGCTCGGGGCGGTCGGTCGTGAGCAGAAAAATGGTGTCCGGAGGCGGCTCCTCGAGGAGCTTCAGGAACGCATTGGCCGCCTCGTCCCGCATCTTTTCCACGTCGGTGAGAATGTTGACTTTGTACTGCCCCTCGCCCTTCGACAGGCTCATGGGTTTGATCAGGTCCTCCCGCACCTGGTCGATCCGGTAGAGCACCTGCTTGTTCGAGGTCTCGGTGGGGTCGGAGAGCGAGGGCCGCCGGGCAAAGTCGACGGTGGCGTAGGGGTTCTCGCCGAGCCGCTGGATGCGCTTGCCGATGTCTTCCTCGTCCCGGTCGGCCTCGTCGCTCCAGGGGTGCGGGAGGTGCACGTGCACGTCGGGGTGCACCATCCGGGCGGTCTTGCGGCAGGCCGGGCACTGGCCGCAGGCCTCCTCGACCTGCTCGGTGCACTCGAGTGCCCGCGCCATCTCGAGGGCCACGGCGCGTTTGCCGACGCCGTCCGGCCCGTGAAAGAGGTAGGCGTG
>JAZKTD010000210.1:0-6298 GCA_036625705.1 Salinivenus sp.
CGACCGCATCGACCGGGGCAGCAGCCCGCGCTCCAGCAGCTCCAGGAGGCCGAGGGCGATGATGGTGAGCACACCCGCCGGCACCGTCCCCTCCAGGATGAGGCCGAGGTTCGCGCGCCGGATGCCGGTGAGGATGGGCTGCCCGTAGCCGCCCGCCCCGATGAGCGCCCCGAGCGTGGCGGCGCCGATGTTGATGACGGCGGCGATCTTGACGCCCGCTATGATCGAGCGCGCCGCCAGCGGCAGCTCCACGCGCCACAGCTTGGCCCCCGTTGAGAGGCCCAGCGCCTCGGCCGACTCCATCAGCGGGGGCGACAGGTCCTTCAGGCCGGTGTACGTCGTCCACACGATCGGCAGCAGGCTGTAGAGGAAGAGGGCCGTGACGGCCGGCACGCGCCCCAGCCCCAGCGGGGGCACCATCATCGCCAGGAGGGCCAGGGCCGGGATCGTGTAGATGACGCCCACGACCAGCAGGATGCCGGGCCCCAGGATCCGCCGCTTGGCGGCCACGATGCCGAGCGGGATGCCGCACAGGATGGCGAGGCCGAGCGAGAGCCCGACGAGCACGAGGTGGTCGGCCGTGTAGCGGCGCAGGCGCTGGAGGCGCGTGTCGGTGTCGGCCGCGGCGGCGAGCCCGAGCGTCTGGTTGACGAAGTCGGCCGCCACCTGCCCCTCGTCCTCCTGGTCGACCTTGGAGCGGGCGTTGAGGCGCTGCATGGTGTTGGCGGGGATCTGCCCCTCCAGCCGCTTGAGGGCGGCAACGGCGGCCGGGGCCCGCGTCCGGAGGTCGCGGCGGTACAGAAAGAGGGCCTCGTAGGCCGGAAAGTGCTCCTTCGTGTCCGCCAGGATTCGGAGGTCGTAGCGCTCGATCTCGGCGTCGGTCGAGTAAAGGTCGATGACGTCGAGCTGCCCGTTGGCGAGGCCGCGGTAGGCGAGGTCGTGGTCGACGCCCTGGGCCGACTGCGGCAGGCTGTACGCCCGGCGCAGGGAGGGCCATCCGTCGCCCCGGTCCATGAACTCGTTCGAGAAGCCGAGCTGGAGATTGGGGTGGGCCCGCAGGTCGCCGATCGTCTCGATGCCGAGCGAGTCGGCGTGGTCGGCCCGCATCCCGAGGGCGTAGGTGTTGTTAAAGCCGAGAGGAGCGGTCACGCCCACCCCGTACTCGGCCATAACGGCCCGCAGGCTGTCGAGCGAGGGCGGAATGGACCGATCGGCGAGAATTTCCTGGCGGAGCGTGCCGGTGTACTCGGGATAGGCGTCGATGTCGCCGCGGACGAGGGCCTCCCACAGGAAGCGGGAGCCGCCCAGTTCCTCGCGGTGGGTGGCCGACAGGCCCTCGGCCCGTAGCAGGTGGGTGCCCATCCAGCCCAGAATGACGTTCTCCGTGAACTTCTTGGAGCCGACCGTGAGCGTCGAATCCACCTCCTGCGCCGGGGCCGGCGTCGCGAACAGAGCTGCCAGGAGGACGAGGACCGAGAGGCGAGGGGCGAGGGGGGAGAGGCGAGAGGCGAGGGGCGAGGGGCGAGAATCGAGGATCGCGAACACGCTCATAGGAGGGAGGGAAGACAGTTCCGGGTCGACTCTCTATTCTCGATCCTCGTCCCCGAGGTGTTCGAGCGGGGCGCGCTGGGCCTGGATGAACTCGGTCACGAACGCGGAGGCTGGGTGGTCGACGAGGGTTGCCATCCGGCCGCGCTGCTCGACGGCCCCATCGTGCAGGAGCACCACGTGGTCGCCGAAGAAGCCGGCCTCCCCGATGTCGTGGGTGACGAAGACGACGGTCTTGCCGAGGCGACGAAAGATGCCGCGAAGGTCGTCCTGGAGGTCGGACCGAATCATGGGGTCGAGGGCGCCGAGCGGCTCGTCGAGCAGCAGCACGTCGGGGTCGAGCATCAGGGCCCGCATGAGGCTCACCCGCTGGCGCTGGCCGCCGGACAGCTCGGTCGGGTACTGGGCAAGGCGGTCCGGCGCCAACTGCACGAGTTCCGTCAGCTCCTCGATCCGAGCGTCGATGCGGGCCTCCGCCCAGTCGAGGTGACGGGCCATCAGGGCGGCGTTGGCCCGCCCCGTCAGGTGGGGAAAGAGGCCGCCCTCCTGGATCACGTACCCCATCCGGTGGCGCAGGCCCCGCACGTTCGACGCCGTGAGGCGCCGGCCCTCGACCGTTACTGTGCCGGTGTCCGGCCGGGTGAGGCCGATCATGAGGCGGAGGAGGGTCGACTTGCCGCTCCCCGACGGGCCGATCAGAACGGTTGTCTGCCCGGACGGAATCTCCAGCGAGATGTCCCGCACCGCCACCTCCGTTCCGTAGCGCTTGGTGATCCCGTCGAGTCCAATCATGTCGGCAGTGTGGGGCGGGGAGCGGCCGATCGAGAGGGCGGCCCTCAGGGCGGCCGAAGGCGCCGGTCAGTCGAGGAGGGAATCAGTCAATCGGAGATTGGCCAATCAGAGATCAGCCAATTAAAGATTGGCGCGATCGTTAATCGGACGTGAAAGCGCGGGTGGGTGGGATCCTGGATAAACGCCGCCCGTGAGTACTCTCTCGGAAAATATACCGGGAAATTTGTCCCGGATCGACGCGCCAACGTAGCTCAGTTGGTAGAGCAGTCCCCTCGTAAGGGACAGGCCACCGGTTCGAGTCCGGTCGTTGGCTCCAAGGCGCCTCGCCCGATCGCGGCGGGGCGCCTTTTCTGTTGGGTCCCAAACCGCTCCGGGCCCTCGTTACGCCTGCGCCCGGGCCACCTCCTCCCCGTCGGGCGTGCAGCGTACCGTCGATCCGCGGTCGGACACGAACACGAGGTCCTTCTGGGAGAGTCCCTGAACGGCCTCCTGTACAGTGCGGGGGCCGGTGCCCACCGCCTGCGCGAGGGCGTAGAGGTCCGCAGGACCCTCTGCGTGGACGGCGCGCAGGACCGCGACCTCGGTGCCGGACAGGTCGAGCGCGTCGCTCATCGGAAGGGGGCTACTCGTCTTCATCCTGGGCGCCGGCCTGCGGGTCCGGCACGCTCCCGGGCCCGATGCCCGGCACGTCCATTTCCCCCCGGATCCAGCTCAGTGCCTCGTCGCGGTCCTCCGCCTCGTAGGTCTGGATCTGCGACATCGGAAAGAGGAGCTCGATCTTGTCCATGAGCGGCTCCCAGACGTCGTCCCCAATCACCGCCACCTTGTCGAGAGTCTGCACGAGGCGAACGTCGAGGGCGAGGCCGTCCCACTTGTCCTCGGGCTCCCAGCCGTCCACCTCGTCGATCTCGAGCACCACGCGCGTCGTCGTATGGGCCTCGAGCTCGTGCCGAAGCTCCGAGGCGAAGTCGTCGTGGTCGTCCTCGGTAAGGGTGTCGGCGAGCCGAAACCCGACGATGTTGGTGTCCGGAAGGTCCAGAAGCTCGTGCATGGGCGGCAGAAGGAGGTCGTGGAGCGAGCAGAGATACGGGAGGGTCGTCAAGGCAGTACAGCGTCGATAACGAGGGCGGGAGCCGACTGTTCGAGTACATTCGCGAAAAATGGGCCGGCGGCTAGAGACCGTGCACAGCGACTCTGACAACTTCGAGGGCACCCGTTTCGGCGCCGCTCGTACCGATCCGTGAATACAGTCGCGACGTCCGCTTCTTGCTTGCGGCCGTCCACGGTCCCCAGCGATCGAGGACAGTGATTTGCGTACGTTCTCACGGATCGGTGTCGCTGGACCGCGGTGAGCGGGCGGACGGACCTCCGTGTCGACGAAGAACCAGGGGCGAGGCGGCCGGAGCTGTGGCGCCAACGATCGATGGGAGCCCCAGTTTGAACGGGCCCAGTCTCGTCGCCCGCCGCCAAACTCCGCCCCGCCGTGTCCGTCCCGCCGCCTCGCTCCTCCGCCGACAGTGACCTTCTCTTGCGCTACACGCGATGGGCCCACGGCCGCGTCCTCGACACCATGCAGGCGGCCGACGCGGTGCCCGAGCGGGCGGGGACCCTGTTTAGCCACGTGCTCCGGGCGCAGGACATCTGGTACGGGCGGGTGGCAGGCACCGACCACGCGGCTCTCGACCTCTGGGCGACCGATTCGCTTCAGGATTGTGCCGAGCGGCTCGAGGTCAGCACCCGGCGGTGGGCCGCCCTTCTGGACGACCGCGACGACGCCCTCGACGCCCCGGTTGCCTACACCAACTCCAGCGGTACGGCCTTCGAGACGCCCCTGCAAGACATTCTTCTGCACGTGGTCAATCACGGCACGCACCACCGGGCTCAGATCGCCCTCCTGCTCCGCGAGGCCGACATTGCACCGCCCGCCACCGACTACATCTTCTTTCGGCGCGAACAGTGAGACGGCGAGCGCGGTCGTCTATGCCGCCAAATCGGGCCGGGATGGCCACGGCGCTCGACGCCGAGATTTCGGGCGTCAACGGCCTCGCATACGCGGCGTCCGAGAGCATCCTCTGCGCCATGACCTTCGGGGAGCGACCGGGGTGGTCAGCGGTGGGGGCTGGCGCTGAACGGGGACGGCGTCGTCAAACTAGACGGGGGCAGACCCGACAGTCCGAGGCGTGCACTACTCGTCGTCCTCGATCATGTCGAACATCGAGCGGCCGTGGTCCTCGACCACGATGTCGGCGGTCTCCTCGGTCGACGGGGCGCCCTCGCCGGGGGAGGTGTCCTCGTTGGACGGGGCTTCTTCGGACGAAGCGTCCACGTAGGACTGCAGACGAGAGGGCGTGTCGCGGAGGTCCAAGGACGTCTCGGGCTCGCTGTCGTCGTCGGTGAGGTCCTGCAGGCGCTCGCTGGCCGAGCGGAGACTGTCAACGATGCTGGACGGGCTGTCCTCCGCGTCGTCGGCCGCTGCGTCCCGCCCTCCTTCCGGGGTCGGGTTGACGCTGGGGGACTGCGGAACGCCGTCGCCCGAGCGGGACGAGGGCGCCGGCGCCGAACTGGCCTCCCGAATCTGGGCCGTAATGACCGATCGGAGCACATGGTCGACCGAGAGGCCTCGTTCGTCGGCCTTCCGCTCCAGCCAGTCGATCTGGCGGGAGGGAAGCTCGACCTCCAGCGACCGCAGCGGGTCGATGTCGTCGAAGGCGTCGGTGACCGGGATCTGCATCTAAGACATGAAGCGTACGGATGTGAAGTGGGGGTCCGGACAAAAGCAGTACGGTGTACCACGTATGCCCTGTGGAGTTGTACCGAGACATTGACGATTTGCGCCGAGTATTACCGAGATGTAAATGCACGACGCCCAGTGGGTTTGCCTGTCTTGCCACGTACTCGCTGTCGGCGTCCTGCGTGTCGACCGGTGGGTCGGGCTCGTTCCCGAGGGGAGAAGCCCCCTCGCAGGCCGGAGAGATCGGAATAAGCCCCGGTTCGACGTCGGCGAGATCTGGCCGATGAGGAGGGCAACCCCACCGGGCTCGGGGACGGTCAGGCGGTCCGGTTCACGAACTCCCGGACGTGACGGGCAACGGTGGGGCCCCGCTCGTCGGGGAGAAAGTGTCCGGCGTCGTCGACGACCACGTCCGGCTGCTCGCGGGCCGTAGGCAGGAGGTCGAGGAAGAACTCGCGGGCCCCGCCGAGAATCGGATCGTCGGGGGCGAAGAGGACGAAGGCGGGCTTCGACCACTCGGCGAGGCGGGCTCGCGTCTCGCGCATTGCGTCGGCGCCAGGGGCGTCCGGCGTCATGGGCACGAGGAGCGGCCACGCGACGGCCCCGGCCTTTGAGTCGGCTGTGGGAAACGGGGCCTCGTAGGCGGCGGCCTCGGCGTCGGAGAGCCGGCTCGAATCCGCGAAGCCGCGCCGCACGACGGTCCCGATCGGCAGGTCGGGGGCCCGCTCCACGAACCGGCGCCATTGCCGGAAGGCGGGACTTTTTTCTTCCGCCCCGGTCGGGAGGAAGGTGTTGAGCACCACCAGCCGCGCGACCCGTTCCGGCTGCCGGGCCGCGAAGGCGAGGCCCAGCAGTCCCCCCCAGTCCTGGACCACGAGCGTGATCTCCGACAGGTCGAGCGCCTCGACGAAGGTGCGAAGCGCTTCGTAGTGGCGCGCAAAGGAGTAGTCGTCGACCGCCGTCCACTTGTCCGACCGCCCGAAGCCGATGAAGTCGGGCACCACGACCCGGTGCTCGGCGACCAGCGGGGGAATCAGGTGGCGGTAGAGGTACGCCCAGGTCGGCTCGCCGTGGAGGCAGAGGATGGGCGCCCCTGTTCCTTCGTCGACGTAGTGCATCCGCAGGTCGGCGCCGACGGACACGTAGTGCGGGGCGAACGGGAAGTCTGGCAGGTCCGCGAAGCGCTCCTCGGGCGTGCGGTAGGGCATCGGCCTTTGGGCGTGGGAG
>JAZKTD010000211.1:0-6296 GCA_036625705.1 Salinivenus sp.
TCGGCGAGGAGGGTGTCGAGCGGCGGGACTGTATCTATTGACGGCGTTCCCGGCGCCGGGTCCGTCAGGCGGAGGGACGCCGTCACCGCGCAGTGATCGGACGGGGGGGAGGGGGCGCCGCACCGCACCTGCCGGTCGACCAATGAGAAGTGATCGGGCGGATAGAAGATGTGGTCGATCGTCCGGGTGGGGGCGTCGGCCGGGTAGGTGCCGGGCTGCGCCTGAGCGCCGGTGTCGGGGGCGACGGGGCGCAGGTCCGTGTCGGCCAGCAGCAGGCGCATCGTCCGGTCCGCGTCCTCGGCGGCCCCGCCGGCCGCGTCCGGCAGCGTGCTGTTGGCGTCGCCGAGGAGGAGGACGGGGAGGCCCTGCGCCGCGAGCCGGTCGTAGAGGCGGTGTACGGTGCGGGCCTGCTGCTCGCGCGTCGGCGTGTGGAAGGCCTCGAGGTGGACGTTGATGACGGCGAGGGGGCGCCCGCCGAGGTCGAGGAGGGCGACCTGCGCCAGGCGGTCGAGGTAGAAGGCGTCGCGCCCAATCCACTGCGGCGGCCGCGCGAGCACGATCCGCGCGTGCTGGCGGACGGGGAACCGGCTGAGGACCGCCTGTCCCGAGAGCACGCGGCCGAAGTGGACGGCGGGCCGGCCGTAAGGGAAGGGCACGTAGCGTTCGTCCCAGTTGACGGCCCGGGCCGCCGCGGCGACGCCGAGGCGCGCGCCGATCGTGTCCAGCTGGTGGACGTATCCGGAGCGGGCGGCCCCGTAATCGATTTCCTGAAATCCGACGAGGTCCGGGCCGGCCGTCCGGAGCAGGGTGAGGGCCTGCTCCAGGTTCGCGTCGAGGAATGAGTCGGATCGCACGACCGGCCGGTTGTTGGTCATGCCGGAGAGGTAGCCGATGTTGTAGGTCGTCACCGTGACCGTGTCCGGCGCCGTCGTGTCCGGCGCCGCGGCGTACTGCGTCGTCTGGGCGAGGGCGTCCTCGGGCAGGCGCCCCGAACTGGCCCAGAGAAAGAGGCCCGCGAGCACGAGGAGCAGGAGGCCGAGCACCGACCCGGCAACAGCGAAAAATCGTTTCATAGAGGCGACGACGTCATGGACGATCGGCAGGGCGATAACCTAGGAAGAGACGGCGCCGGGATCCACCGGTGGGGCCCGTGGATCGCGGCCCTCCTTCTATTCGTGCTGGGCGGCGCCTCGGCGCAGGCTCAGCCGACGCGGGCGGCCCTTGAGCCCTTCACCGGCCACTGGAAGGGGGCGTTCGTGGCCTACACCGCCGCCGGCGAGCAGGTCGACTCCCTCACGGCCGAGCACCGCTACCGATGGGAGGGCGACGTGCAGGTGGGCACCCAGATCGACCGCTACCCCGACGGCCGCGTGGTGCGGGCCACGGCGCGGAACTACGTCGAGAACGACACCCTCTACTGCGAGGTCACCCACGAAGACGGCTCGACGACGGTCTACCGGGGGCGGCACGTCGGCGCGGCGGTCGTGTGGCACCGCCGCACCGAGGACGGGCTCGTCGAGAGCTTCCGGGAGCGGGTCGTCGAGACGCCGGACGGGCCGGAGTACCACATCGACGGCTTCGGCGTGTACCCGAACGCCGACGGATCGGCCAGCTACCTTCAGTTCGTCGGGCGGTACCGGGCCGTTCACCAGGACTCCTCGAAGGGCCGGGAGTAGTTCTGCGGGAGGGGAAGGACCGATACGCGGACGCGCCGGTTGCGGCGGCGGCCGGCGGCCGTCTCGTTGGAGGCGCGCGGCCGGCTGGCCCCATAGCCGACGGCGACGAACTGGCCGCGATCGAGGGTTGTCAGGGCCCGGAGGCGCCGCAGGACGGTGATCGCCCGGGCGGACGAGAGGGCCCAGTTCGAGGCGTAGCGGTCCCGGAGGGACGGGCCCAGCGGCGTGTCGTCGGCGTGGCCCTCCACGCGCACGGTGCGGTCGGGGTAGGTGCTCTGGAGCTGCCGGGCGAGGGCCTGCAGGCGCTCGACCCCGGCGGCGCTGAGGCTGTCCGCGGCGGCGGCAAACAATGAGTCGGTCGGGATCACCGCCACGGTCAGGCCGCCGTTCCGGAGCAGGCGCACCTCGTAGGTGAGGCGCGTGAGGCGGTCCTGCAGGGTGCGGAGGTCGCGGTAGTACTGGCCGGACTCGAGGTCGTCCCGGAACTGGAGTGAGTCGCGCAGGGTCCGGTTCCGGTCACGGAGGCGCGTGTTCTCGGCGCGCAGGGAGTCGAGGGCCGGGGCGTCGTCGCCCACCGGCACCTGGACGGAGCGGCACCCGATCAGGGCGATCGCGATCGCGAGAACCGAGGCGAAGGGGCGCATCCGGACGAGCGGACGAGGCGGGGGGGAGGGAGTGCTAGGGGGCCGAGGCGGCCGTCTCGGCGGAGCGACGGCCCCACCACAGGAGCGCGAAGACGGCGGCGAACCCGACCACGGACAGGGCGAATACCGACAGGACGGGGGCATCGGGGCCGGGCAGCCGCAGCGCACGGCCCGGGCCCATATACGGCCAAAGGGCCCGCAGGGCCCCGGCGATGAGGCCGACGAGCGCCGCCATGGTTGCGTCGTGGCGATGCTCGAGGAGCCAGTCGAGCCCCTTCGCGAAGCCCCCGAGCCCCACGGCCGCCCCCGCGGCAAACGCAAGGACGTACGGGCCGTCGAGGGCATTCAGGGCCTCGAGGGTGGGGGCGTAGATGCCCAGCACCTCGAGCAGGAAGGCCCCGCTGATGCCGGGCAGAATCATGGCGCAGATGGCCACCGACGCGGACACGAACACGCGGAGGAGGCCCGGGTCGTCGACCTCGAGGACCGGGAGGCCCGTGAGCATGAAGGCGGCCCCCGCACAGGCGACGCCGAGGGCTGCCCGGAGCGCCGTCAGACGCCGAATCCGGAGGGCCGGGATGAAGAGCGACGCCCCGACGAGGCCGAGGAAGAGGCCCCGCATGTGGGCGGGGTACGTCGCCATGAGGTCCGGAAGGACGAGGGCGCCCACCTTGACCGCCCCGAGGATGCCGAATCCCAGCGGGAGGACGAAGCCCCAGGGCACGGCGGCCCAGTGCCGCCGTACCGCCTCGAGGTCGAGCCGGAGCAGGGCCAGGCCCATCGACACCCCCGTGCTGATGGCCGCGACGAGCCGCTCGTACACCCCGACGATGAGGGCCATCGTACCGCCGCTCACGCCGGGAATGATGTCGGCACCCCCCATCAGAAGGCCGTAGAGGGCATTGCGAATGAGGGGGGGAGGGGTCAGGGACATTGGGGGCGGCGGCTCGGGAAGAGAGCCCGGTCGGAGAGGCGGACGGGGCGGGCGATTCGCGGGAGCGGGCGGCCGGGCGGCTACGACTGATCCAGGTCCAGGAGCCGGCGCACCCGGTCGTTCTGGTAGAGGTCCGGGTAGGCGCGGCGGAACTCGTCCTTCTTGCTGGGGTCGAGCTCGAAGGCCGTCTTGAGCGAGCGGATGGTCTCGTCCGCCCGGCCGAGGGCCAGCAGGGCCCGGGCCTGCCGGAAGTACGTGCCGGCGCTCTCCGGGGAGAGCTCGAGGGCCTGCCGGTAGGCGTCCAGGGCCTCCTCGGGCTTCTGCTTCTCGAGGAGCGTTTCGGCGTAGCCGACCCAGGCGGACGCGTCCGACTCGTCGAGCTCGACGGCCCGGCGGTAGGCCGACAGGGCTTCGTCGAACCGGCGGGCCCGGTAGGCGCAGTTCGCCCGGGCCTTCCAGAACTTCGGGGCCTCGGCGTCGAGCTCGAGGGCGTACCGGAAGCACTCCAGGGCCTCGTCGAACTTCTCCTCGGCGTCGAGGCAGCAGCCGAGCCCGTACCAGGCCTCCGGGTAGGTCGACTCCTCGTCGAGGGCCTGCTCGTAGTGGTGGCGGGCCGTGTCGAAGTCGCCCTTCTCCTCGTGGGCGAGCGCGAGGTTGTAGTAGGTGGGGGCGTCGGGGCCCTCGAGGTCGAGGACGGCCTCGTAGCTCTCGATGGCGTCGTCGAGGGCGCCCATGTTGGCCTGCGCGTTGCCGCGGTTGTAGTAGGCCGAGGCAAACTCGTCGTCGATGGCAAGGGCCATGTCGTAGCTCGACACCGCGTCCTCGAACCGCTCCATGCGGTTCAGCACGATGCCCCGGTTGTACCAGGCGTCCTGCGAGTAGGGGTCGACGTCGATGTGCCGGTCGTAGGCCTCCACGCTCTCGGCGTTGCGGCCGAGCCGGTCGTAGCAGTAGCCGAGCTCGTACCAGACCTCCGGGTGCTCCGGGTCGGCCTCGGCGCAGGCCTCGAAGGCCTCGACGGCCGCCTCGAGCCGGTCGGCCCGCTCCAGCGTCACGCCTCGATTGAAGAGCGCCTCGCTCTGGAGCGGGTTGATCGAGAGGGCCTGCTCGTAGGCCTCCAGGGCCTCTTCGGTCCGGCCGAGGCTGTCGAGCGTGACCCCCTTGTTGATGAGCGTCTCGGCGTCGACGGGGTTGAGCTCCAGGGCCTTGTCGTAGGCGTCGAGGGCGTCCTGGGGCCGGCCGAGGTTGTTGAGCAGGATGCCCCGCCGCATCCACGCGTCCGACTGGTAGGGGTGTCGCTCCAGGAGGTCATCGATGACCGCCAGGGCTTTCTCCATGCGGCCCTCCTCGAAGTAGAAAGAGGCGATGTCCTCGAGGTCGCCGGAGTCGACAATCGAAGAGGGGTCCTCCTCGTAGGCGGCCACGAGCTCCCGAAGCTGGCCCTCTCGGGGCGAGTCCTCAAAGTCGTCGAAGCCGAAGTCGAAGCTACTCATGTTCGCGGCGAAACGTAATTCACGGGAACGCGGGGGCAGCGGGCGGCGGAGAAGAAGCAGAACCCGAAATGCCCGTGCAGTATAAAGTCAGCGCGAAGGCACTTGCAACAGTGGGGCCTGGATTGGAGGTTTCGTCTTTGCAACGCCCTGATCCGTTTCCCGACCGCCGGCCGCAGCGGGCCCCGCCATGCTCCTCCTTACGTTCGAAGGCATCGACGGAAGCGGGAAGAGCACGCAGGCTCGTCTCCTGAGCGAACGGCTTCAGGACGCCGGGTACGAGACCCTCCTGGTGCGGGAGCCGGGCGGGACGGACTTCTCCGAGCGGGTTCGGTCCCTTCTTCTCGATCCGTCCCTAAACGTGCAGCCGTTCGCAGAGTTGCTTCTGTTTTCGGCGGCCCGCGCCCAGCTGGCGGCCGAGCGCATCCGGCCGGCGCTCGAGGCCGGTCGGATCGTCATCTGCGACCGCTTCTACGACTCGACGACGGCGTACCAGGGGGCGGGGCGGGGCGTCGCCGAGCCGGAATGGCTGCAGTCGTTCCACCGCCGCGTGACCGGCAACCTGGTGCCCGACCGCACCTACCTCGTGGAGGTCGACCTCGAGACGGCGCGGCGCCGGCGCGCCCCCGACGAGGACGACCGGATGGAGGCGGCCGGACCGGCCTTCTACGAGCGCGTCACCGAGGCCTACGCCGCACTGGCCGAGGCCCACCCCGAGCGCATCGCGCGGCTCGACGGGCGCCGCCCCATCGACGTCCTGCAGGCGATCGTGTGGGACGACGTCCAGGCGCTGCTGGACGCCTCTGGCCGTGCAGAATAGCCTCGGCCCGGTCGGTTCCCCCGCCGAAGGACGCCCGATTCCTGCCGCCGCCCCGCTAACTCCCCCCGGAAGAATGGAGGCGGAGGCACCAGCGGGGGGAAGGGCACCGTCGGAACGGAGAGAGCCCGTGCGCCTCCGTCGCTCGCGTCGGTCCCCCAAGACACGCATGCTTCTTGCGACGGAACCGCCATTTCCAGCACCGGTTCGTCTGGACCGCGGCGGCACACCAGAAGTATCGTCCATCGGCGGCCGCCCACACCCCCGCGCCTGTGTCATCGATCCCGCCTCTCCGCTCGCATGTCGACGCTGCCCCAACAGAAGCTCGACGAAGTGCGCTCGATCTTTCAGGCGTTTCTGAAGAAGCGCAACAAGCGCCAGACGCCGGAGCGCTTCGCCGTGTTGAAGGAGATCTACCAGACCGACGACCACGTCGACGCCGACGAGCTCTACGTGCGCCTCAAGCAGGACGGCACGCGCGTGAGCCGCGCCACCGTCTACAACACGCTGGAGCTGCTCCTCGAGTGCGACCTCGTCGTGCGCCACCAGTTTGGAAAAAACCAGGCCAAGTACGAGCGGGCCTACAGCTACTGGCAGCACGACCACCTCATCTGCATGGACTGCAACGAGCTCTTCGAGTTCTGCGACCCCCGCCTGCAGAGCATCCAGGAGATGGTGGCCGACATCTACGAGTTCGAGATCAAGCATCACTCGCTGAACATGTACGGCCACTGC
>JAZKTD010000011.1:0-29084 GCA_036625705.1 Salinivenus sp.
GGAGCCGGTCAGATCGTCGAACCAAGTCGTGGCGTCTTCCCCCGAACGAGGGGCTTTCCTCCCGGCAGCACCCGGGGGCTGCCGCGCGGCCGAGCCGGAGGGCGCTACGTGTCGGCCCGGCGCTCGACCCAGAGGGTGACGGGCCCGTCGTTCGTGAGGCGCACGTCCATCCTCGCGCCGAACCGGCCGGTGGGCACGTCTTTCCCCAGGTGATCCTCGAGGGCAGACACGAAGTGTTCGTAGAGCCGCTCGGCCCGGTCGGGCGGCGCGGCCGCGTCGAAGGAGGGGCGGTGGCCCCGGCTCACGTCGCCGTAGAGCGTAAACTGCGGCACCACCAGGGCGTCGCCGCCGGTGTCGAGGAGCGACTCGTCCATTTTGCCGTCGGCGTCGGGAAAGACGCGCAGGTGGGCGCACTTCGAGGCGCACCAGTCGCTCTCGGCCTCGGTGTCGTCCTCGTGGACGCCGAGAAAGACGAGCAGGCCGTTGTCGATGGCGCCGACCGTCGTGCCGTCGATGTCGACGGCCGCGCCGGCGACGCGCTGGACCAGAGCAACCATATCAGTTGCGAATGTCGAGTGTCGAATTACGAGTGATGGAGGGGGGCAATGGAGAAGGACTAAGAGTCCCTGTCAACACAACGATTGCAGGCCCTTCTGAGCTTGCCGAAGAAGCTTCTTGATGGGGGCAGATACATTCTGGGAGCTCCCTCCACGACAGTCGGGAGGACTGCCCGGTTTTGATAGGGACCCAAAATTCGAAACTCGAAATTCGTCATTCGCCACTGACTAAGAATTGTCGCAGGGCGTCGAGGGCCTTGCGGCGGTGGCTGATGTCGTTCTTGGCGGCCGGCGGCATCTCGGCGAACGTCTGCTCGTGGCCCTCGGGGCGGAAGAGGGGGTCGTAGCCGAAGCCGCCGTCTCCGCGCGGGGCGGTGGTGATCGTGCCCTCGCAGACGCCCTCGAAGGTGTGGGCCGTGCCGGCGTCGTCGACGAGGGCGACGACGGTGCGGAAGCGGGCGCGGCGGTCGTCGACGCCGTCCAGCACCTCGAGCAGACGGCGCTTGTTGTCGTCGGGCGTGGCGTCGGGGCCGGCAAAGCGGGCGGTACGGACGCCCGGACGGCCGTCGAGGGCGGCCACCTCGAGGCCGGTGTCGTCGGCGAGGGCCGGGGCGCCGGCCGCCGCGCGGTAGGCCTCGGCCTTCTTGCGGGCATTGCCGGCGAGGGTGTCGGCGTCCTCCTCGACGTCCGGGGGATCCTCGAGCGCGGGGCCCGGGATCAGCTCCAGGGGCAGGTCGGCGAGCAGGGCACGCAGTTCCTCGACCTTTCCGGCGTTGCCGGTGCCCAGGACGAGACGACGAAACGGCGGCATGGCGGCGGAGCGTGGCGGGGGTGTCGTGGGGCGGAGGCGAAGAAACACGCCTTCGGGGCCTCCGTAGCAAGGAGCGCGCAAGACAAAGCACTGCGCGAAGCCCAAACCTACACACCGAATCCAGACTTCTCAAGGAGGGATCTACATTGGCTGTTGGCGTTAAGGTTCGAAACAACGAAGACATTGACCGTGCACTCAAGCGCTTCCGGCGCCAGGTAAACCGGAGCCGCGTCCTGCGGGAGTACCGGCAGAACATGGCGTACATGAAGCCGTCGGAGGAGAAGCGGCTCAAGAAGAAGAAGGCGCGCCGTCGGCGCCACCGCGAGCGCAAGCGGGGCAACAACCGCAAGAAGCGCCGGTAGTGACCTTGCACAGCTTCTCTGACGGCTTCGAGGGCGACCGTTTTGGAGCCCTCTGATCGCTGAGCCGCGGCAAGCAGGCGGAGGCGTCTCCTTGTCGACGAAGAAACAGGGGACGACCCCGTTGCGGATTCTGCGATCTCCGTCTATTCAGTTGCGCAAGTCCACTGGGAAGCGCGTGCTGGTCCTCCCGCTGTGGGAGGACTCGACATTCCGCCGAGACCACCGAGGGACGGACCCGCAGGGGCCGTCCCTTTTTCGTATGCGGCCGAGCGGGGCGCTATCGGATCGAGGCGGCCCTGGTCCGCCCGTCCCGAACGCCTTCGGGGGAAGGGGGGCGACCATGTCGGCCCAAAGGAGCCGGCATCGGGGTGGGCCGGGCAAGGCCCCCGCAGCGGGCGCGCCGAGGAGGCGGCCGAAAGATGAGCTGCGACCGCAAGAAAGGGAGGGCGCCGGCTCGCGGTTCCGGGGGGCGAAATCAGCCGTCGCGCACGGGAAAACCAGGGTCGAGAGGCGGGCAGGCACATCCCGACGAGTTGCCTGGCAGGCGAAAGGCTCAGGGGGGAGGGAGCCGTTCATTTCGGAAACAGTGCAGACTCGGTGCGGGAGGCCGACATCAGCGAATCCATCCGCCGGGTGACGCCCGGGTAGAGCGCCGAGAGGTCGCTGCGCTCGGCCGGGTCGCTCTTCAGGTCGTACAGCTCGATCTCCCCGTCTCCCAGCGGCGTCCGTACGGCCTTCCAGCGGCCGTCCCGAACCGCCTGGGCCGGATCGGGCCCGTAGATCTCCCAGTACAGGTGGTCGTGCTGGACCTGGGCCTCGGGGGTGCCGGAAAGCGTGGGCACAAAGCTGAGGCCGTCGATGGCGTCCGGGACCGCGGTGCCGGCGTAGTCGACCAGCGTCGGGAGCAGGTCCCACATCGCCCAGACGGTATCGTCCCGCCGGCCCGCAGGGATCCGGCCCGGGCCCCACGCGATCAGGGGGACGCGAAGGCCGCCCTCGTAGAGGTCGCGCTTGTGTCCCCGAAACGCCCCGTTGGAGTCGAAAACCTCCAGGTCATAGATAATCCAGGTCGGCCCGTTGTCGCTGGTGAAGAGAATGATGGTGTCCTCGGCGAGCCCCAGCTTCTCGACCAGGGCCTTGATCCGGCCGACGTCGCGGTCCATCCAGCTCACCATCGCCGCGTACCCGGCGTTCGGCTGGTCCACGGGCGCGTAGCCGTAGGAACTGCCGTCGTACGGGGTCTCGGGGAAGATGCTCGTTCCGTCGTCGTTGCGGTAGGGTGTCCAGGCCTCGTCGGGCGCCGCGATGTCGACGTGCGGAATGGTGAAGGGGAGGTAGAGGAAAAAGGGCCGGTCCTGGTTCCGGCGTATGAACGACAGCGCCGAGTCGGCAATGGCGTCGTGGCTGTAGGTGCCCTTCGTGATCGGCGGGCCGGACCCGGGAGAGTTCCTGTCGTCCTCGACCGTGTTTCCGGGGAGGGGGGTCCGCTCTCCGTTGTAGAAGAGAAACTCTGGGTAGTAGTGGTGCGCCCGCCGCTGCCCGAGATACCCGTAGAACACGTCGAAGCCCTGACGGGTGGGGGCCCCTTCGGAGTCGGGGGGACCGAGGCCCCACTTCCCCATCGCGGCCGTCCGGTAGCCGGCGCCACCGAGCACCTCGGCCATCGTGACGGAGGAGTCGGGCAGGGGGTGCTGCCCGATGGGCGTGACTTCCTTGTTGTCGCGGATTGGGGTGTGGCCCGTGTGCTGGCCGGTCATGAGCACGGACCGGGCGGGGGCACACACGGCGCTCCCCGAGTAGAACTGGGTAAAGACTGTGCCCTCTCTCGCGAGCTCGTCCAGGGCCGGGGTGTGTATCTTCTTCTGGCCGTAGGCCCCGACGTCGCCGTAGCCCAGGTCGTCGGCCATAATCACAATGATGTTCGGTCGGTCTTCCGAACTCCCCGGTCCGTCCTGGTGTGAGGCGCAGCCGCCGACGAGGCTGCCACCGATGAAGAGGGCGGTCAGGACGAACAGTCGGGGCATGACGGTCGGGAAACAGGGGACGTGAAGGAAAGTGGGGCCTCGCCCGCGGTCGATTTGCCGCTGGGCACACAGTAACCTTCAACGCCGAGAGCCCGGAAGCAAATGCCAAGACGCAGCGCAAGGCGAGCCGGGCCGAGCCCGGACGGTTGGGCCCCGAGCGTTGGGCATCGTCGTTCCTGCAACGGTTTTCCCGCCGGGCGGGGCGGATCCCCCTGACCGAGTTCCTGAATCTGAATGCCCGGGTGGGCAGCTGGAAGAACGAGCCCCAGATGGTTCAGGAGGGACGCCCCTTCGCCGAGGGCGCCGAGGAGGTCGACGTCCACAGCGCCCGAAACAGGCGACTCTCCTGGGAGGACGCCGGTCGCCCAGCCGCTCCGTGTGCGGAGGCCGACCCTGGTGCGATTGACGCGGTCGACCGCGAGGGCCTCGTGTCCGGAATTTTGGATTCGTGGCGCCGGCCCGGATCCGGGTGTCGGACCGGGCGGTGCGCCCCCGCCGCTCCACAGGACCCTCCACGAGCGACCGGGGTCTCCCGATCCGCCCGATTGACCGCCCAGGCCCAGCCCCTCCTCCGGGCCCTGTCGTGCTTCGGGCCGGAGGCCCGCCGACAGCAGCGGCCGCCCTCCTCACTGGCCCGGCCACGCCGGGCGGACCCTGACTACACGAAGATTACCTGCGACCGCTCGCCCCCGGCAAGTTCAAGCATTTCCCCGACGGTAATGATGTCCTCGACCTCGTCGACTAGGTCCTCGGGCTCCAGGTCGAACATCTCGGCCGCCAGGTCGCACCCGTGGAGCGTTCCGCCCCCCGCCACGATCATCTCGAGAAACTCGGAAACGGGGGGAACGTCGTGCTCTTCCATCTTTCCCCGCATCATCTTCGTGGCCAGCGCCTCCATGCCGGGCAGGCCCGCCACCATGGTGGGGACGTTGCGCATCAGTGCGGGGTTGCCCACCGTCGGCATGTGGAGCTTGTCCTGCTTGTCCTTCGTGATGGCGTCCAGGCCAAAGAAGGTGAAGAACATGTGGGTCTCGATGCCCTCCATCACCGCTCCGTTGGCCATGACGAGGGCCGCGTAGGCATCCTCCATCGATCCCTTCGAGAGAATGACCAGGAGCCGTTCGAGACGATCGTCCTGCTCTCCGTTGGCGGCCTCTTGGCCAAATTGTTCGGCGTAGCTCGTAAGTTCGCTTGTGTCGCTCATGGCGGAACCTCGTGTTTTGAAAGGGAATGGACGGTGGGGGACGTCCGCTAGACGCAGCTCGCAGGCTTCGGTATGCCGGCGATCTTGCTCGCCTTCTTGAGCGGGCCGTCCGGAAACAGGTCGTAGAATTCCTTGACGGAGTCGACGACGTCCGACTTGCCGACGCGGCGAATGGTGAGTTTGGTGTCCTCGGCGTGCTGCTCACGCAGGTACTCGAGGACGGCCCAGTGCTGATCGGTGAGATCGATGCCTTCCACCTGGGCAATCTCGCGGGCCACGTCGGGCGTCCATTGCTCCGGGTCGGTGAGATAGCCTTCCTCGTTTACGTCGATGGTTTCTCCAGCAATTCCAACTTGTGGCATGGTCATGTAGGGGGTGAATGAATAGAGAGAGCAGAACTTATGCGGCGGCAAGTTTGGGCTCGGCCTCGTCCTCGGGGACCTTGCCCGCCATCGACATGTGGCTCGGGACAGGAAGGGGCCGGCCGGGCAGCAGCATGTGCCAGTAGACCCACTCGAAGGCCAACTTGCCGAAGTGGTTCAGGCGGGTCTCCTTGAGGAGACTCATGGGGCCGAGGCCGGGGACCGGGAATTTGCCCGGCAGGGGCTGGATGTCATAGTTGAAGTCGATGAGCGTGGCCTTTCCGAAGCCGGTTTCGATGAAGCAGTTGGCGTGCCCGTCGAAGGAGGCCGTCATCGGCTCGCCGTTGATGTAGCTGAGGACGTTCTCCTCGAGAATGTCCGCCTCGAAGTGGGCCACCGAGCCTGCCTTCGACGTCGGGACGTTCGTGGTGTCGCCGACGACGAAGATGTCGTCGTAGTCCCTGGCCTGCAGTGTGTGGTTGTCTGTAGGAATGAAGTTGAGCTCCTCGACGTCCCCCATGTCGCTCGTGTCGACGTACTCGGCCCCCTTGTTGGCCGGGATGGACACGAGCAGGTCGAACGGCTCTTCTTTGCCGTCGTAGGTGCGGAGGGCCTTCTCCTCCTCGTCGACCTCCATGAGGTAAAAGTCAGGCACGACCTCAATTCCCTTCTTCTCCATCAGGGCACTGAGGGCCTTGCTGGCAACCGGCTTCGTGAAGGCCCCTGAGAGCGGGGTCGTGAAGACGATCTCTACCTCGTCACGCATGTCCTTCTCCGTGAAGTAGGAATCGGCGAGAAAGGCGAACTCCAGCGGCGCCACCGGGCACTTGATGGTCGGCTCCACCAGATTGATGACGAGGCGTCCCCCCTCCCAGGTGTCGAGCTTGTCGGCCAGTCGCGTCGCGCCTTCGTACGTGTAAAAGTCGAACGCGTCTTCGTACCAGAGCGCCCCGTGCAGGCCCGGGGTTTCCTCCGGATCCGGGCTCACGCCGGTAGCGATGATGAGGAGGTCGTACGAGAGCTCGCGCCCGTCGGCCAGCCGCACGGCCCGTTTCTCCGGCGTGACCTCTTCGACCTCGCCCCAGATCGTGCGAACGCCGTCGGGGAGATAGTCGGCCTTCGGCCGGGTCACCCTTTCGGGATCGTAGAGGCCGAACGGGATAAACAGAAAGCCGGGCTGGTAGTAGTGAGTTTTTTCCTTGTCGACGACGGTCATTTCCCACTCGGTCTCGTCGAGCTGCGCCCGCAGCTTGTTCGCCATCATCGTGCCAGCGGTGCCTGCCCCAAGGATCAATAGGTGGTTCATGGGTTCGTGTCCGCAGTCGGGTAGATGTCGTAGGTTTGTCCAATCGGTGGGGCCGAGTGGCCGCTCTTGCCCGTCGGCCCGTTCCCAACCCCTCACCTGATTCAATAACCAAGGTATGAGTGAACGCTCGCTCACATTGACGGGAATACTCCCATCAGGGGGTAGATGGCTTCCCTAGAGCCTTGTGGGTCTTTTCCGTACGTCCTGCTCCCTGCACCCGACGTGTTTTTTGTACCCGTAGGGGGCTCAGAACGGCTCGTGCGAGGGGGGAGGAGGGCCGTCGCGGAGGGTGAGCCCCTATCTCTCGTGTACGGGCACCGGCGCGATAGAAAAGGCCATCGCGTTCTGTCCGGTTTGGGAGTGAGACCAATCAACAACCAACCCTGACCTACTGACGATGGCCCCCTTTGATCTTACGATTTCTGACCAGAAGATCCAAGGGCTGGACCGGGGCGATCGGGACAGGCTGCCTCGCGGGAGCCCTCCGGAGAATCGGGCCGGCACGCTCGAGTTGGAAGTGCCTCGCCGGTCGGAAGGAGACCGTTCGCGCCGAGCTCCCCGCCGGGTCCGCCGTGCCCTCGACGCACGGGGACCCACGCCGGGCGCCGGGCGTCTACACGTCGATCGCGTCCTGGACGAGGTGCTCCTGCTCGCGGTCGTGCACCTTGGCGGAGCCGGTGGCCGGGCTGGCGCTGGCGGGCCGGCCGATGTAGCGGATCCGCTGCTCGCACCGGCCGTGCACCGCCTCGAGCAGGTCGTCCAGCCGTGCATGCAGGAACGACCAGGCGCCCATGTTCTCCGGCTCCTCCTGCACCCACACCGTCTCGTCGACGTCGGCGTACCGCTCCAGTTCGGCCTGCACCTCGGCCTTGGGGAACGGGTAGAACTGCTCGAGGCGCGTGATCGCGATCGCGTCGCGCCGGGGGTCGTCCTCCAGGGCCTTTACGAGGTCGTAGTACACCTTGCCGCTGCAGAGGATGTGCCGCGTGGTGTCGGCCGGATCGGTCTCGGCGGGGATCACCTCCTCGACGCCGCCCTCGGCCAGCGCCTCCGGGGTCGACACGCAGAGCGGGTGGCGCAGCAGGCTCTTCGGCGTCATGACGACGAGCGGCTTCTTGACGTCGCGCTTCACCTGCCGGCGCAGGGCGTGGAAGTAGTTGGCCGGCGTCGAGAAGTTGGCGACGGTCATGTTCTGCTCGGCGGAGAGCTGCAGGAACCGCTCCAGCCGCGCAGAGGAGTGCTCCGGGCCCTGGCCCTCGTAGGCGTGGGGCAGGAGCGCCACGAGGCTGGAGGTCTGGCCCCACTTCTCCTCGGCCGCGCTCAGGAACTGGTCCCACACGATCTGCGCGCCGTTCGCGAAGTCGCCGAACTGGGCCTCCCAGCACGTCAGCGCGTTGGTGTCCATCACCGAGTAGCCGTACTCGAACCCGGCCACGGCGTACTCCGAGAGGAGGCTGTCGTAGATGAGGAGCCGCGCCTGGTCGTCCGACAGGTGATTGAGCGGCGTGTACTCCTCGCCGGTCTCCTGGTCGATGAGCACGGCGTGTCGCTGGCTGAAGGTGGCGCGGCGGGAGTCCTGCCCGCTGAGGCGGACGCGCGTGCCCTCCTGCAGCAGCGAGCCGAAGGCCAGGGTCTCGGCGAAGGCCCAGTCCACGCGCTCCTCCTCGTAGAAGAGGTCGTCGCGCTTGCCGAACAGGCGCTTGAGCTTTCTATGGACGTTGAAGTCCTCGGGGAAGTTCGTGAGCAGTTCCACGACGCGCTCCAGGTGCTCGCGCTCCGCCGTCGTGTCCACCGTGGGCAGGCGCTCCTCGGCCTTGCGCTGGGCGCGCTCCTCGACGGCCTCGTCGGCGTCCTTCTCCTCCAGGTCCTTCGTGCGGTCGAAGGCCTCCTGCAGCCGGCCCCGGTAGTCGTCGAGCATCTGCTCGGCCTCGTCGGGCTCGATGTCGCCGCGGCGCAGCAGCATCTCGGTGTAGAGCTTCCGCGGGGAGCGTTTCTCCTCGATCTTCTCGTAGAGCAGCGGCTGCGTGAAGGTCGGCTCGTCGCCCTCGTTGTGCCCGTGGACCCGGTAGCACATCATGTCGATGACGACGTCCTTGTTGAAGCGCTGCCGGTACTCGAACGCCAGCCGCGCGATGCGCACGCAGGCCTCCGGGTCGTCGCCGTTGACGTGGAAGATGGGCGCCTCGATGGCGCGGGCCAGGTCGGTGGCGTAGGTGGAGCTGCGGGCCGCGCCCGGGGGCGTGGTAAAGCCGATCTGGTTGTTGATGACCAGGTGGACGGTGCCGCCCGTCGTGTAGCCGCGCAGCTTGCTGAGGTTGAGCGTCTCGGCCACGACGCCCTGGCCGGAGAAGGCGGCGTCGCCGTGCACCAGGAAGGGCATCACGGCGTCGTGGTAGTCGTCCTCCGCGGCCTCGGGGTGCTCGTCGCGCAGCAGGTTCTGCTTGGCGCGGGACATCCCCTCCACGACCGGGTTGACCGCCTCCAGGTGGCTGGGGTTCGAGGCCAGCGACACCCGGATCTCATTGCCGTTGGGGGAGGTCACGTGCCCCCCGGCCCCGAGGTGGTACTTGACGTCGCCGGAGCCCTGGGTGGTGTTCGGGTCGATGTTGCCCTCGAATTTCGAGAAGATGTCCTCGTAGGGCTTGCCGATGATGTTGGCCAGCACGTTGAGGCGGCCGCGGTGGGCCATGCCCATGACCACGTCCTGTACCCCGTCGTCGGCCGCGTCCGACAGGAGCGTGTCGATGATGGGGATCATCGTCTCGGCCCCCTCGAGCGAGAAGCGCTTGTGGCCGACGTACTTGGTGTGGAGGAACCGCTCGAAGGCCTCCGCGGCGTTGAGCTTCTCGACCATGCGGTGCCGTTCTTCCTCGGAGGGGGGCTCGGCGTCCCGCATCGGCTCGATCCGGTCCTGAATCCACTGCTTCTCGTCGGGGTCCGAGAGGTGCATGAAGGCCGTCCCCACCTTGCTGGTGTAGGCCTTCCGCAGGATCGACAGGATCTCGCGGAGCGGAAGCACCTTCTCCCCGCCCAGGCCGCCGGTGATGAACTCGCGGTCGAGGTCCCAGACCGTGAGGCCGTAGGAGGCCGGGTCGAGCTCCTCGTGGTACTGCCACTCGTAGCCCAGCGGGTTGGTGTCGGCCTGCAGGTGGCCGCGCACCCGATAGGCCCGGATGAGCTGCAGCACCGCCGCCTGCTTCTCGGTCATGTCGAGGTCGTCCTGCGGGTCGTGCTGGCCGAGCTGCGGGGTCGAGTCGTGGGCCATGCGGAACGGCTGGTGCGGCACGCCCAGGTCCCCGAACAGGTCCTGGTAGAAGTCGTGCTCGCCCATCATCAGCTCCTCGACGTAGTTGAGGAACGCGCCGCTGGTGGCCCCCTGGATGACCCTATGGTCGTAGGTCGACGTGAGCGTCATCACCGGCGAGACGCCCGCCTTGCTGGCCACGCGGGCGTCGTACCCGCGGTACTCGGGCGGATAGCCGATGGCCCCGGCGCCCACGATGACGCCCTGGCCCGGCATCAGGCGCGCCACGCTCATCGACGTGCCGATCATGCCGGGGTTGGTGAGGGTGGCCGTCGTGCCCTGAAAGTCCGAGAGGTCCAGGTCGTTGTTCTGCGCCCGGACGATGAGGTCGTTGTAGATGCCCAGAAACTCGGCGAAGTTGTAGCTGCCGGCGTCCTTGATGCTCGGCACCAGCAGGGTCCGCTTGCCGCGGCGCTCGACGTCGATGGCGAGGCCGAGGTTGATCTGGTCGGGCTTGACGTGCTGCGGGGTGCCCTCCTCGTCCCGGCGGAAGGTGCTGTTCATGTCCGGGTACTTCCGGAGGCCCTGCACCAGCGCGTAGGCGATGATGTGGGTGTAGGACACCTTCTCGCCGCCGACCTGCTTCTGGTAGTCGTTGAGCAGGTTCCGGTTTTCCTGGAGCAGCTTCACCGGCATCGTGCGGGCGGAGGTGGCCGTCGGGATGCCGAGGCTGTCCTCCATGTTTTCCACAATCTTGCCCGCCGGGCCGCGCAGGGCCTGCACCTCGACCTCGTCCTCGTCGATCGACGGCGCGGAGGCGGCGCGGATGGGCGGGGCCGCCCCGTCGCCCCGAGCCGGTTCGGGCGGGGCCTCTCGGGCCTCGGGCGGCGCCTCCGCGTCCGACTCGGTCGGCTGCTCGGCGGGCGGGGCGGACGGCTCCCCGTCGCCGGCCGTGTGGGTGGTGGGGACGAAGGAGGCGTCCGGCCGGTAGTCCGCGAAGAACTCCCGCCAGCTCTCACTTACGCTGTCGGGGTCCTCCAGGTATTGCTTGTACAGTTCTTCGATGTAGCCCGTGTTGAATCCAAGGGAGCTCACAGTGGACCGGAGGGGAATGGTGAAACAGAATGCAGCGGCGACCGCCAAGTGTACCTATGGGGTACGGAGGATCTGCGGCAAGGATTCGCGCGCCCGCTCCACGCAGGGGTCCCGGGGCCCGTCCGGCGCCGATCCGGCGGTTGGCCGGGAAGGGGCGAGGCGATCGCCGGTTGGGATAGACGTCGAAGGAGGGCGGCCCTTTTGCCTTCGAGGATCCCATTCCGCCGCGACTGAGCGGGTGAGAGGGAGGGAGAAGGAATGAGCCAGGTCGTATTCCGTGGGGGACGAGGCAAACCGGGACGGACGGAGACCCGATCCGACCGCCCTGCGGGAAGAACAGGCAGTGGATTATGGGTATCTGCTTTGTAAGTTTAAAGCGTACAGAATGTGTGCGGTCCGGGACACCGCGCGCCTTCCCCCACCGCCCGGAGCGGGGGTGACGCCCTTGGCCCCGCCGTCCGATCCTCCTCGCCACCCCCCACCGCTGTCGTGCCCATTCGTTTGCTCCGGAACGCGGCCCTCCTCTGGGGCCTTGCGGGCGTACTGTGTTTTGGGGGGGCCGTCCCGGCGATGGGGCAGGTGCCCGACGAGGCCGCGGCCCGGGCGCAAGCCGCGGCGCAGCTCGGTGCGGGCGACTCGCTGCGGGCCGCCCGGCAACTGGCCCCCGCCCGCGACGCCTACCGGCGGGCCCGCGCACTGTACCGGCAGGTCGGAGACTCGACGAAGGCCGCCGAGATGCAGGGAAACGTCGGGGCCGCGTACTACCTGGACGGGCAGCTGGAGGCAGCCCGGTCCGCCTTCCGCCAGGCGGCCACGGAGGCGCGGGCCGCCGGGGCGCGGGCCGAGACGGCAAGCAACCTCAACAACATGGGGCTCGTCGAGTGGCGGCGCGGGCAGTACGACGCCGCCCTCGAGCACATCCGCGAGGCCGTTCGCATTCATCGGGCGCTCGGCAACCGGGAGCAGGTGGCGTCCGGCCTCAACAACCTGGCCAATATCCAGGAGGAGCGCGGCCAGTACGACGAGGCCCTCCGTAACCTCCAGTCGGCCCTGACGATCAACCGGGAGCAGGACGACCGGGTCAGCGTGGCCAACAACCTGAACAACATCGGTCTCATTTTGCGGAACCGAGGCCGCCTGGAGGCGGCGCTGGAGCGACACCGGGAGGCCCTGAAGATCCATCGGGCCCTCGACCGGCAGAGCGAGGTGGCCTCCGACCTCAACAACATTGGACTCATCCTCCGCGTGGAGGAACGATACGGCGAGGCGCTTGGGCACTACCGAGAAGCCCTCGAGATGAATCGGTCGCTCGGCCGCCCCTCCAGCGTCGCCAACAATCTGTCCAACATCGGAACCATCCTTCGAGAGCAGGGCGAGTACGAAGAGGCCCTCGCCCACCATCGGAAGGCCCTGACGATTCATCGGGAGCAAGAAGAACGAGCGCGGGTGGCGACCGACCTGAACAACATCGGGGAGGTATTTGCGGACCGGGGGGACCGGGAGGCAGCGCTGGGGATGTACCGGACGGCGCTCAAAACCAACCGTGCCCTGGACCGTCGCCCCGCGATTGCGGGCATCCTGGAGAACATAGGCCGGATGTATCTGCAGGGGGAGGCGTTTGCGAGGGCCGATTCCGCATTTACGGAGGCGGTCCGCGTCACCGACACGCTTTTGCAAACCGCCTCCGGGGATCCCCGGCGCGACTTTCTCGCCAAGGAAATCGATCGCTTCCAGGCCCTCGCCCTGACGCGGGCACGGAGGGGGCGCCCGGAGGCCGCCCTCCGCGTCTACGAGCGCAGCCGGGCTCGGCTGCTCGCCGAGCGGCTGGCCGGGGTGGACTCGACCCTCGCGGTGCCCCCCGTCGATTCGCTGCGGGCGACGGTGCGATCCGACGAGGCGGCCGTCCTGTACGCCAACACCGGCACCGAGCACCCCATCCTCGCAATAGTCGTCACCCGGGACTCCGTACGGACCCGAGAGGTGTCCGCGGCCCCGCTCCGCCGGGCGGCCCGGCGCTACGAGCCGGCCCTCGACCGGCTCCGGCGGCAGGAGGAGATGCCCTGGGTCGAGCAGCGGGGCTCCCTGCTGCGGGAGGCGAAGGGGGTCGAGGCCGGAATGGGGGCGGAGGGGGCGCTCGCCAACCTGGTGCAGCTTTACCGCCACGACCTGTCGGTCCCGCCGCGGCAGCAGCTGCTTTCCCCTGAGCGGCGGCGGCACCTGGGACAGGTGCTCTACACCGTGCTGGTCGATCCGATCGACCCGTTCCTCACGGACGTGGAGGGGCTGGTCGTGGTCCCCGACGGGGCCCTCGGCTACCTGCCGTTCGAGGCGCTGAGCGACTGGGACCGAACCCGCCTCGTGGAGCGCTGGCGCGTGCGGTACACCCAGTCGCTGCGCGTCCTGCACCTCCTGCGGCGGCGCGACGCGCCCAACGGGGCCGACGACCGGCGACCGCTTCTCGCGCTGGGCGGGGTCGTGTACGACACGTCGACCACCGGCGGGGGCGAGGACAGCCGGGCAGGCGGACGCCGCACGACGCCCGTCGGCGGCACGGCCACCGGCCGGCGAGAGACAGCCGCCCCGGACCGCGACCGTCCGGAGATGGGGGACGGACCCGCCTCGACCTACCGGCGGCTCGGCTACGGCCCCGATCGGTGGCAGAACATTCCGGGCACGCTCGAGGAGACGCGGGCGCTCCGGGGCATCACGGGAACGGCCCGCCTCCTCACCGGGCGGGACGCCAGCGAGCGCGCCCTGCACCGGCTGTCGAACAGCGGGGCACTGGACGACTACCGGGCCCTGCACTTCGCAACGCACGGCGTCCTCGTGCCGGACGCCCCGGCGCTCTCGGCGCTCGTGCTCGCCGAGGTCGGACGGCCGTCGTCCCCGGACCAGGGCCTGCCGCCACGCCCCGACGCCCCCGACGCGGTTGTCCCCGACGGGTACCTCAGCATGCGCGAGATTGCGACGCTGAACCTCGACGCCGAGTTCGTGGGCCTCTCCGCCTGCCGGACGGGCCTGGGGCGCATCTACCGCGGAAGCGGGGCGGTGAGCCTCTCCCAGGCCTTCCTGCGGGCGGGGGCCGGATCGGTGGCCGTCTCCCTGTGGTCGGTCTACGACGCCTCGACGAGCCGCTTCATGCAGGCGGTGTACCGGCGGGCGTGGGACCGGGACACGAGCTGGGCGGAGGCGATCGCCGAGACAAAGCGGGCCTTCATCGACGGGGATCACGGGAAGCGCCTCCGGGCCCCTCGCTTCTGGGCGCCGTTCGTGCACCACGGACGAGACCCGGGCCCGCAGAGCGCCGAGAGGCGTAGGACCGATTGACCCCAGACCGCCTCCGAGCACGAAGGCATCCCTTTGGACCGAAGAGGCCGTAGAGCACGGTCGGAAAGTGAGAATCTGGAATATCCCTTGCCGTCGAATAGGGCCTCCGGGGCCGACCAGAGCCCCGTGCTTCGGCACCGAGCCGCCCTCGATCGCAAGTGCGTGTGGAGGGCCCCCACGCCATCTACTGCGCCGCCGACCCCCTGCCATGCTGGATGTCTCCGGTGCGGACATTTCGTTCTTGTCGGCGCTGATCGGGGCCTGCCTGCTCGGGGGCCTGCCGCTTGAGGAGGGGCGGGCCCGTCCAGCGGGCGAGCCTCAGGAGCCGGTGCCCAGCGACACCACCGTGGTTGGGCAACGGGCCGATTCCCTGCTCGCGGCGGCCGACTCCCTCCGAGAGCGC
The DNA here is from genome assembly GCA_036625705.1 of Salinivenus sp. GTDB lineage: Bacteria > Bacteroidota > Rhodothermia > Rhodothermales > Salinibacteraceae > Salinibacter. The sequence goes on from JAZKTD010000011.1 coordinate 14,696, forward strand.
CGGGAGGTGGCGGCTGCGATGCGCCGGTACAGGCAGGCCCTCGCGCTCTACCGGCGCGTCGGCGATCGAGAGGGACAGGCCGACGCGAAAAATGAGATCGGAATTCTACATGCCTATCAGGACCGGCGGGAGCGCGCGCTGTCCACCCTGGAGGAGGCCCTGCAGATGTACCGCGAGTTGGGCCGGCGTGCGGAGGCCGCGAAGTGCCTCAACAACATCGCGATTCTCCACAAGAGAGACGGCAGCTACGAGGAGGCCCTTCAGACCTACCGCGACGCGCTCCAGACCTTCCGCGCGCTCGACGATAAACGGAGCCAGGCGGTCGCGCTCTCGAACATGGGGCTCGTCCACGAGCAGCAGGGGGACTTTCGGCAGAGCCTCGACATGCATGAGAAGGCCCTCGAGATGTACCGGGCGATCGACGATCGGGCGGGCGTCGCCCGGAGTCTGGACAACGTCGGCGACATTCAGGTAACGCAGGGACAGTACCGGGAGGCCCTCGCCAACTTTCGGGAGGCCCTGCAAGTGCACCGCGCCCTCGGCAACAGGAGAAAGGTGGCGGGGGCCCACAATGGAATTGGCCGGGTCCAGTTTTGGCGCTATCAGTACGACGAGGCGCTGTCGAGCTTCCGGAAGGCGATTCGGATGCACCGTGAGGTGGGCGACCGGTCGGCCATTGCGGCCAACCTTAACGACGTCGGCCTGGTCTACCAGAAACAGGGGCGGTACGAACAGGCGGAGACCGTGCTGAAAAAGGCCCTCCGCATCCACCGCGACATCGAGGACCGGTACAGCACGGCCACCACGCTCCAGATCCTGGGGGACATCGAGAGGGCCCGTCAGAACTACGATGAGGCGCTCCCGCGCTACCGCGAGGCGCTCCGGATTAACCGTGCGCTGGAGAACTCGTCGGGGGTGGCCAAGAACCTGGACGGCATCGGAAACCTCCGGCTCACGCAGGGACGACTCGCCGTCGCCGACTCCATCCTCCGACAGTCCGTACAGCTCACGGAGCAGCTTCTTCGGACCGCGACGGGGGCGGAGCGGCGCGATTTTCTCGCCAAGGAAATCGATCGGTTTCAGGCCCTCGTAACGACGCAGGTCCGCGCAGGCCGTCCGGAGGCAGCCCTGCGCACCCTGGAGCGAAGCCGGGCGCGCCTCCTCACGGAACGGCTGTCGGACGACTCGTCGTCGGCGTCGCCCGCGGCCATTCCGTCCGTCGACTCCCTCCGCCACACGTTGGCCCGGCACGAGGCGGCCGTGCTCTACGCCAACACGGACACGGAGCGCCCCCTCACCGCGTTCGTGGTCACGCGGCAGTCGGTACAGGTCCGCGAGGTGCAGGACTCGATGGTGCTCCGCGACGCCCGACGGCGGTACGAGTCGGCCCTGGAGCGGCTTCGCCTTCAGGAGGAACTCGCGATGGACCCGACGCAGGGAGCGTCGCTGCTGCGACGGGCAAAGGGCGTGCGGGTCGGCCTGGGCACGGAGGGCACGCTCGCAAACCTCATTCGGCTGTATCGCCACGACCTGTCGGCTCGCCCGGAGGCGCAGATTCTCGTGCCGGAACGGCGACGCCGGCTCGGACAGGTGCTCTACGACCTGCTGATCGAGCCCCTCGAAGCGGCTGTGTCGGCGAAGGAGGAGGTGCTGGTCGTGCCGGACGGGGCCCTGAACTACCTGCCATTCGAGGCGCTGAGCGACCGGGCCGGGGCCTACCTCATCGACCGCTGGCGCGTGCGGTACGTCCAGTCGCTGCGCACCCTGCACCTTCTCCAGGCCCGCGACGACCCGGCGGGTCGGTCGGCCTCCCTGCTGGCCCTCGGCGGCGTCGCGTACAACTCCGGGGCCGATACGTCGGGGGAACGAAGCACGCCGAGTGGGACCCGGGTTCAAGGGCGGGCCGCCGGGGAACAGGCCCGGAAGGACGGCTACCGGCGGCTGGATCGGGGAGGGGACCCGGTCGAGGGGTACCGACGGCTTGGCTTCGGCCCCGATCGCTGGCAGAACCTGCCGGGCACGCTGGAGGAGGTCCGGGCCCTCGGACGAATTGCGACGCGCTCCACCCTCCTCGTCGGGGCGGAGGCCAGCGAGCGCACCCTCACCCAGTTGTCTCGCACCGGCCGGCTCGCTGAGCACCGGGCGCTCCACTTCGCCACCCACGGCTTCGTGGTGCCGGAGCGCCCCGAGCTGTCGGCCCTCGTGCTGTCGGAGGTGGGGCAGCTGTCCGCCTCGTCCTCGGCGGAGGAGGGGGATGGGCTCGACTCGACGGACGCGAGGGGAGACCGGCCGGACGGGTACCTCAGCATGCGCGAGATTGTGAAGCTCGATCTGAACGCCGAGTTCGTGGGCCTCTCGGCCTGCCGGACGGGCCTGGGGCGCATCTACCGGGGAAGCGGGGCGGTGAGCCTCGCCCAGGCGTTCCTGCGGGCGGGGGCCGGGTCGGTGGCGGTGTCGCTGTGGGCCGTCTACGACCGCTCCACCCGGCGGTTCATGGAGGCGGTGTATCGGCGGGCATGGGACCGGGACACGAGCTGGGAGGAAGCGATTGCCGAGACGAAACGGGCCTTCATCGACGGGCATCACGGGGAGCGCCTCCGGGCCCCTCGCTTTTGGGCGCCGTTCGTTCAGTACGGGCAGCCGGGCGGGACCGATCGCCCCTAGTACGCCGACAGCGAGGTCGGCCGCCCGACGTTAGGGGGACGCCCGGGGCGGTCGTACGTGCACAATCGAGCCCCGCGAGCGCAGGCTCGGCGGCCCCGCTCTGTCCATTACGGTCGGGAGGCAGAAGAACGAGCGGATAGGCGGACGGGACTTTCCTAATGTGGGGACGAAACGCAGGGATGCGTCCGGGGGCGCGAGGGCCAGGATGCGACCGCCATAGGCCGAAAGCCTCTGTGGTTGAACGTTTCAGTAAACCATTTTATGTTTCGAGCCAGCGTCCTCGCACCGCGCTCCCGGCACCGGTGCCGGGCCGGCGTCGACGGCCGAACCGAATGGTCCCGGGCGGGACGCCCCTTTTGCCAATCCCCCGCAACCCGTCCCTGGTCGTCATGAAGCTCCTTCCGCCGCTGTCCGTCGTTGCCCGGCGGGCCCTTCTCCTCCTTCTTTTCGCCGCCTTTGTCGGGAGCGCCGCCCGCGCCCAGGAGGAGACGGCCGAGCCCCTGACGATGATCGTCAACGCCGACCAGGGCGAGACCACCATCAGCCGTCACATCTACGGCCACTTCGCCGAGCACCTGGGCGAGGACATCTACGGGGGCTTCTGGATCCAGGACGCCCAGGGCAACTGGCAGTACAACCAGGCGGTGGTCGACGCCCTCAACGAGATCAACATTCCCAACCTGCGCTGGCCCGGCGGCTGCTTTGCCGACTACTACCACTGGAAGGACGGCATCGGCCCGCGCGAGGAGCGTCCGGCCCAGTTGAATACGATCTGGGGCGGGGTGACAGAGGACAATAGCTTCGGAACCCACGAGTTTATGGGCCTCGTCGAGCGGCTCGACACCGAACCGATCATTGTGGGCAACGTGGGGAGCGGGACGGTGGAGGAGATGAACGACTGGTGGAAGTACCTCAACCACGCCGGCCCGAGCCCGATGGCCGACCTCCGCGCCGAGCACGGGCATCCGGAGCCGTGGGGCGTCACGTACTTTGGCGTCGGCAACGAGAGCTGGGGCTGTGGCGGCCAGATGCGCCCGCAGTACTACGCCGACCTCTACAAGCGCTTCGCCGAGTACCTGCGCCCGATGAGCGGCACGGAGCCGTACCAGATCGCGGCGGGGCCCAGCGGCGACAACTACGAGTGGACGCGCACCCTCATGGACGAGGCCGGGTGGATGATCGACGGCCTCGACCTGCACCACTACACGGTGGTGGGCACCTGGGAAAACAAGGGATCGGCCACCGACTTTACCGAGGCGGAGTGGATGACCGCCATGCAGGACACGCGCTACATGGACGAGCTGCTCACGCGCCACTCGGCGATCATGGACCAGTACGATCCCGAGCAGGAAACGGCCCTCATCGTGGGCGAGTGGGGCATGTGGCACGATCCGATGCCGGGCACCGAGCCGGGCTTCCTGAAGCAGCAGAACACCCTCCGCGACGCGGTCGTGGCGGCGTCGATGCTGAACGTCTTCAACCAGCACGCCGAGCGGGTGCGCATGGCGAATCTCGCGCAGACGGTGAACGTCCTGCAGGCCCTGCTGCTTTACGAGGACGGCCAGCTCGTGAAGACGCCGACCTACCACGTCTTCGACCTGTATCGGCCGCACAAGGACGCCACGCTCCTCCCGATGGACGTAGACCGGGGCACTTACACGCACGATGGCGAGAGCACCCCCGCGGTTAGCGTGTCGGCCTCGATCGACGAGCAGGACCGCGTCCACATGACCCTCGCGAACAAGGACCCCGACCGGCCGCGGACCCTCTCGGTCGAGCTGCGCGGTCGGGACGTCGCATCGGTGAACGGGCGCGTGCTGACGGCCGACCGGATGAACACCCACAACACCTTCGAGCAGCCGAACCGGCTCACGCCGTCGGCCTTCGACGGGGCCACGCTGGAGGGAGGCACCCTCACGGTGGAGCTGCCGTCGAAGTCGGTTGTGGCCCTGGAGCTGCAATAGTATCCTTTCGGGCAGATCCCAACGACCATGCCGCGAATCGTCGCCCTTCTACTGATGGCCGCCGCACTGAGCGCCTGTGGAGGCGGGAACGGAGAGGCCCCCGCCCCGACCGTGGAGCGCAGCGACTTCGGAGTGACCCCCGAGGGCGACTCGGTCGACCTCTATACCCTGGCGAACGGGAACGGCATGGCCCTGGAGGTCACCAACTACGGCGGCATCATCACGTCCCTGCGCGTGCCCGACCGCACCGGAAACGTCGAGGACGTCGTCCTGGGCTTCGACTCGCTCTCCGCCTACACGAGCGAGGCGTACCGGTCGGCCAACCCCTACTTCGGCGCCCTCATCGGGCGCTACGGCAATCGGATTGCCGGCGGGGAATTTTCGATTGACGGCCAGACCTACACGCTCGCCACCAACGACGGCCCCAACCACCTGCACGGCGGCGAGGAAGGCTTCGACCAGGTCGTGTGGGGCGCCGAGTCGTTCCGGGAGGGCGACCGCGTGGGCGTCGTGCTGCGCCACACCAGCCCCGACGGGCACGAGGGCTACCCGGGGCGGCTGGACGTGGAGGTCACCTACACGCTCACCCCCGACAACGCCCTCGCCATCGACTACCGCGCGACGACGACCGAGGCGACGCCCGTCAACCTCACCCAGCACAGCTACTTCAACCTCGACGGAGACGGCGACGGCCCCATCCTGGACCACGAACTGATGATCGACGCCGACCGGTTTACGCCGGTCGACTCGACGCTCATCCCGACCGGCGAACTGCGGCCGGTGGCGGGCACGCCGTTCGACTTCCGGGCGCCGACCCCGATCGGGGCGCGCATCGACGCCGACAACCGTCAGCTCGAATACGGCGGGGGGTACGACCACAACTTCGTCCTCGCGGAGACGGATGCCGACACGCTGCGACGGGCCGCCCGCCTCTACGCGCCGGACACCGGCCGCCTCCTCACGGTGCGCACCACCGAGCCCGGCATGCAGTTCTACTCCGGCAACTTCCTGGACGGCTCCTTCAGCGGCGACGGCGAGGCCTACGGGTACCGCGAGGGGCTGGCCCTCGAGACGCAGCACTTTCCGAACTCGCCGAACGAGCCGGACTTCCCCTCCACCATCCTCCGGCCCGGGGAGGAATACACCTCGCGCACGGTCTACGCGTTTTCGGTCCGGGACGCGCCGTAGCCCCCCTGCTCCGCTGCAGCGGGCCCGGCGGGCCCCGACCCGACGCGTTCATCCCCACCAGCACTCGATTCCACGATGGCACACGACGAGTCTCCCGCCGCCGGTCGCCCCCGGATCGCGCTTCTGGGCATCATGCAGGAGCTCTACGACGACATGCTGCCGGGCATTACCGAGCGGCAGGGACAGTACGCCCGGCGCATCGCCGACCGGCTGGGGGACGTCGCGGACGTGACCTTCGACGGGCCGGCGCGCACTCGGGCCGACATCGAGCGGCAAGTCCGCCGCTTCAACCGGGAAGACCTCGACGGCCTCCTGATCGTGATGCTCACCTACGGCCCGGCGATGCGGACCGTGCGGGCGCTCTCCGAGAACGACCTGCCCATCATGCTGGCCAACGTGCAGCCCGAGCGGTCCATCACCGAGGACTGGGACATGGCCGACCTCACCTACAACCAGGGCGTGCACGGGGCGCAGGACCTCGCCAACACGCTGACGCGGCTCGGCATCGACGCGCCGATCATCTCCGAGGACTGGCGCACCGACCGCTTCGAGCAGTTCGTGGCGGACTGGGCCCACGCCGCCCGGGCGACCCGCTCCCTCCGCGACCTGCGCCTCGCCCAGTTCGGGCAGATGCCGGGCATGGGCGACATCGGCGTCGATCCGTCTGCGTTCATGCAGGCGGTGGGCCCGCAGGCCGACGTCCTCAGCATGGGCCTCGTCGACGAGCGGATGGCGGCGGTCTCCGAGGAGGCCGTGACCGACGCCGTGGCGGCCGACCGGGAGCGATTCGAGGTCGACGACGCCCTCTCGGGGGAGGCCCACCGCTACGCCGCCCGCTTCCAGGTGGCCATCGAGACGCTCCTCGAGGACGAGGGCTACGACGGCTTCAGCATGTACTTCGACGCCGTCGGCGACGACGGCCGGTTCGAGCAGCTGCACATGCTCGCCGCCTCGAACCTCCTGGCGAAGGGCTACGGCTACGCCGCCGAAGGGGACGTCCCGTGCACCAGCCTCGTCGCCGCCGGGCACCGGCTCGCGCCGGACGCCCACTTCACCGAGATGTACGCCATGGACTTCGAGCGCGACGCTGTGCTCCAGAGCCACATGGGCGAAGGCAACTGGAAAATTGCGCGCACGGACCGGCCGGTGCGCCTCATCGACCGCGAGCTGGGGATCGGCGGGCTCGACAACCCCCCCACGCTGCTGTTCCGGGCCGAGCCCGGGCCGGGCACGCTCGCCTCCCTTGCCCCGGTGGGCGGGGACGAGCACCGCCTCGTCGTCGCTACCGGAGAGGTGCTCGACACCGACGCGCTGCCAAACGTCGAGATGCCCTACTTCCACTTCCGCCCCGACTCCGGCGTGCGGGACTGCCTCGACGGCTGGCTCGAGCACGGCGGGACCCATCACCAGTGCTTCCACCTCGGGGACGTACACCGGCGCTGGGAGATGTTCGGCGACCTGACCGGCATCGAGGTGGTGCACGTGTAGAGGATGGGCATTTTCTTCAGGGGAGACTTCTCGTTCGCGTTTCGCTTCCCTGCTCGTTCCACTCGCTGATAGTGCGTATTGCGTGTTGCGTATTTGGGGACGTTCGGAATACGCAATGCGAACGCTTCCGGCATTGTCTTGCTCGGGGTCGGACAGGCACCCCCGTACGGTAACATTCACCCCCTCGATTTCGACGATCCGGTGCTATGACCCCGATTGACTGGACGGTCGTCGGCCTCTACTTCCTCGTTCTCGTCGGCATCGTCTGGTGGTCGGCGCTCGACATTCATACCTCGTCGGACTACTTCCTGGCGGGGCGCGACGTGGGGTGGTTTGCCATCGGGGCCTCGCTCTTCGCGTCCAACATCGGGTCGGAGCACATCGTGGGGCTGGCCGGGAGCGGGGCGCTCAACGGCATGGCACAGGCGCACTGGGAGCTGCAGGGGTGGATCCTGGTGATGCTGGCCTGGATCTTCGTGCCCTTCTACTACCGGGCGGACGTCTTCACGATGCCCGAGTTTCTGGAGAAGCGCTTCGACGGCCGCACGCGCTGGGTGCTCTCGACGGTGTCGCTGGTGGCGTACGTGTTCACGAAGGTGTCGGTCACGGTGTACGCCGGGGCCCTCGTCTTCGAGACGCTGCTGCCCACCACGTTCGGCACGCCGGAGAACGCGTTCTGGATCGGCGCCGTCTCGACGGTCCTCCTGACGGGGCTCTACACGGTGTTCGGGGGGCTGCGGGCCGTCGTCTACACGGAGGTGCTGCAGACCGGGCTCCTCATCGTCGGATCGGTCTTCATCACCATCTTCGGCCTCTACCAGCTGGGCGGATGGGGGGAGCTGCAGAGCGCCGTGGCACAGGACCCGGACCGGTTTGCGCTGTGGCGGGGCCTGGACGACCCGTCGTTCCCGTGGCTGGGCGTCATGATCTCCTCCCCCATCATCGGCGTCTGGTACTGGTGCACCGACCAGTACATCGTGCAGCGGACGCTCTCGGCCCGGTCGCTCCCGGACGCGCAGCTCGGGGCCGTCTGGGGGGGCTTCCTGAAGATCTGGCCGATCTTTATCTTCATCGTCCCCGGCATGATCGGCTACGCCCTGGTGCAGGAGGGGCTGCTCTCCATCCCGATGGGGCCGGAGGGCGAAAAAATCAACGGGGACATGGTCTTCCCGACGATGGTGGCGGAGCTGCTGCCCGTAGGGCTCCGGGGGCTCGTGGTGGGCGGGGTGCTCTCGGCCCTCATGAGCTCCCTCTCGTCGCTGTTCAACTCGTGTGCGACCCTCTTCACGAAAGACGTCTACGAAAAGCTGCGCCCCGGCATGTCGGAGGCGCACCTCGTGACGGTGGGGCGGATCGCGACCGGCGTGGTGGTGGGCTTCGGCCTGCTCTGGATTCCGATTATGAAAGAAATGGCCGAGGGCGGCGGAGGGCTCTACGATTACCTCCAGCAGGTGCAGGGGCTTCTGGCGCCCCCGATCGTGTCGGTGTTCGTGCTCGGGCTCTTCTACGACCGGATCAACGCGCGCGGCGCCGTCTGGGGACTGGGCACCGGCTTCGTCGTCGGCATGACGAAGCTTGCGCTCCAGGCCATGGCCCAGAACGGCGCGCTGGAGTCGGGATGGCTCTACGCCGTCGGTCGCTTCAACGGCTACTACTTTACCGGCGTGCTGCTGCTGATCAGCCTGGCGGTCATCATCGGCGCCTCGTACACGGCCGCCGCGCCCCACGAGGAGAAGCTCGAATTTACGTACGGACAGGTGACCCCGGAGCAGCGTGCGGAGAACCGAGAGGTGGGCCGGGCGGCCATGTGGGCGTCGGTCGGGGTCGTCGTCCTCATCCTCGTCATCTACCTCTACTTCAGCGTCTGGCTGTGAGGGGCGGAGCACCGGCGCGGATGACAAAGCCGCCGAGGGTCCCTATATTGAACATATAGAGCCGTCCGACGAGCGCGGGGTCCGCCGGACGTCGGCGCCGCCCCGCATCGGCTTCGTGCCCCCGTCCCTCCATCAACAGACGCGCCCCTCTATGTCCCGGGAGCCCCTAGAGACCACCGATCTCGACACACAGGCCATCAACACCATCCGCTTCCTGGCGGCCGACGCCGTCGAGGCGGCCCAGAGCGGCCACCCGGGCACGCCGATGGGACTGGCCCCGGTCGCGTACACGCTGTGGACGCGTCACCTGCGGCACAGCCCCCGGCATCCGGGCTGGCCCAATCGGGACCGGTTCGTCCTGTCGGCGGGCCACGCCTCGATGCTCCTCTACAGCCTGCTCCACCTCACCGGCTACGACCTGCCGCTCGAGGAGATCAAGAATTTTCGGCAGTGGGACAGCGTGACGCCGGGCCACCCGGAGGCGCACCTGACGCCGGGCGTCGAGACGACGACCGGCCCCCTCGGGCAGGGCTTCGCCAATGGGGTGGGCATGGCGATCGCCGAGCGGCTCCTGGCCGACGAGTTCAACACCGCGGAGCACCCGATCGTCGACCACAACACGTACGGCATCTGCTCGGACGGAGACCTGATGGAGGGCGTCTCGCACGAGGCCGCCTCCCTGGCGGGGCACCTCGGGCTCGGAAAGCTCGTCTACCTCTACGACGACAATAAGATCACGATCGACGGCTCCACGGACCTCGCCTTTACCGAGGACGTGGGCGGCCGATTTGAGGCCTACGGCTGGCACGTGACCCGCGTCGAGGACGCCAACGACCTGGACGCCGTCGACGCCGCGCTCGCGGCGGCGAAGGCCGAGACGGACCGCCCCTCACTCATCGTCGTTCGCTCCCACATCGGCTACGGCAGCCCGAACAAGCAGGACACCGCCGCCGCCCACGGCGCGCCCCTCGGCGCCGAGGAGGTGCGCCTGGCGAAGGAGAACCTCGGCTGGCCCACGGGCGAGCCCTTCCACGTCCCCGACGGGGTGCGGACGCACATGCGGCAGGCCGTCGAGGCCGGGGCCGCGCAGAAGCAGGAGTGGGACGCCCTCTTTGCGGACTACGAGGACGCCCACCCCGGGCGGGCCCGGAGGTACGAGCGCTGGCTCGACCGCGACCCGGCTCCGGGGTGGGAGGAGGACCTGCCGACGTTCGAGGCCACGACCGACACCGGCGAGCAGCTCGCCACCCGCAAGGCCAGCGGCCTCACGTTGAGCGAATTGGCCCCCGAGGTCGGCTACCTCGTCGGCGGCTCGGCGGACCTCACCGGCTCGAACAAGACCGACGTCCCCGGCCGCTCCGACTTTCAGGCCGACAACCCGGGGGGCCGCTACTTCCGCTTCGGGGTGCGGGAGCACGCCATGGCGGGCGCGATGAACGGAATGGCCCTCCACGGCGGCCTTCAGCCCTACGGCGGCACGTTCCTCATTTTCAGCGACTACCTGCGGCCGTCCCTCCGGCTGAGCGCGCTGATGGAGCAGCCGGTCGTGTACGTGTTTACCCACGACTCGATCGGGCTCGGGGAGGACGGCCCCACCCACCAGCCGGTCGAGCACCTGATGGCCCTCCGCGCCATCCCGAATCTCACGCTTATCCGCCCGGCCGACGCCAACGAGACGCGGGAGGCCTGGACGGCGGCCGTCCAGCACACCGACGGCCCGATCGCGCTGGCACTCACCCGACAGACGCTCCCGGTCTTCGACCGAACCGCCCTCGCCTCGCCGGAGGGCCTCCACCGCGGCGCCTACGTCCTGCGGCCCACGGACGGGACGCCGGACGTGCTCCTGCTGGGCAGCGGCAGCGAGGTGCAGCACGCCCTCGGGGCGGCCGAGGCGCTCGCCCAGGACGGCATCGCGGCCCAGGTGGTGAGCATGCCCTCGTGGGCCCTCTTCGACGCCCAGCCCGAGTCCTACCGGCGCACGGTGTTGCCGCCGGACGTCACCGCCCGCGTGTCCATTGAGGCGGGCGTCACTAGCGGCTGGGAGCGCTACGTCGGGCCCGAGGGCGCGAGCATCGGCGTCGATCGCTTTGGGGCGTCGGCGCCCGGGGAGGTCGTCATGGAGAAGTACGGCCTTACCGCCGAGCACGTCGCCGAGGAGGCGCGCCGGCTCGTGGCGTGATTCGCCTGCAGGGACGGGCAGAAGGTCGTTTGAATCCCGTTCCCCACCGTGCCCGTCGAATTAGTGAATCGATTAACCCCGAACCAAAACCTTCCACCATGGGCTCCCGGCCGACGATTCGAGACGTGGCGGAGCGGGCCGACGTGTCGAACGCGACCGTCTCGAACGTCATCAACGAGAAGGGCAAGGTGAGCGAGAGCACGCGCAGGGACGTCCTCGAGGCCATCGAGGCCCTCAACTACCGCCCGAACGCCTCGGCCCAGCGGAAGCTGCAGTCCGACGGCCCGGAGAGCATCGGGCTGGTGGTAAAGGAGATGCACAACCCCTACTTCGCCGACGTGACGATCGCGGCGCAGGAGCGGGCCGCCGAGGAGGGCTACTCCGTCATGCTCGCCAGCTCGGAGGGCGACCGGGCGACCGAGGGTCAGATCGTGAACCTCTTCGTCGAGAAGGACGTCGACGGCATCGTCATCAATCCCCTCCTCGACCCGGACGCGGATTTGTCGCACCTCTTCGACCTGCAGCGCCGCAACATCCCGTTCGTGCTGCTGGAGCAGGTGCGGGGGCTGCAGGCCAACCTCGTGGACGTCGACAACGTGGCGGCGGCCCGAACGCTCACGACCCACCTCGTCGAGCTGGGCCACGAGCACATCGTTCACTTCGCCGGGCCCGCCTACTCGATGCACGGCGAGGAACGAGCCGAGGGCGTCCGCCGCGCCTTCTTCGACTCGGGGCTCGTCTACAGCGAAGACTATGTGGTGCCGGCCGGGGCGCGGCTGGAAGACGGGTATCGGAGGGGGCTCGACTACTTTCGGGACCGGCCGCCGGCCGACCGCCCGACCGCCGTGACCTGCTACAACGACCTCGTGGCCATCGGGCTGCTCCGGGCCCTCCGCGAACTCGGCATCGACGTGCCGGGCGAGGTGTCGGTGGCCGGCTTCGACAACATCAAGACCTGCGCCTACGCCCCGGTCCCCCTCACGACAATGGGTGTCCCGACCGCCGAGATGGGCCGCGCGGCGGTCGAGATGGTCGTCCGGCAGATCGAGGCCGGCGGGCAGGACGAGCCCGACACCGTCAACCTGCAGGCCGAGCTGACGGTCCGCGAGTCGACGGCCCCCGTGACGCCCCAGGTCTCGGCGTAGCCTCCCCGATCCGCTCTCCCCCTCACTCCCCGCCGCCGCATGCCTGACTCCGCCTACACGATCGGCCTCGACTACGGAACCCAGTCGGTGCGGGCCCTGGTGGTGGACGTCCGGACCGGAGAGGAGGTGGGCACGGGCGTCTTCTCGTACCCCTCCGGGGCGAACGGAACGTACGTCGACCCGGACGACCCCAACCTCGCGCGGCAGGCCCCGCAGGACTACCTCGACGGCCTCGTCGGAAGCGTGCAGGCGGCCCTCGACGACGCGCAGGGCACCGACGGCTTCCGGCCCGCGGCGGTCGTGGGCCTCGGCGTCGACACGACGGGGTCGACTCCCATTCCGGTGGACGAGGAGGGGGTGCCCCTGGCGTTCGACGAGCGGTTCGCGGACGACCTCGCCGCGAAGGCGTGGCTGTGGAAGGACCACACCGGCCACGCGGAGGCCGAGGAGATCACCGAGACCGCGCGGGAAATGCGCCCGCAGTACCTGGCCAAGTGCGGCGGCACCTACAGCTCGGAGTGGTTCTGGGCGAAGCTGCTCCACTGCTGCCGCGTGGCCCCGGAGGTGTTCGAGGCGGCCCATACGTGGGTCGAGCACGCCGACTGGATGCCGGCGGTCCTGACCGGCACCGATCACCCGGCGGACCTAAAGCGCGGGGTCTGCGCCGCCGGCCACAAGGCGATGTACAACGAGGCGTGGGGCGGCTACCCGGACGAGGACTTTTTGGCCGCGCTCGACGACGGCCTGGTCGAGGTGCGGCGGACGCTGCCCGACACGGCGCACACCGCCGGCGCCCCGGCCGGGACACTGACCGACGACTGGGCCGACCGGCTGGGGCTTCCCGCCGGCATTCCCGTGTCCGTCGGTGCCTTCGACGCGCACCTCGGGGCGATCGGGGCGGGCATCGAGGAGGGGACGCTCGTGAAGGTGATTGGGACGTCGACCTGCGACCTCATGGTGGCCCCCCTGACACAGGACCTGGCCGACATTCCCGGGCTTGCGGGGATCGTGCCCGAGTCGATCCTGCCGGGGTATTACGGCCTGGAGGCCGGGCAGTCCGCCGTCGGCGACATCTTTAACTGGTTCGTGGACGTCGTCCAGCCCGACAACCTCGACCACGACGCCCTCACCGAGCGCGCCGCCGCGCTGGACCCGGGCGAGAGCGGCCTCCTCGCGCTCGACTGGCACAACGGCAACCGCACGGTGCTGGTCGACCAGCGCCTCACGGGCGGCCTCCTGGGCCTCACCCTCCACTCGACGCCCGCCGAGATGTACCGCGCCTACGTGGAGGCGACGGCCTTCGGCGCCCGCGTCATCATGGAGCGGCTCGAGGAGTACGGGGTGGCCGTCGAGCGCATCGTGAACTGCGGGGGGATCTCGACCAAAAACGAGATGGTCATGCAGATCTACGCCGACGTGCTGGGCCGTCCACAGCGGATCTCGCGCAGTGGCCAGACGCCGGCCCTCGGCGCCGCCGTCGCCGGCAGCGTGGCGGCGGGGCCCGACGCGGGCGGCCACCCCGACTTCGACACCGGCACCGCGGCCATGACGGGGACGAAGGACACTGTCTTCGAGCCGATCCCGGAGCACCGGGCGGTCTACGACCGGCTCTACCGGCTCTACCGGCGCCTCCACGACGCCTTCGGGGTTGAGGGGACGGAGGACGACCTCTACGACGTGATGAAGGCGCTCATCGACCTCCGCGACGAGGTGCGGGGATAGGCGTTCAGGGTGCGCGGGAGAATGGGCGCGTGGGCGAGAGGCGAAGATTCTAAGATGAGTCCCGGTTTTCCGTCACGCATCACGCCCTCACGCATCAAATATCGCAGCAGTATGGCACACGAATCGCTGAAGGCGGCCGTTCATCGGGCGAACCTGGACATCGTC
>JAZKTD010000212.1:0-6262 GCA_036625705.1 Salinivenus sp.
GAGCGAAGCAGAAATGCTGGGTGCCAGCGACGAAGATCACTTCTCATACGCCTACGAGGAAGGCAGAGTGCTTGTAACCTACGATGACGACTTTCTGCGGCTGGCTGCCCGAGCCGAAAAGCACGCCGGAGTTGCCTTTGCACCGCAAGGTCGATCGATCGGAGAAATGGTTCGGGGCCTCACGTTGATCGCGGAGGAAATGGAGGCAGAAGACATGCGAGGTCACGTCGAGTTTTTGTAGTCAGCAAGTGCCTTGCGCCCCATAACTCGGTTGCTACACCTGAACCAGGGCCGTTGCTGTTTCCGTGCGCTGTCGGCAGAGCGGTTCGATTTTGCCGGTCGGAAGTGCCGGCGCGAGCGGATGGAAACCCGGCCGAGCGCAGTCGTTCAGGCGATGTAAGTCAGGGCAAACCGTTTCCTGTGCCCGGGTCAGGTGAGCGCCCACGTTATGTAGAGCGGCGCAACTGAGCCTCGACTCGTCGGTCCCCAAAACGTGTGGTCTACTCGATCACTTCTCGTTCCGTCATGTCATCAAAGATGCTTGACCAGTGTATCGAGTCCAAGTCGGGCATTCTAGGTGGGAAGCCCTGCATTGCAGGCCGACGAATTGCCGTCGAGCACATTGTCGTCTGGCATGAGCGCCTTGGTATGAGCGCCGACGAGATTGCGGGCGAATACGATCTCGAATTGGCCGATGTCTACGCAGCTCTGGCCTATTACTTCGCTCATCGCGAGGAGATCGACCAGTCGATTCGCGAAGGGAAGGAAACGGCCCAACAGCTTCGAGCACAAAACTCGTCGCTACTGAAAGAGAAGCTGGGGCGCAGCTCTGCGTCGAGATGAGTACGTCGATCCGCTACTTTACAGGCGAGCATGTCGCAACGGCCATCGCGATCCAGAAATTCTTGGGGGAACGCCCGTCTTCGTGGGAACGCGCGTGCCGGTCGAATCCCTCGTTCAGCATCTGAAGCATGGGAAGCGCTTAGAGGAATTTCTGGATGACTTTCCCTCCGTGTGCCGGGAGCAGGCGGAGGCGTTTTTAGACCTTGCCGAGGCCGAACTCCTGCGTGAAGACCGTTCCACGCCGGCATGAACGTACTTCTCGATGAGAACATCCCCCGCAAGCTTCAGTGGCGTCTGAAGGAGCGAGGGATCGAGGGGGTCACGGTTCCTGATCGCGGATGGGCAGGAGTGACCAATGGGGAGCTGTTGAGCCGAGCGGACGGGGAGTTCGACGCTCTTCTTACGATGGATCAGGGGATCGAATATCAGCAGAACATCCAGAGTCGTGCGCTTGGCGTCGTGACGATTGTGGCTCCGGATAACGAGTACGAGACGCTTCACTGGGAAGTGGGAAATGCCTTCTCGGCAATGTTTAAGCGGGATCGTCTCGGCGTGGACACGGCCGTAGAGGCCCTCCGGCGGTATGAGGAGGTTCCGATCCAGTGGGTGGAGGTGACGTTGGCCGATGCCTTTCGGGTTTCCGACCGGCACGACTTGTATGCCTATGACGCCTACATGCTCGTGGCCGCGAGGCGTCACCAGGCACCGCTCTTAACGCTGGATGGAGGGCTGAAGGAAGCAGCTCGCGAATCGGACGTCGATCTTTTGGGGGTGTAAACATGAGAGTATACACGTATTCGGAGGCCCGTCAAAATCTTGCCGATCTGCTGGACCAAGCCGGAGAGGAGGGAGAAGTTCGGATTCGTAGGCGCGACGGGAGTGAGTATGTCCTACGGCCGCGCCGGCGTGATGGATCGCCCCTTGACGTGCCGGCGGTGAGCATTGGGGTGAGTACAGAGGAGATTGGGGCTGCCGTTCGGGAGGGGCGCGAGCTGTTTTCGGGCGGTGTGGCCAATCGGGATCGGCTTCGCGGATCCGGAGTGGCGAGACGGGTGGTAGGAGCTGCGACCGGCGAGGTCGTTTGGAGCGGGAGAGGTTCTACCGGGCAGTTTCCTGCACCTTGCAGGTGAGTGTTGTCGTCATGCAGTACGTCGCCGTTCTGTACGAATGCGCGCCGTCCGGTGTCGCGCGGCGTCGACGTCCCCGCGGTTTCTTGCTGACGGTGACATCAGCCCCCCAATGAGTCTGCCCCGGGGCGTCGCGGAACAACCCATCAGTGCACCCGACGACGGATGGGGGCTACACTCGAACGATAGTGGGACGCTCGCCTCGTTCATCGGCTGATACTGCTCGTCGCGGTGGGCGGCCCATCGAGCAATCCGGACCTGGAGCGTCACGTTTGATTTTTCGCGCAATACTACTTTTGTAGTACTACGCAAGCCGTATGAAAACCGCTGCCTCTCCATGCGACCCCTTCTCGTGTTCCTGTTCGGGGTTGTTCTCGTCCCCGCCGCCCACGCGCAGGGGCTGGGCCGGGGCACGGCGGAGGCCCCCGTAACGGAGTGGCCCACCGCCGATCCCGACACGATGGGCCTGTCCGCCGAGGCGCTTCGGGCCCACCTCGACCGCTGCAAGGAGTCGGGCGCCTTCGGATGTCTGGTGGCCTACAGGGGCCGCGTTGTGCAGGAGTGGTATCGGATCGAGCACCGGAGTCCGTTCGTGGGCACGGCCTCGGCGGTCAAGTCCTGGACCGGCCTCCTTACCGGCATGCTGATCGCCGACGGCGCGATCGACAGCGTGGGGGTACCGGTCGCGAAGTGGATCCCGGAGTGGACCCCCGGGGCCCGGGCCGGCGTCACGATCCGGCATCTCCTCACGATGACCTCCGGGCTGAGCGATCGCACGGGCCGCCGCATGACGATCCCGTCGCCCGACTCGGCCACGGATGCGTCTCCCCCGGATGAAGCCGGCGTAGTGGCGGCGAAAAACACGACCGGGTACGTCCTCGACCTGCCGCTCGACGGTCCGCCGGGGCAGCGATTCTCCTACAGCAACGAGGGGGTGCAGCTGCTCTCCCCAATCCTGGAGCGGGCCGCCGGCATGCCCCTGGCCCGCTACGCCCGGGAGCGCCTGTTCGCCCCGCTGGGCATGGACCGCACCCGCCTCAGGGTCGACGAGTACTACAACACCGTCACCTTCGGAAGCGCCGAGACGACCCTCTCGGACTTTGCCCGCATCGGCCAGCTGATGCTGAACGAGGGCCGCTGGAACGGCACGCAAATCGTTCCGGCGTCGTGGATCGAGCGGTCCACCACGCCCACGGAGGCGACGCCGAACTACGGCTTCCTGTGGTGGATCGACCAGAAGCGCGGCAACTACGCAGCGACGGGGAGTCTCGACAACGTGTGCATCGTCGTTCCGGAACTGAACCTCGTGGTGGCCCGGATGCAGCGCGATCCGCAGCCGGACGCCGAGACAAAGTACCAGCGCGTAGAGACCCTCAAGCTGCTTCGGAAAATTGTGGAGGGGGCGCCTGAACGGGAGTAGGCGTCGGAGGCCCACCAATTCCAATTGCCCACCCCAGCACGTCATGAGAGCGGCTCACCGGTACGCCCACGTCTTGTTGACCGGAGGCCTGCTTGCCGTGGTACTCGTCGGCGGGTGTGCCGGCTCGAGACAGGCCGCTCCGAGTCTGGACACTCGACTCGACCTCGCCCGCACCTATTCCGCGCAGATCTCCGGGGACGCACTCCTGGTCTGGATCGACGGGGACCTGGTTCTCGAAGACTATCCCGGCGACTACGATCCCACGCAGCCCCACGTGTTGACCGAGATCAGCGCGCTGCTCCCCAGCCTCGTGGCCCTGAAGGCCGCGGGGGACGGCCGGCTGGCCCTCGACGACCCGGTCGCAGACGCCCTCCCCGAATGGAAGAGGGACTCTTTGAAGGCACAAATTACGGTCGGCCAGCTTCTCCGCTACACCGGCGGCCTGCGGCCCGGGAATCCCGAGACGCCCCCGACCTACGAAGAGGCAATCGAGGCCCCCCTCGTACACGAGCCCGGGGCGGGGTTCCGCTACGGGCCGACCTCGATTCACGTCTTCGGCGCGCTGATGGAGCGGGCGCTCGGGTCGTTCGGAGGACTGAAGGAGCAGATTCTCCGGCCCCTCGGCATCCCCGGCGGGCGCTGGTCGGCCGTGGGGGGGCCGGTCGACGCCCCCTCCGCTCGCGGGCTCACGCCACGCCTCTTTGACGGCGCGCGGCTTACGCCCCGCGAACTGCTCCGCGTCGGTCGCCTCCTGCTGCAGAACGGGCGCTGGAAGGGAGAGCAGATCATCGAGGACGTGGACCCGCTCACCCACCCCGCGCCGGCGAGTCCGGGGTTTGGGCTCGGCGTGTGGCTGAACGCCGAGATTCCATCGGCGGGGAGCAGTGGACCGGGAGCGGCGTTCCGGCGGCAGGTGCCCGAGCGCATCATGATCCCTCGCGGTCAGCAGCGGCTCATCTACGACGGGGCGCCGCCGGACCTGTACATGGCCGCCGGCCGCTTCAACCAGCGGCTCTACGTCATCCCCTCCCGGGAAATGGTCGTCGTTCGGCTCGGGCGGGCGAACCGAACGTGGAGCGACCCGGCGTTTCTGGCCCGACTTCTCGATGGGCGTCGCCCGCAGGAACCCGCGGCCGAGGAGACGAGCGGAGAGGACCGCGGTCGGGCGGGCGGGCCCCGAAAGTGAAGACGCCTGCGTCGGTCCGCGCCGAAAAAGTGTTACCGGCGCAACGACGGCAAACCGGGGCAAAATCGGGCCGTTATTTTGCCCGCTGACGCCCGATCTCGGAGCACGCCGGGGGACAGGTCGTAAACAGGGCCGATCCCGCCGGCGGGCCGCCTCGCGGTTCTGACGGGCGCCGCGGTCGGAGGAGGCGGCGAGAGGCATCCTGTGTGGTCGTTTTTCTGCCGGGTCCCCCGGAGACGGTTCGCCGAGCCGTTTTCCACCGAAATTCGCCGGGCGGGGGCGGAGCCATCGACCGCAACGGACGTGCAATAATCCGTAGCGGTCGGGACTCTTCCCGGCCCCCGGTCCGTTTGAAGGGACCCATGTTCTGCTCTTCCCCACGAGGCTTTTCCTACGAGCGATGACGCCGTACGAACTTCTGCGCCGGTACGACGAGAACCAGTACAACAGCGACAACCGGATGGTAAACGGGCAGTTCTTCCCCTCCGCGGAGCTGGAGGTGGAGGAGGGAGAGACCGTCGGGGTCGTGATGCTCAACCTCGGCGGGCCGGACTCCGAGGAGGCCGTGGAGCCGTTCCTCTACAATCTGTTTATGGACCCGGCCATCATCGACTTCTCGCAGGTGGTGTACTTCCAGGCCCGCGGCCGCGTTCGCCAGGCCTTCTCCAAAATCATTTCCTACTTCCGGTCGAAGTCGGTTGCGGAGGACTACAAGGAGATCAGCGACGACGGGGGCTCGCCCATCAATCCCCTGACCCGCGAGCAGGCCGAGAACCTGGAGCATACGCTGAACGAGCAGTACGCCGCCCAGACCGGCGTGACGTTCAAGACGTACATGGCCATGCGCTACTGGAAGCCGTTCAGCGAGGACGCGGTGGCCCAGATGCAGGAGGACGGGGTGGACAAGGTGGTGCTGCTCCCCCTCTACCCCCAGTACTCCAAGACGACCACCGGGGCCTCGCTCGTGGAGTGGTACGAGATGGAGCAGGCGGGGGAGATGCCGGAGTGGCCCACGTCCTTCGTCTTCGAGTACGCCACGTACCCGAAGTACCTGGAGGCCCTCAGCGATCGCATCGACGAGGGGCTCGAGCGCTTCCCCGACGACGTGCGCGACGACGTCCACATTCTCTTCAGCGCGCACGGCACGCCGCTCAACGAACTGCAGGACCGGCGCGACCCCTACTGCTGCCTCGTCCACTCCACGGTGAAGCACCTCATGGAGCACCGCGGCCACGACCACGAGTTCAGCACGGCCTTCCAGAGCAAGGTGGGGCCCTCGAAGTGGCTCGAGCCCCCGACGGACGATAGGGTGGCGGAGCTGGCCGAGGAGGGCAAGGACGTGCTCGTGGTGCCGGTGGCGTTCGTGACCGACCACATCGAGACGAGCTACGAGCTCGCCATCGAGATCCCGGAGGATCTGGAGGAAGAGGGCGAGCCGATTCCGGAGCACTACGAGGTCATGCCCGGCCTCAACAGCCACCCCAAGTTCATCGAGGCGCTGGCGGACGTGACGGCGGCGCAACTGGAGCTGCCGAACGCGCACACGATGAAGCCCTGGAGCGCGCGGCCCTGCTACAAGAGCCGCGACCGCGAGATCCGCTGCCAGCAGTGCGAGCGCGTCGCCGAGGCCACCGACTGGACCGAGGAGTCCGAGTCGGAGGAGCGGGCGCCGGCGGCGGCGTAGCG
>JAZKTD010000213.1:0-6250 GCA_036625705.1 Salinivenus sp.
GCCCCGATTGCGCATCCCCGTACCGACCGGTCCGACGCCCCGCGTCTCCGCGTGGGCGTCATCGGCTGCGGGGGCCGCGGCACCGGGGCGGCCGCCGACGCCGTCGAGGCCGCCCCGAACGTCGAGATCTACGCGATGGGCGACCTCTTTCGCGACCGCCTTCAGACCTCGGTCGAGCAGCTCCGGGAGTACGCGTCGGAGGGCTTCAACGCCCCCCAGGAGCGGCGCTTCTCCGGGTTCGACGCCTACGAGGGCGTGCTCGCGACCGACGTCGACTACGTGATCCTGGCCACCCCTCCCCACTACCGGCCCCGGCAGCTGCGGGCCGCCGTGGAGGCGGGAAAGCACGTCTTCTTCGAGAAGCCGGTGGCCGTCGACCCGCCGGGGGCCAGGCACGTGATCGAGACCGGCCGGATGGCGGAGAAGAAGGGCCTCTCGCTGGTGACCGGCACGATTTACCGCCGGCAGGACAACTTCGTGGAGGGGGTGAAGCGCCTCCACGACGGCCAGATTGGGGATCCGATCGCCGGGCAGGCCTTCTACCTGACCGGGCCGGTGTGGCAGCGGGCCCGCACGCCCGGCATGTCGGACATGGAGTGGCAGTGCCGCAACTGGTACCACTTCACCTGGCTCTCGGGTGACCACATCGTCGAGCAGTTCGTCCACAACCTCGACACGATCAACTGGGCCCTGCAGGGCCACCCCGTCGAGGCCACCGCCACGGGGGGGCGCCAGACCCGGCCGGATCCCTCCTACGGCCACATCTACGACCACTTCTCGGTGGTCTACACGTACCCGAACGGCGTGCAGGTGCGGGCCATGTGCCGCCAGATGGAGCGGGCGACGCCGAACGTGTCCAACCGCATCGAGGGCACCGAGGGCCGCATTGATCTGAACCCGAGCCAGACGACCATTACCGACAACGACGGCATCCCCGTCTTCGAGATGGAGAAGGGAGAGAAGGTGGACGAGAACCCGTACGTCACCGAGCACACCGATCTCGTCGAGAGCATCCGGCAGGAGGACCCGATCAACGAGGCGGAGCAGATTGCCCACTCGACGCTCACGGGCATCCTGGGGCGGGAGGCGGCCTACACCGGCCAGACCATCACCTGGGACGAGATCATGGCGGCCGACCAGCTCGATCTCGGCCCGGACTCGTACGGGTTCGGGGACGCCACCATCCCGCCGATCGCGCGACCCGGCACCACGACCCTTCAGCGCAGCCGGTAGCACCCGGGGGCAGGAGGGTGCTCGCACCGAAGGAGCCCGTCGTCGTGCAGCCGCGTGAGCGCCCAGGGGCCCTCCGGCGGCGCCTCGTCCGCGCCCACCAGGAGCAGGCCACCGGGCCGCAGCCGAGCCAGCAGGCGTCGCAGGGTCCACCGCTGGAGGGAGAGGTCGAAGTAGGTGAAGGCGAGGTTGCGGCAGCCAACGAGGTCGAAGGGGCCGTCCGGCATTGAGGCCCGAAGGTCGTCCGGCCGCCACGTGATCCGACGCCGGTAGACGGGACGAAGGACATAGGGCTCGGCGTGGGGGCCCTCGTCACGGGCCGGGTCGTAGACGAAAGCCCGGTCGACCCATTCGTCCGGCAGGGTCGTGAGGGAGCCGCGAGGATAGCATGCCCGGCGGGCCCGCCGCCGCATGTGGGGCTGCACCTCCGTGGCCGTCACGTGTAGCGGCAGGCCGCCGACCCGATCGCGCAGGGCGTGACGCCACAGGATGCGCAGCGTGTAGGGCTCCTCGCCGGAGGCGGCGCCGACGCTCCAGGCCCGCAGGCGGCCCGCCCCGTTCGCCCGCCGCCGGCGCGCGAGGGCCGGGAGGGCCTCGTCCCGCAGGGCGTCGAAGACCGCAGGGTCGCGGTAGAAGCGGGAGACGGTGATCCGGCACAGCGCGTCGAGCCGTGCCCACTCGCCGGGATGCGCGGCCAGGTACTCGCGGTAGGCCCCGACGCTTCGCAGGCCCAGCGCCCGCAGCCGGTCGGTGAGCCGCGACGTGACCTGACCCCGAACGGCCCGGTAGCCGGCCCACGTCTTCCCGAGGCGAGGGAGGGCCCACCGCAGAAATGTCGCAAAGGGATCGTCGGTCATGTACACGAGGACGATGGGGGCGCGAACGAGCGAGGACTGAGGGTCGTCGCTCGCCCCCAACGGACGGATGATCTGAAGAAAAAGTTGTCGGTTGGTACGTTGATCCCTCGAACCGTCTTCGTTTCCCTCGCCCAATCGCACGACCACGCCATGGACGACGCTCGCCGTCTTACCGCCGCTCCCGACGCCCCGACGCGCCGCCAGTTCCTGAAGACCGCCTCGCGCGGCCTCGGGGGCGCCGCCCTCGCCGCCTCCGCCGCGCCGCTCGCAGGGCGGGCCGCGCGGCCGGCGCCCGACCCGCTCGGGGTGGCCCTGGTGGGCCTGGGCAACTACGCCACCGGCCAGCTGGCCCCGGCCCTGCAGGAGACGACCCAGTGCGAGCTCACGGGGATCGTCACCGGCACCCCCGCCAAGGCCGAGACCTGGACGAAAAAGTATGACATCCCCGACGACAACGTCTACGACTACGAGACCTACGACCGGATTGCCGACAACGAGGACATCGACATCATCTACGTGGTGCTGCCCAACGACATGCACGCTGAGTACACGATCCGGGCGGCCGAGGCCGGCAAGCACGTGCTCTGCGAGAAGCCGATGGCCACCTCGGCCCAGGACTGCAGAGACATGATCGCGGCCTGCGAGCGGGCGGGCGTCAAGCTCTCGATCGGGTATCGCCTCCACTTCGAGCCGCACCACCAGCGGGCCATGACGCTGGGACAGGACGCGGTCTTCGGCCCGGTCACGGTCATGCAGAATGGGTTCGGCTTCCGCATCGCCGACGGCGCCACCGACCAGCCCCACATCGAGTGGCGCCTCGATAAGGAGATGGCCGGCGGCGGGGCCCTGATGGACGTGGGCATCTACGCCATCCAGGCCGCCCGCTACGTGACGGGGGAGGAGCCGGTGGCCGTGACCGCCCACGAATACAAGACCCGGCCGGACGTCTTCTCCGAGGTCGACGAGACGATCTTCTTCCAGCTCGAGTTTCCGGGCGGGACCGTCGTGGACGGCAGCACCAGCTACAACGGCAACTTCAACCGCCTCTACGCGACGGCGACGGACGGATGGTTCGAGGTGCGCCCGTCCTACGGATACGGGGGCGTTCAGGGCCGGACCCACGAGGGCCCGATGGACCTGCAGCGAGACGTGAACCAGCAGGCCCGGCAGATGGACGCCTTCGCCGAGTGCATCCGGCAGGATCGATCCTCGCGCGTCGGCGGCGAGGAGGGGCTCCGCGACCTAGAGGTCATCGAGGCGATCTACGCATCGATCGACGCCGGGGGCGAGCGCGTCGAGATCTAGGCGGATCTCCCCGCGCCTGGGCGCCCGTCAGGACCTTTACAGTAATTGCATTTCTGCCGCTCGTACTGCACATTAAAAATTCTTACGTGTTATCAAATCGTGAGCACAGCTTTCCGGTCCAGAAGCCCAGGAGTTGGTCATGCAGGAGCGCGAACGGACGTGGGTCGACGGCGTGCAGAACGGGGACGAGGAGGCCTTTGAGCGGATGTTTCGGGCCTACTACCCCCGGCTGTGTCGGTTCGCCGCGGAGTACGTCGACTCGGCCAACCGGGCCCGCGACCTCGTGCAGGACGTCTTCCTCCGCATCTGGGAGCGGCGGCGCGAGTGGACCCTCCGGCGCTCGCTGAAGGCCTACCTTTACCGGGCCGTGCGGAACCGCGCCCTGAATGAGGTGCGGCACCAGGACACGAAGCACGAGGCGGAGGCGGATCTGGAGTACCGGACGGACGGGCTGGACCGGCGCACGGCCGCGGACGCCGTGCACGCGGGAGGGCTTTCGGCCGAGGTTGAAGAGGCGATCCGCGCACTTCCCGAGCGGCGGCGCGTCGCCTTTCTTCTCCACCGCCGCCACGGACTGACCTACAAGGAGATCGCCCGCGCGATGGGCATTACGCCCAAGACCGTCGAGAACCAGATCGGGCGGGCCCTCAAGGCCCTCCGGGAGGAACTGGCCCCCGTGTTCTCCCGCGAGTTGAAGTAGCCGGGTGGGTGCCGAGGCGGCCCGTCCCGACCCGGCATATTCGGCGTCTCCAAAAAAATCTCGATCCGGCGTGGGGGAATGACGGAACGTCTGTGTCTTAACTAGACGAACCGCCGAAGCACGACTCCGTCGAGATGGAGAACCAACCGAATTGGGCACTGCTTGCGCGCTACGTGGAGGGGACGTGTACCCCCGATGAGACCCGCCGAGTAGAGAACTGGGTGCGCGCCGACCCGGCCCGTCGGCAGTTGGTGGCGGAGCTTCGGGGCCTCTGGGACGCGGCCGAGACCCCGCCGCCTCAGGCCGACCGGGAGGTGGACGTCGAAGAGGGATGGCGTCGGGTGCGGGCGGACATGACGACCGACGAGCCGGAGGGCTCGGCCGCCGAGCCCGATCGGGCCGCGCAGTCTCGGGGCTCCCGTAAGGAGGCGCGAGCGCGACGCCGGCCCTCGCGGCGACGTGCGCCGGGGTGGCGCGCCGGAGCGATGGTCGGGCTTCTGCTGCTGATCGGGGGGCTGTGGCTCGCACAGTCGCTCCGGACCCCGGCCGAGGCGCCAACCGACGCGGCGACCCGGACCGTCGTCACGACACCGGGCGAGCGCTCCCGGGTTCAACTGGCCGACGGCAGCAGCGTGATGCTCAATGTCGACAGCAAACTTCGCCTTCCGTCCACCTTCAACCAACAGCAACGCGTCGTGCAGCTGACGGGAGAGGCCTACTTTGAGGTCGACGCCGACCCGGCCCGGCCGTTCATCGTCCGGACCGAGAACGCCTCGGTGCGGGTGCGGGGCACGGCGTTCAACGTGCGGGGCTACCCCGACGACGAGCAGGTGCAGGTGGCGGTGAGGGAGGGCGGCGTGTCGTTTCGGCCCGAGCGGGCCGGGACGCAGCCGGACACCGTAGAGCTGGAGTCTGGCGAGATCGGCCGGATGGGGGAGGCGGACACCACCGTTCAAATCCTGGCGGCGGACGTGGCTCCTTACATCGGATGGACCGAGGGGCGCCTTGTGTTTGAAGACACGCCGCTTCCGAAGGTGGTCCGACGGCTGGAGCGCTGGTACGACCTCACGTTTCGGATCCGGGACCCCGCCCTCCGCTCGCTGCGCCTCACGGCCACGCTGAAGAGCCAGTCGGTGCGAAACGTGCTCGACGTCATCGCGGCCTCCCTCAACATTCGCTACGAAATCGACCAGGGTTCGGTGGTGCTGAGGGCCCGAGAGGGGGCCCGGTAGGCCACCGACGAGAGAAGGCTGTGGAGGGGCCGTCCGGGAGTGGGGCCGGTCCGTCCACAAGCAGAATCAGATCCGTCTAACCGTTCCTCGCGTTATGACCGACTTCAGCCGCCGTATCCTCCACATGGACGGGCGTGTGTCGCCCCGTCCACTCCTCTCTATCGCGCTATGTGTCGTGCTCGTCCTGGGGGCAATGGCCCTGTGGGGCGGAACGCCGGTCCACGGGCAGTCGCGGACGCTGGCCCAGGCCCGAGGGGCGCACTCGGGCCCGCAGCCCCTCCACTCGCTCTCCGAGAACGACCGATCGGAGGCCCTGCAGCGGCGCATCTCGCTTCGGCTCGAGGACGTGACGCTGAAGCGGGCGCTCGAAGCGGTGGCCCAGCAGGGGGATCTCGGCCTCTCGTACAGCCCCAGCCTCATTCCGGAGCAGCGGCGCGTCACGCTCCGCGTCGACGAGGCCCCAGTGGCCGAGGCGCTCCGCGACCTGTTCGGCGGCACCGAGCTGGGCGTGCTCGTGTCGCCGCGAGACGAGATTGTGGTCGTGCGGCGACCGACGGACGATCGCGGCGCCTCGGAGGAGTCGACGAACGGGGAGATCGTGCGGACCATTCAGGCGCAGGATCCCGCCCCGGTCGTGCCGGTGCAGCCGGTCGTTTCCGGGCAGGTCGTCGACGCGGAGACCGGGACCACAATTCCGGGGGTGAACGTGGTGGTGCCGAACACGTCCATCGGCACGGCCACCGACGCGAACGGCCAGTACTCGCTCGACGTGCCGGACGACGCCGACTCGCTCCGGTTCACGGCGGTCGGGTACCAGCCCCGCACGGTCGGCATCGGGGACCGCACGACGATCGACGTGCAGCTCGTGCCGGACGTGGAGGCCCTTGAGGAGGTCGTGGTGGTCGGGTACGGCACGCAGCGGCAGG
>JAZKTD010000214.1:0-6176 GCA_036625705.1 Salinivenus sp.
TGGGCCGCGACCTTTCAGCCGCCCGGCGTGAACGGGCCGGTCTACGCGACGGCCCAAATCGGGGATTTGGTCTACGTGGGGGGCGACTTTACGGAAGCGGGCAGCGTTCAGGCACACGACCTGGCGGCATGGGATACGGAGGCGCGGAAGTGGATCCCCGTAGATCTTCCCTGGGACGCCATCCTGAACGATCGAGTCATGGCGCTGACGGTCCGTGACGGTCGGCTATACATTGGGGGGCACTTTAAGATAAACGACGAGCAGGGGCGCTTTCTGGCCTCAAATATTGTCTCACTGAAGGACGGGACGGTAGAGGGCTACGGAGACGGGCTGTATCAGGGCACCGTGGACGACGGGGTCGTCTACGAGATTCTCGTCCGATCGGCGGGGAGCACGACGGATCCTGAGATCTATGCCGCGGGGGACTTTACGGATGCGGCGGCAGGAACGTCCTCCATCGAAGGCTTCGCCCGGTGGGACGGGAGCCAATGGTCGGCGCCGGGCACCCTCACGAGTTCCTCCGGCCGCGGGATTGGACACGCCCTGGCCCTCCCCGATCCGGACAGCATCGTCGTCGCTGGGGAGTTCGAGGAGGTCCAGCAGGGATCGAGCACCACGAGCAACATCGCTGGCTTGGACCTCGCTTCGGATTCCTGGTACTCCTACGCCCGAGGAATTCGGGGACCGGTATATACGATCACCATGTACGAGCGGGAAATCTCGTCCGGGTTTGAACGGGTCCTCCACATCGGGGGGGACTTCGGGGAGTCCTACAGGGACAAACAGATGCACAACGTGGGATACTGGGACCCCGACATACAGGAGTGGGAGAGACTGGACGAGAGAGGCGTCACGGAGGAGGGGAGCATCAACGACGCCGTCGTCTATGAACTGGCGGGCGATCGAAATGAGCTTCGGGTCGGGGGCGTGTTCACGGAAGCGGGCACCAACGACGTGCCCGTCTACAACGTCGCCTCCTATGCGGTAGGGTGGTCGGCGTGGGGCGGGGGCGTGGGCCGAATACAGGATGTGCCCTCCGTCCGGACGCTTCTCCACGATCAGAACACGGGAGACACGTTTGTGGGGGGAAAGTACCGTGTCACCGGCGATCCGTCGCAGCCGTCCCACCGCAGGGCCAACCACATAGCGCGGTTCGGCGGGACGACGTGGTCGACGCTCGGGCAGGGCGTCGAGCGGGGCTCGTCGAAGCGGGTCTATGCCGTGGTCCGGTCCTCCAGCGGGGACGTGTACGTGGGCGGTGCGTTCGAGTACATCGGGGGCGTACCAGCCAACCGGATTGCGCGCTGGGACGGAAGTGGGTGGGACGATGTCGGAGGGGGGGTCGACGGGCCTGTGCGGGCGGTTGCCGTTCAGGGACGTGAGGTTGTTGTCGGCGGGAGTTTCACGACGGCCGATCCGGACGGCAGCGGCGTCTCGGCCCAGAACGTTGCCCGATGGGACGGTGGGCAGTGGACGACCCTCGGAAACGGGACGGACGGCGTTGTGCGGGCCCTCGAGTGGGGGCCGAATACCCTGTACGCCGGAGGAGAGTTTACCAGCCCGGGGCAATACCTGGCGCAGTGGGACGGATCGTCGTGGGCATCGGTCGGGGGAGGCGGCAATTACTACGTGAATGACTTGGCCCTGTACGCGGGAGACCTCTACGTTGGAGGACGGTTTTCGACCGTTGGAAATACGAACGCCGACCACATCGCCCGGTGGGACGGAACTGCCTGGGATACGCTGGGACAAAGCGTCAACGACTGGGTCAAGGCGATCGAAATCAGTTCGTACGGGGAGGTGTACGTCGGCGGCGACTTCGACGAAGCCGGAGGGCAGACGGCCAATCACGTGGCCCGGTGGTATCAGGGAACCTGGTATTCGCTCGGAGGCGGCACCGATGACGTTGTACGGGAGCTTTCCTCTCCCGGAGAGTGTCAGGTTTACGCAGCGGGGTCGTTCGGGACCGCCGGGAGCGGCACGGCGGGCGGAATCGCGGGCTGGAATGGTCGGTCCTGGTCGTCGTTCTCGGGAGGCCTCCTTCCGTCGAGCAGTACGGTCTACGGGGTGGCGCAGTCCGGAACCGACGTGTTCGTGGGGGGAACCTTTCTGGGCGTAACCGGCCCCTCCGGCACGGCCGAACGCTCGCACCGCATCGGCCGCTGGGGGGACGGCTTTCCGGGCGGGGCCGCCTCGGCTCCGTTCGCCCTCATTGCCCCGAGCGCCGACCCCCTCTACTACGCCGCCGTGGATTCGATCGTGGTGGAGGTGACGTCCCCGTCGGAAGTCGACGCGGTGGGCCTGTCGTACAGCATGGACGGAGGAAGCTCCTGGTCCCCCATCGACCAGCTCCCGGTTAACGAGGATACCCTTGAGACGACCTGGAAGGTGCCGGACAACACGTCGGCATCCGAGGTGATGCTTCGGGCCCGGGCGGTGAACAATCCCTGCCTCACGGCGACGCGCACGTACGACTACCTGCACAGCCAGAACGCGGGGGACCGGGTCACCCACCTGTACCGCACGCCCAGCTCGGGCACGACCGAGTACTTCTACCCCGAGTACCACGGCTATCCCTTCGAGAACACCGAGGACGATGTCTGGCCAACGTCCGTGCGGCCCAGCTACTCATCCGGGGCATTTACGACATTCACCGGTGCGGATCCCTCCTACTTTCCAAGCTGGGATATTTTCTGTGACGCCGTCTCCAACGATTGCTACAAGGGTCCATTTTTCGTTGAGCTGACGGCGGCTTTCTGGCAGGCAATCGCGCAGGGTGGGTTCCGGGGAGCCTGTGCGGGGTTTGCCACCACCAGTATGCTCGCCTTCGAAAACAATTCCACGGTGCTCGGGGACCTGCCGGTCACCACGAACGACTCCCTGTACAAGGTGACGGCCTCCGACGGGCGCCGGCCGGTCACCAAGTACTTCACCCGGGAGCTCTCCCTCGGGTTCATTCAAAATGCGCTCACGCGGGCGGCCGACTCCCCGAACGAGACGCTCCGGAAAGTCCGAAATATGCTCGACCAGCCGCCCGGGTCGGGGCGGACGTTCCGGACCCTGACGATCTGGACCCTCGGCGAGCCCCGCGATGAGATCAACTTTAACGATCCCCGGGAGCTCCAAAATCTGTCCCCGATGGGGCACGCCGTAACGCCCTACCGCGTCGTGCAGGATCGGTCCAACTCGGACCGCTGGCACATCTACGTTTATGATAACAACCATGTCAACCGTGCCAACAACCGTGCGAACAACCATGTCCGCATCACGGTCAATACGGCGGAAAATTCCTGGAATCTGCCTGACCGGTGGGCCGCGGATGAGGGATACAGTGGTACGGGTCCGGGCGCCGGGTTTTTTCTCGCCGAGGACGTGCAAAACTACGTCAATCCGCGGAGCTACAAGCGCAGAACGTCGAGCTCGGATTCGGCGACCGGGGCTCGCCGAGCGGCCACATCCGCCTCCCACCAGAAGAACGGGTCGCTCCTGGACACCCACGTCCGCATGCTCAACACCCAGGGGGCGCGCGTCTCGGTCCAGGACCCCGAAGGCCGCGAGATTGCCTACGAGGAGGGAATTGTGATCAACGACCTGGGCGCGGACCAGGCCCTGCCCCTCCTGATTCGGAGCGGCCGGCCGGCGCCTCCGATCGGGTTCGTGGTGCCGAACGACCGCGGCTATTCGGTCGAGGCGTCGGCGTTTCCGGAGAGGACGTTTCGGATGTCCATCGAGGAGGATTCCACGAGGTATGCCTTCGAGCGCGGGGATGCGACTCCGGAGGAGACCGACCGCTACACCTACGGCACCGACGGCCTGGGCGTCACCAATCCCGACGACACGAGCAAGACCTATCGAGCGCGAACCATTCTCACGGACGGAGACACGGAGCGGGCGTACGCGCTCGAGGACCTTGGGCTTCCCCAGAGTGACGGCGACGTCCTCACGGTCAATCGGAGCCGGAGCGCCTCGAAGTCGAACGGGCCCGATGCACTTACGGTGACCAACGAGGGCGCCTCCACCTCGTTTGACCTGCGGCTTCGACGCCTGGGGGAGGAGGGACGGACGCGGTTTTCCCACTATGACGTCCCGGTGCCCGAGGCGGGCCGACTCCGGATCGAGCCGGACTGGGAAAACCTGCAGGACGCACCGGTCACCCTCTACGTCGACCCCGACGGCGACGGCTCGGTGGACTCGACGCGGTCCCTCGCGGATGAGCCGGCCGCCCCGACGGACCTGTCGGTCCGGGTAGACGCCGAGGGCGGTCGGGTCGAGCTCCAGTGGGCGGCGCCCGGCCTCGACGACCCCGCCGGCTACAACGTCTACCGGGCGTCGAGTCCGTTTGGGGACCCCGCCAACGCGACGCGGCTCAACGACGAGCCGATCACGGGGACGACCTACGTCGATGAGGCGGACGGGGGCGGCACGCAGTACTACCGCGTCACGGCCGTCGGCGCTTCGGGGGAGGAAGGGCCGCTTTCAGCGGCGGCCGAGTCGTACCTCTACCCACAGTCCCTCACCGTGCGCGTCGCGCGCTCGTTCGGGGCGGCGAGCGAGCCGGCGGACTACCGCCTCGTCGCCCTGCCCGGGGCGATCGACCGCCCGCTGCCGTCGGTGGTAGACGGCAACGCCGGAACGGAGTGGCAGGCTTGGTGGGACGACGGCTCCGACACCGACTACCTCCGGCGGTTCGACGGATCGGACCGGTTTGTCTTCCGCCCCGGACGCGGCTACTGGCTCACCAGCACGCAGGAGTGGACGGTGGATGCGTCCGTCCCGGCGGTGTCGCTCCGCAGCGATACCACCGCGCGCATTTCCGTCCATGACGGCTGGAACATCATCGCGAACCCCCTGGACGTCGACGTTTCCTGGGACGCAGTCGAGGCAGCGACCGAGGGCCCGCTCCAGCCCCTCTGGCGGTTCGAGGGCCGCTTTGCGCGGGCGGACTCCTTCCGGTCCGCCAAGACCGGCGAGGCCTACTACTTCCTGAACGACGCGGGGCTCGATTCGCTGGCTATTCCGCATTCCACACTCCGGCAGCGAACGGAGAAGCACCCCGCGACGGAGAAAGCCCCCTCTCTCCTGACCCTCGTAGCGGAGCCGGAGGGGGACGAGGCCCCTCCCTCTGCGGTCCAGGTCGGGTTCAGTCCGGAGGCGAACCGGCGGATCGGGCCCCTCGACCAGCCGGCGCCCCCGGGGCGGTTCTCGGAGACAAGCCTTCGGCTTCGGGCGCCCGGTGAGGGGACCGGACGCGGCCGCGTTCTGGCTCGGGAGGTCCGGCCGCCCCTGTCCGGGTCGCAGGACGGGTCCGTGTTCCGGCTTCGGCTCCACGCCGACGCGAAGGGGCCGGTGCGGATTACGGCCCAGAACCGGGACGCTCTCAGTTCCCACTCGGCGGCTCTCCTGCGTCCCGCCACGGGGAAGAGCCACGACCTGCCCGCCGAGGGCGGCGTGCAGATCCGGGAGGCCGACAGCACGGCCCTTCGGCTCGCCGTGGGAAGCGAATCCTTCGTCCAGGACAAGGTCGAGGCGGTCGCGCCCGAGGAGGTGCATCTGACCTCCTACCCGAACCCCCTCCGGAGTCAGGGAATCCTCGCCTTCACCCTTCCGGACTCCGGCCCGGTCGAGCTTGTGATCTACGACGTCCTCGGCCGACGGATGGCCACCCTCGTCGAGGGGCGGCGGCAGGCGGGGCGGCACCGCGTGCAGGTGGACGCCGGCGACCTGGCGAGCGGGGTGTACTTCGGGCGCCTCGAGGTCGGTGACCAGACGCGGACCCAGAAGATCACGGTCGTCCGCTAGCGGCCCTTCGAGCCTCCTTCCTCGTTCACTCGTCAACCACGCGCCTCCTGCACCATGCGATTCCTCTTTCGCGCCCCTCCTGCACCGGCGGTTCCCCGACTCCCTGCTCTCCTCCTGATCTCCGTGTTGGGAGGGGCGAGCCTCACCCTGGTCGGGTGCGGACTGTTCGGCAGCGACGATACGAACCCGCCCCCTGCCCCGACCGAGGTCCAGGCCCAGTCCAAGGACGGAGCCGTGGCGCTCGAATGGAACGCGGTGGACGCCGGGGACCTGGCAGGGTATCGCGTGTACCGCGCCCCCACCTCGATCTCCGCGGGGGCAGATCCGTCCCCGGTGAGCGGGGAGCGGCCGGTCGCGGAGACCGGCTACACGGACGA
>JAZKTD010000215.1:0-6163 GCA_036625705.1 Salinivenus sp.
CGGTGGCCGAGCATCGGGTTGAACTCCTCCTGCCCGCGCAGTTTGTCGCGGACCGCCTCGACCGACATGTCGAGGTCGTCCGCGAGCCCGCTGAGGTCCTCGTCGGGGTCGGGCAGGAACTCGTGGAGGGGCGGGTCCAGCAGACGGATCGTGACGGGGTGCCCGTCCATCGCGCGGAAGAGGGCGTCAAAGTCCGCCCGCTGATGGGGCAGCAGGGCCTCGAGGGCGGCCTGCTCCTCCGCCTCGCTCTCCGAGAGGATCATGCGCCGCATCTTCGTGATCCGCTCGTCGCCGAAGAACATGTGCTCGGTGCGGCAGAGCCCGATGCCCTCGGCGCCGTACTCGAGGGCCTGCTCGGCGTCGGGGGCGGTGTCCGCGTTGGTCCGGACCCTCATGTCCCGGAAGCGGTCGACCCACTCCATGAACTGGGCGAACTCGCCGCTCAGCTCCGGGTCCCGGAGCGGCTGCTTGCCGAGCACGACCTCGCCGGTCGACCCGTTAATCGAAATCCAGTCGCCTTCCTCGACGGTGACCTCGCCGTTGGTGAACGACTTCCGGTCGTAGTTGACGACAATGTCGTCGCAGCCGGCGACACAGGGCTTGCCCCAGCCGCGCGCCACGACCGCCGCGTGGGAGGTCATGCCGCCGCGGGAGGTGAGGATGCCCTCGGCCGCGTCCATGCCGCCGACGTCCTCGGGGCTCGTCTCGATGCGGACGAGGATGACGTCCTCGCCGTGCTCGTTCCACCGCTCGGCGTCCTCGGCGTTGAAGACGACCCGGCCGACGGCGGCGCCCGGGGAGGCGGGCAGGCCCTCTCCGAGCACGTCGTCGGCGTAGTCGACGTC
This sequence comes from Salinivenus sp., assembly GCA_036625705.1. Taxonomy (GTDB): domain Bacteria; phylum Bacteroidota; class Rhodothermia; order Rhodothermales; family Salinibacteraceae; genus Salinibacter. Next base: position 846 of record JAZKTD010000215.1, read on the forward strand.
CGTCTCGAACTGCGGGTGGAGCAACTGCTCCAGGTGACGGGGCTCCACGAGGTGCTCCACGGCGTGGGCCTCGTCGACGAGGTCGTCGGCCACCATGTCGGCGGCGATCTTGAGGGCGGCCGGGCCGGTGCGCTTGCCGTCCCGCGTTTGCAGGATGTAGAGCGTTCCTTCCTGCACCGTGAACTCGAGGTCCTGCATGTCGCCGTAGTGCGCCTCGAGCCGGTCGCGGATGTCGAGCAGCTCCTCGTAGATCGACGGCATGAGGCGCTCGAGTTCGTCGATGTCGCGGGGCGTGCGGATGCCGGCGACGACGTCCTCGCCCTGCGCGTTCAGGAGAAACTCGCCGTACAGGTCATCCTCGCCGGTCCCGGGGTCCCGGGTAAAGCAGACGCCCGTGCCGCTTCCCTCGCCCATGTTGCCGTACACCATGGCCTGGACGTTTACGGCCGTGCCCTGCAGGCCGGTGATGTTGTTGATCTGTCGGTAGCGGACCGCCCGGTCGTTCATCCAGGAGCCGAAGACCGCGTTAATGGCGCGGTGCAGCTGTTCGTAGGGGTCCTCCGGAAGCCTGCGGCCCGTTTCCTTCCGGTAGATCGCCTTGTAGCGATCCACGAGGTCGCGCATGTCCGTGGCCGTCAGCTCGAGGTCGGTCTCGGCCCCCCGCTCCTCCTTCATCTTGGTGATGGCCTGCTCGAAGCGGGACCGGTCGATGCCCACGACGACGTCGCCGAACATGTCGATGAAGCGCCGATAGGCGTCGTAGGCGAGGCGTTCGTTGCCGCTATACTCGGCGAAGCCCTCGGCCACCTCGTCGTTCATGCCGAGGTTGAGAACCGTGTCCATCATGCCGGGCATCGACTTCGCGGCCCCGCTGCGCACGGAGATCAGGAGGGGCCTCTCCGGGTCGCCGAAGCGGAGGTCCATCGCCTCCTCGACGTGCCCGAGGCTGTCCTGGACCTGTTCCTCGAGCCCGTTGGGCCAGTCGCCGTCGTGGTCCACGAAGTAGCGACAGGCCTCCGTCGTGATCGTGTAGCCGGGGGGCACAGGGAGGTCGATAGAGCTCATCTCATTCAGGTTGGCTCCCTTTCCGCCCAGGAGGGTCTCCTGGTCGCGATGCCCCTCCGCCTTGCCATTTCCAAACCGGTAAACGTACTTGGTCCCTGTGGTCGTTGTCATGGGGAAGTCGGGGTTTTTGTGAGCGGACACGCGAGGTCGTCGTGGGTCGCGTCGGCGGCCCTGTCGGGAGGATCCGACCGGCACCGGCACGGGTCGAACGAGCAGTGCCCCCGCGAGAGAGGAGGGCGGTGCGAGGCCCGGCACCCGTCGATGCGTCGATCCTCCCGGCGGTAGAATATGGAATGGGCTCGAGGGCCGTTCGTTGTGCAGAAGCGGACGTTCTGGCAGGAATGAGAGCCTCATTCGCCTACACCCAAAATACGCAGAGGGGATGCGGGCGTTCAGGGTCCAGCCCGCCCGAACATCCCCGTGAAGACCCATTAACACAGGTAGGAGAGCGCCCCACATCGACGGCCCATCCGCACACGTGGAGCGGTCTGTTACGACTAGGCAATGCTCCGGATATTGGCCTGCCTACGGTCACTCTGGCACCGGGTTTGTACATATACTATATGCTATAATAAACGCGCTCATTCCCACAGACTGACAGAAGAGACGTCACCCTGTCATCCGGCACACAGCGACGGTCTGACAGGAGTGACACTGTCGGTCCGACACGCTGAGTGGCCTCCTCGACGTTCCGTTCACACACCAACCGCACCCACATTATGCCGACCACCAAGACCAACGATTCCACACAGACCCAGACGTCCGGGCACGGAGAGCCCTGGCGGCCGCAGCAAATGATCGAGGACAATCCCGTCGGTCTCAGCGAAGAGGCCGCCGAGGAGCTGATCCCGAAGCTCGACGAGATTCAGTGCACGCTGTGGACCCTCTACCACCAGTACCACAAGCACCATTGGCTCGTGGAGGGCCCGCAGTTCCGGGACATGCACCTCTTCTTCGAAGAGAACTACGAGGAGGTGCACAAGTACCTCGACCGCATCGCTGAGCGCCTGACGGCCCTCGGCGGCATTCCGACGAGCAGTCCCGCTCAGCAGGCCGAGCTTTCCCACGTGGAGCACGAGCCGGAGGGCACCTACCGTCTGCGCTCGATGCTCGAGCACGACCTCGACGCCGAGCGCACGCTGGCGACGGTCGTGCGGCAGACCATTGACGTGGCCCTCGAGCACGGCGACCACGGCACCAAGCGAGAGCTGGAGAAGGTGCTGACGAAGGCGGAGGACCGGGCCCATCACCTCGACCACTTCCTGGGCGAGGACAGCCTCGAGCTCGGCCTCACCGCCGAGAACACGGTGCAGTCGTAGGACACTGCGTCCGTCCTTCTTGTGTTGCAGGCCTGCCGTCGGGCGCTCCGGCGGCAGGCTTCTGTGTGTGGGGGCGACCCCGCAGACAGGCGGGTAGCCCCCCGGCTCGACGCCCGAGTCGACCCTCTGCGGGGAGGCCCGTGCAGGCGGAAGCGAGGCCCGCTCGCCGCTTCCCTGCCGGTGCCTATGGGGCCGAATGACCGGAGACGTCTCGGTTTGATTACACCGATGCAGGGAACGCCCGGTCGGGATCGAGCGTGTCTACGTCCCTTGAAATCGCAGTCGTGGGCCCGCTTACGGCCCCCGCGCCCCTCTCGCATCAACCCGTTCACAGCGTCTCTATGAAGAACTTAGTCGTCGTCGAATCGCCGACGAAGGCCCGGACCATCCGGGCCTTTTTGCCGTCGGATGGCTTCCAAATCGAGGCGAGCATGGGCCACATCCGCGACCTGCCCGCCTCGGCGAAAGAGATTCCCGACGAGTTCAAGGACGAGGACTGGGCCCGGCTCGGGGTGAAGGTCGACAACGGCTTCGAGCCCCTCTACGTGGTCCCCTCGAAGAAGAAAGACGTGGTCAAGCAGCTGCGGGCGGCGCTCCGGGAGGCGGACGCGCTCTACATTGCGACGGACGAGGACCGGGAGGGGGAGTCGATTGGGTGGCACCTCGTGCAGGTGCTCGAGCCGGACGTGCCGGTGCGGCGCATGGTTTTCCACGAGATCACCGAGGAGGCCATCCAGCGCGCCCTCGACGACACCCGCGACATCGACGACCGCCTCGTCGAGGCCCAGCAGACGCGCCGCATCCTGGACCGACTCGTCGGGTACAGCATCTCGCCGCTGCTCTGGCGAAAAATCAAGCCGAAGCTGTCCGCCGGCCGCGTGCAGAGCGTGGCCGTGCGCGTCCTGGTGCGGCGCGAGAGGGAGCGCATCACGTTCGTCCCGGCGACCTACTGGGACCTGAAGGCCGAGCTCCGGAAGGGCATCGGCTTCGAGGCGGAGATGACGCACCTCGGCGGCGTGCGGCTCGCGGCGGGCAAGGACTTCGACGAGAACACCGGGCGCCTCAAGGAGGACGTCACCGAGGGCGAGGACGTGCGCCTGCTCGACGAGGAGACGGCCACGGCGCTGGCCGAGCAGCTCCCCGAACAGCCCTGGACGATCGTCGACCGCAAGGAGCGGACGCGCACGAAGTCGCCGACCGCCCCCTTCATCACGTCGACCCTCCAGCAGGAGGCCAACCGGAAGCTTAGCCTCTCGTCGAGCCGGACGATGAGCGTCGCCCAGACGCTGTACGAGAACGGCTACATCACGTACATGCGCACCGACTCGACGAACCTGGCCCAGGAGGCGATCACGGGCGCACGGACCGCCGTGGCGGAGCGCTACGGGGACGACTACCTCAGCGACAGCGTCCGCCAGTACAGCTCCTCCGATAGCGCTCAGGAGGCCCACGAGGCCATCCGGCCCGCCGGATCGGAGATGAAGACGAAGGAAGAGCTCGGCCTGGAGGGCATTCAGGGCGCGCTCTACGACCTCATCTGGAAGCGGACCGTGGCCACCCAGATGGCCGACGCGCAGGTGCGCTACATCAACGTCTACTTCGAGGCAGAGGTAGAGGGGGAAGCCGCCCGGTTCCGGGCGTCGGGCAAGCGCATCGACTTTCCGGGCTTCTTCCGCGCCTACGTGGAGGGGAGCGACGACCCGGAGGCGGAGCTCGAGGACCAGGAGCGCCCGCTGCCGCCGCTCGAGGTGGGCGAGACCTCGGTCGACGACCCGTCCTCGAACGGAGAGCGCGGCTTTCTGGTGCACTCGATCGAGCCGCTGGGCCACGAGACGAAGCCGCCCTCGCGCTACACGGAGGCCTCCCTCGTCAAGACCCTGGAGGAGGAGGGCATCGGGCGCCCCTCCACGTACGCCTCCATCATCAACACCATTCAGAACCGCGGCTACGTGCGCAAGAATGGGAGCTCGCTGGTGCCGACCTTCACGGCCTTCGCGACCAACAACCTCATGGAGGCCCAGTTCGAGCCGCTTGTGGACGTCCACTTTACCGCCGAGATGGAGGAGGTGCTCGACCGCATCGCCCGCGGCAGCACGGACCCGGACCCGTACCTCCGCGAGTTCTACTACGGCGACAACGGGGTGGAGCCGCGCGTGGAGGAGGGCCTCAGCGAGATCGACGGGCGGGAGATCAGCGAAATCAAGTTCCCGAAGCAGTGGGGCGACTACGTCGTCCGCGTCGGCAAGTACGGCCCCTACGTCGAGGGTCCGATGAACGGCTCAACCGTGACGGCGTCCCTGCCCGACGACCTCGCGCCGGGCGATACGACCGAGGAGAAGCTCCAGTCCATCCTCGAGGAGGCAAACCAGGACGACCGGGTCCTCGGCATTCACCCGGAGGCCGACCGGCCCGTCCTCCTGAAGTCCGGCCCGTACGGCCCCTACGTACAGCTCGGGGACGACGACCAGGAGGGCAAGCCGAAGCGCGTCTCGCTGCCCCCGGGCGTGGAGCCGGACGACGTCGACTTCGACCTCGGGGTGCGGATCATCGACCTGCCGCGCGAGGTCGGCGAGCATCCGGAGACCGGCCAGCCGATCACGGCCAACATCGGCCGCTACGGGCCCTACGTGAAGCACAAGGGCACCTTCGCGTCGCTGAAGGACGACGACGATGTGCTGACGGTGGGTCATCAGCGCGCCGTCGAGCTCATCCGCCAGAAGGAGGACCGCAACAAGCCGGAGCGCGTGGTGGGCAGTCACCCGGAGAGCGGCGAGCCGATCGAGGTGTGGAAGGGCCGCTACGGGCCCTACGTGAAGCACGACGGCACCAACGCCTCGCTTAAGGACGACCAGTCGATCGACGCGCTCACGATGGAGGAGGCGCTCGACCTCCTGGCGGAGAAGGGCGACACCGCCACGCAGAAGGCCCGGAGCT
>JAZKTD010000216.1:0-6136 GCA_036625705.1 Salinivenus sp.
GACAGGTAGAGGTCCTTCATCTCGTAGGGCTGCTGGAAGTGCTCGTCGGTCAACGCGTCGACGAACGCGATGGCCTCCCCGGTCGACTTCATCTCGGGGCCAAGCTCCTTCGGCACCTCGGGAAACTTGTCCCACGAGAAGACCGGCTCCTTGATCGCGTAGCCGTCGAGGTGACACTCGAGGTCTCCGGCCTCGCGGAAGGTCGACAGCTTCTCGCCCAGCATCACCTTGGTGGCGATGGCCGGGATGCGGGTGCCGCAGGCCTTCGACACGAAGGGCATGGTGCGCGAGGCCCGCGGGTTGGCCTCGATGACGTAGACGACCTCGTCCTTGACAACCATCTGGACGTTGAGCAATCCGAGGATGTCGAGCTCGAACGCGAGGTCGTGCACGTACTGGCGAATCGTGTCCTGCACCTCCGCCGAGAGGCTGAAGGGCGGCAGCACGGCCGTCGAGTCGCCGGAGTGCACGCCCGCCGGCTCGATGTGCTGCATGATGCCCGTGATCCAGACCTCCTCCCCGTCGCAGACGGCGTCGACGTCAATCTCGACGGCGTCTTCGAGGAAGCGGTCGAGCAGGATCTCGTTGTCGGGATAGATCGACAGAATGTTCTCGACGTACTTGGCCACCTCGTCCCGGTTGATGGCGATGCGCATCCCCTCGCCCCCCAGCACGTAGCTGGGTCGGATGAGGGTAGGGTAGCCGAGTCGATCGGACGTCTCGACCGCCTCCTCCACCGAGTGGGCCACGCCGTAGGGCGGGAACGGGATCTCCAGTTTGCTAAGGACCTCCGTGAACTTGCCGCGGTCCTCGACGAAGTCCATGATCTCGAACGGCGTCCCGAAGATGTTGATGTCGTTTTCTTCGAGCCGCTCGCCGAGCTTGATGGCCGTCTGCCCCCCGAGCTGCAGGATCACGCCCTCCGGATCCTCGTGGTCGATCACGTCGAGCACCCGCTCCCAGTAGACCGGCTCGAAGTAGAGCTTGTCCGCCACGTCGAAGTCGGTGGACACCGTCTCCGGGTTGCAGTTAAGCATGAGGGCCTCGTAGCCCATCTCCTGGGCGGCCTTCACGCCGTGTACGCAGGAGTAGTCGAACTCGATGCCCTGCCCGATCCGGTTCGGCCCGGAGCCGAGGATGAGCACCTTCTCCCGGTCCGTGACGGTGCTCTCGTTGACCGTCTCGTAGCTGGAGTAGTAGTAGGGCGTCTCGGCCGGGAACTCGCCCGCGCAGGTGTCGACGACCTGGTAGACGGGCGTGACGTCCACCTCCTTCCGGTAGGCGCGCACGTGCTCGTCGGTCACGTCCCCCGGGACCAGGAACGCGATCTGTTCGTCGGAGAACCCGTTGCGCTTCACCTCCCAGAGAAAGCGCCGGTCGAGGTCGCGCAGGGCGGTGTCCCGCACCTCCTCCTCGATCGCCACCAGGTCCTGGATCTTGTGGAGGTACCAGGGGTCGATCTGGGTGATGTCGAAGACCTCCTCCACACTTGCGCCCTTCCGGAAGGCGTGGCGGACGTGCAGGAGCTGGTCCCAGTGCGGCTTGCGGAGCCGCTCCCGGATCTCTTCGCGGTCGGCGTCCGGGCGGTCGGCCCCGAGGCCCGCATGGCCGTTCTCCAGGCTCTGCCACGCCTTCTGCAGGCTCTCCTGAAAGGTGCGGCCGATGGACATGACCTCCCCCACGGCCTTCATCTGCGTCGTCAGCTCCTCGTCGACCCCCTCGAACTTGTCGAAGTTGAAGCGGGGAATCTTGGTGACCACGTAGTCGAGCGACGGCTCGAAGCAGGCGCTCGTGTCGCCGGTGATCTCGTTGGGCAGCTCGTCGAGCATGTAGCCCACCGCCAGCTTCGACGCCACCTTTGCGATCGGGTAGCCGGTGGCCTTCGAGGCCAGGGCCGAGGACCGGGACACGCGGGGGTTGATCTCGATGACGATCATTCGGTCGGTGCCCGGCTCGAAGGCGAACTGGATGTTGCAGCCGCCCGCGAAGGTGCCGATCGAGTTCATGGCCTTGATGGCCGCGTCCCGCATCTTCTGGAACTGCTTGTCGGTCAGCGTCTGCTGGGGCGCGACGGTGACCGAGTCGCCCGTATGCACCCCCATCGGCGTGATGTTCTCGATGGAGGCGATGATGATGACGTTGTCGTTCGGGTCGCGGAGCAGCTCCAGTTCGTACTCCTTCCAGCCGTAGAGGCACTCGTCGATCAGGACCTGATGGGCGGGCGAGAGCTCCAGGCCGCGCGTCACCATCGACTCAAACTCGTCGGCCTCCCACACGATGCCGCCCCCCGAGCCGCCGAGCGTGTACGAGGGACGGATGACGACGGGCAGGCCGCCGAGCTCCTGCGTAATCTCCTTGGCCTCCAGCAGGCTCTTTGCGGTGTCGCTGCGCGACTGGTCGAGCCCGATCTCGTCCATCAGGTCCCGAAACTGCTGCCGGTCCTCCGTGATCTGGACCGTGTCGATGTCGACCCCGATCACCTCGATGCCCTCCTCTTCCCAGAAGCCAGACTCCTTGAGGTCCTGCGCCACGTTGAGGCCGGTCTGCCCGCCCATCGTGGGCAGGACGGCGTCGGGCTGCTCCTCGCGGGCGATCTGGGCGATCGAGGAGGGGGTGAGCTCGCGCAGGTAGACCTCGTCGGCCATCATCGGGTCGGTCATGATGGTGGCCGGGTTCGAGTTGACGAGGATGACCCGGTAGTCCTCCTCCATGAGCGCGCGGGCCGCCTGGCTGCCCGAGTAGTCGAACTCGCAGGCCTGGCCGATGACGATGGGGCCGGACCCGATGAGGAGAATGGACGCGATGTCGGTACGCTTCGGCATGGATCTCCTTGTGATACTGTGACACAAAACACGTCGGGCGGCGCACCCCCCCGCTGCAACGCCTACCCCTCAGTCTCTGGCGAGGCGTAGGGCCCCTCGAAGATGATCGGGATCTGAACGCGGGATTGGACCGGCGCCCCGTCCTTGGTGGCGGGCCGAAAGGTGAGCTGCTGCATGACGTTGAGGGCCTCGGTTTCGAGGGCCGGGTGCCCGCCCCGGGCCATCTGGATGCGCGTCGGGATTCCGCCGGCCGAGATGGTGCACTGCAGCCAGATCACGCCGTGGGCCTCGTCCTCCTCGGCCGCCGACGGATAGGTCTTCACCGAGTCAATCTGTGCGTATCCGCCCTCAATTTCCGGGGGCTGGTCGATGTCTTCCCCTTGCAGGACGTAGATGCGGCGCTCGACGTCGCCACCGACGACGGACCCCGAGGAGCCGCAGCCCCCCACAAGTCCGATAAGCAGGAGACCGAGGAGCGAAAGGAGCCAGGCGGGTGCAGCGAGGTGGCGCATAAAAAAGCTGTCGGGCGGAAAGGCGCGAAGGAGGCAGTAGGCCGGGTCCTACGAGCGGGCGGCGGGGGCCGGCTCGGCGGGCGGGGCCGGGACAACGACGTCTCGTTCGTCGGCCACCATGTTCATGAAGGTGTCGAAGTGGTAGTGGCTGTCGTGGGGCCCGGGGGAGGCCTCCGGGTGGTACTGCAGCGACAGCCCCGAAAACGTCTTGAACCGCAGGCCCTCGACCGTTCCGTCGTTCAGGTTGACGTGTGTCACGCGGGCTTTTGCCTCGTCGATGGCGTCCTCCTCGACCGCAAAGCCGTGGTTCTGCGTCGTCACCTCGACCTGCTCGGTGTCGAGGTTTTTGACCGGATGGTTGGCCCCGCGGTGCCCCACGAACATCTTGTAGACGTCGAAGCCCTGGGCAAGGGCCATCAGCTGGTGCCCCAGGCAGATGCCGAAGATGGGCAGTCCGGTCTCGAGGGCACGGCCGACCCGGTCGATGGCCTCGGTCATGGCGCGCGGGTCGCCGGGTCCGTTCGAGAAGAAGAGCCCATCGGGGGCCCAGTCGAGCACGTCGTCGAGGGCGGTATCGCCCGGCACGACGCGGACCGTCGCCCCGCGGGCCCGGAACGAGCGCAGGATGTTTTTCTTGACCCCGAAGTCGTAAACCACGATGCGGGGGCCGTCGCCCTCGCAGTACAGGTAGTCCTCGTCGGCCGTGACCTTCGAGGCCAGCTCGAGGCCGTCCATGCTGGGCCAGTTCCGCGCCCGGTCGTGAAGGGCCTCGTCGTCGAGCTCCTCGGAGGAGATGACCGCGTTCATCACGCCCTTGTCCCGGATGTGGCGCACGAGGGCGCGGGTGTCGACGCCCGCAATTCCCACCAGGTTGTGGCGCCGCATGAAGGCGTCGAGCGTCTCGTCGGCCTGGCGGTTCGAGTGGCGGTGCGTGAAGGACCGAACGATGAAGCCCGACACCATCGGCTCGTCGGCCTCCATGTCGAGGTCGGAGGCCCCGTAGTTTCCGATGTGGGGGTACGTCATCATCATGAGCTGCCCGTAGTAGGACGGGTCGGTCATGATTTCCTGGTAGCCCGTCATGCTCGTGTTAAAGCACAGTTCGCCGCCGGTCAGGCCGCGTGCACCGACGGCCGTGCCGCGGACGGAGGTCCCGTCTTCAAGGACGAGCTTGGCAGGGGCAGGCGAGGACGCAGGGGCGGTGCTGTCGTCGGTCATGGGCACAGAGCAGTCATTCGGCGGGAGCGACGGCGCAAGCGGGGATCTACAAAAAAACTTCCCCATCCGGACTGGAGGGGAAGGCAAGACGGGCGCGTCGGGACGCGGGTCGGCCCGGGATCGGTTCTGGTACGGACGGGTCGGTCCAGAGCACAGGCGGGGCGTGCGTACGGGAAACCCTGGTGAGTAATTCTCCACGGCCCAATGTATGAACCGGGACGAGGTTTCACAACGACCCGCCGGCCTCCATCCATCGCTTTCTCATCTTTTCGCATTGGATTTTTCCTGTCTTCGTGCGTGGCGCCGCCGGCCCGCCGCTTGTTTTGGGGAAACAGATCTCTGGACCGCGATGTGAAACGTGTCCCCAGGCTTCCTCGAGGGACTCACACGTTATGACCGCCGCCGACCTGACATATCGCGAGCGCCTGCTAGGGGCACTCGTCGCGGTGCTTGCGCTCGCCATCCTGATCGTGCGGGGGTGGCCGGTGGGCGCTCCGTCCGCCCCCACCGAACTGTTTCGGGATCGCCCCAACGACCGCATTCAGGTCCGCGACGTTCAGCCCACCAGTCAGTCTCAGGAGAAAACCCCTCCCCCCCCTGCGCCGCTCCCGCCGGTCGTGGTCCCCGACGAGGTCCTCGTGAAGGAGGAGTTGGAGTTCGGTGAGGCGCAGCTGCCGGTGGACAGACCCGAAGACGACGCCCGGCTGCAGGAAGGGGCCGACCAGGCGACCGCAGCCCGGCAGCCCGACGCCGGGGCCCGCCTCCTCCGGAACGTGCAACCGACCTACCCGACGTCCGCCCGCGAAGACGAGGTGCGCGCCCGGATCCAGGTCGAAGTGCAGATCGATCCGCAGGGCCGGGTGCAGTCCGCCACGGTCCGCCGGCGGTGGCGCGTGCGGGAGGACGGATCCGTCGAGCCCGTCGAGCAGCTGGGCTACGGCCTGGAGGAGGCCGCCCTCACGGCGGCGGAGCGCTCTCTCTTTCGACCGGCCCGAAGCAGCGGGACGCCCGTGGCGACCCGCAAGGTGCTCACCTTCACGTTTGGTCGGGAGTAGGCGCGTGCCCACGCTTCCGCCCCGCCCTGCTGCAGGTCCTACAGATCCCGCCACGTCGCATCGTCGATGTCTTCGCCCCAGAAGGTGGGGTGATCGGGAATGCCGTCCGTGCGCTCTCGGGGCGAGGGCCCCTCCCAGTCGTGCGACGGGGCCGCCGACGGGGAATCCGACCGGGCCTCGCCGCCTCCGCGGAGGACAAAGACCAGATTGCCCGCCGTCTGGAGGATGAAGTACAGTATAACCGCAAAAATGAGATACTCCATAGTCCCTGACGCAGGTCCAATAGCCCGTCCGTTGCCTTCTCGGGCGGTAGGGTCCCGTGGATGGGTCCCAAACGGAAGTGGCCTCGTGTGTGGAGGGCGATTGCGAGAATGTACCGCGGAGTCCCTACGCGGGACCGCGCCGCCACGTTCAGGGCGATGCGCTACGGGCACACGTCAGCGCCGAGGAATCGATTCCTGCATTCCGTTTTGACATTTCTCCCGGCCAATGGCCCGAGACGCGAGTGCCGCCCCGTCCGGTGAGCCGC
>JAZKTD010000012.1:0-28743 GCA_036625705.1 Salinivenus sp.
CACTAGGGGTCGGTCGGGGACTTCGCCGAAACGAGTGCTCGCTAAGGTACCGGTCGTCTCGGCGCTTCGCCACTGGGATTTGGAAAAGGGCCACTTTGCCTATGCGGTGTTGATGTGAGTGTCATCTTCGGGGACGTGTGTTTCTCGCTGGTCGACGCTTCGATGTCGCAGGTCCCATTGAGGCGAAGCGTTCAACCCTTTTGTCTGAGGCGAGAAAACCGAACTACCCAAACCGTCTACCCAGTCCCCCGGCATCGGTCGTTGAGGTACCGTTCTGCTACGGCATTGCTTGGTTGATACTTGAGAGCCCGCTTCCAAGCCCGTCGAGCCTCCTGGCAGCGACTATCAGTGGCGTAAGCAAGGCCCAGGCCCAACCAGGCGTCCACGTAAGATTTCTCGGCTTCGAGGACCGATCGAAAACGCTGAATGGCATCGTCGATCGCCCCCTTTCTCAACAGTGTTTCGGCAATCCGATGCTGGACAGTGAGGTTCCCGGGCTGGATGCGAACCGCCCTTCTATATGCCTGAAGGGCTCGATCGAGGGCCCCTGCCTCAAAATACAGTTTGCCCAATCGAATCCAGTTGCTGACGTTACTCGAATTTTGGGATGCTTGCTTCTGGACCGAGGAGATTTGATTGATGAGTCGTCGAGCCGAGTCGGCCCGGGTGAAGTAGTAGTTTGCTTTTTCCGGTTTCCCAAGCCGCTCCAAAACCTGCCCTAAGTTGTGCTGGGCTGCAGAGTGTAAGAGACGCTCGTCCGCCGCTCGCTTCAGGTACTTGACAGCCTCTTCCAGGTGCCCGGTTCGGTACAGCTGAGACCCCACGGCGAACTGATAGTTTATATTCTCTGGGTCGAGCTCAAGTGCCTTGCGGGAGTGAGACAAAGCCGTCTCGAGGTTCCCCTGATTCTCGAGGAACTGGCCGTACATCATGTGCGCGTTGGCGTTGGTGCTGTCCAGGGATAGGGCCTTCTCATATGCTATACGCGCACTGTCTGTAACGCTCAATTTCTGGTACGTGCGGGCGATCTTCACATGTAGAGACGATGTAGTACTCACCTCTTTCTCCTTCCTATACAGACGGAGGGCCGTGCGGAATCTGCCCCGGTCAAACGCGAGGTTTCCCAGCTTCAATCGTACTTCGGGGTACGTGGGGTCAAGTTCGAGGACTTTCTGATACGCGTTTCGGGCAGCCTCGAGCTTGTTCTGCTCCGCGTAAACACTACCCCGAAAGAAATGAATCAACGGCAGATCCGGCTCATACTTCTCCGCACTATCTGCTAGAGTCAGCGCCCGCCGATAGTCTCCCCGTTCAAGAGCTTTGGATCCCTTGATCAGAACAGGCTTGACCCGCGAATCAGCGGTTCGCCGAGACGCATCGGCTTTCATGCTTTCCGTATCCGTCACCCGAGCAGAGGTCTTTCGGGAGCCCTCTGATGGGGAATTCTCGGAGGAACACCCCAACAAGAAGAGGACGCATCCCACAACGAGAAAAATCACCCCGTTCGGAAAGCGGTGCATGGGCATCTGCAAAAATTCGAATTGATTCTTGTCTCGCAACGAAAAGACGAGTGCCCTCCCTTCGCTGAGCAGCCAGCTTATGGCCTGTGTCGGACGGCGGTCCGAGGAGTCTCCGGCATGCCAGCCACCTGCTGTCCCTCCACAATGCGTACCGTCTGATCGCCCTCGATTTTCCCAAACCGGTCCACTTGGCCACTCGGCCAGTAGATTGAGAGAGAGTCCACTCGAGACGTTCGTCCCAGGCCAAACGTAACCGTCTTTTCGTTCTGGGACATGTAGCTGGATCCGGCACGGACACGTCGCTCCATCCGGTGCTTTTCCACAAGCGCCACAACGCGTCCCCCGACACCGTCTCTATTACTCTCGACTCCACGAAGTTTCACCCGAAGAAAATGTCCCGTATCGGAGTTGTTGCGCCACAGATGAGCAGGCCCGCCGTTTTCGGTAACGAGAACATCAATCTTTCCATCTCCATTCACATCGCCGTAAGCCGCGCCCCTAGCGACTAGTGGAGTCTCGAGAACTCCGTTTCCGGCGCTGTACTCTTTGAAGGTGCCGGACCCTTCCTGGTTCAAGAGAAGCTGCGGGGGCTGCCGATACGCCACCCCATCTCGGAAGTCCTCAATCTTGCGCTGGACGTGTCCGTTCGCGACGAAGAGGTCCTGATGGCCGTCCAGGGTTACGTCGAATAGAAAGAGACCAAACCCGAGCGTAGCCCGGGTTGAGCTCCCGACCTTCGAAACATCCGCCCGGTCTTCGAAGAGTCCGTTCTGTACGTGCCGAAATACGGACACCATCTGGCCGGAGAAGTTGCTGATGAACAGGGTGACCTCTCTCGTGGTATCCACAACCCCTGCATCGATCCCCATTCCCGCTCGTGGACGTCCGAGTCGATCATAGGCGATGCCACTCCGTGTCCCGACTTGGGTGAAGGATCCGTCTCCGTTGTTGTGGAAAAGAAAGTTCTGCTTCATGTCGTTGGCGACAGCGAGATCGGGCCACCCGTCTCTGTCGTAGTCCAGTACCACCGCCCCAAGAGTCTTGCCCGGAACCTTGCCGTCCATTCCTACCTCTTTCGTGACGTCGGTGAAGGTGCCATCTCCATCGTTTCGGTAAAACCGTCCTGAAATGCCCTCATACTCTTCAGGGGTGCAGTAGGCTTTCGTCTTCCCATCGAGCGAACAGAAAAAATCATTCTCCGGAGACCACTTGACGTAGTTACCAACGTAAAGGTCGAGGTGACCATCCCGATTCGCGTCGAAAAAGACGGCCGAACTGCTCCACACCGGGGGCCCGGCCGCACCTACTTCCGCCCCAATCTCCGTGAAGGTCCCGCTGTCGTTCCGGAAGAGTTTGTTTTCGTTCAGCGTTGTGAAATAGACATCCTGCCAGCCGTCGTTGTTGTAGTCGGCGACGGTGATTCCGAAGCCGTAGGCTGTAACATCTTCCAGTCCAGCCTCCTCGGTTTGCAGTGAGAACGTGCCGTCTCCGTTGTTGCGGTATAGCCAGAGGGCTCGATATTCGGGAGGGGGTGTTTCCGCCCAGGTTCCACCGCCTACCAAAAGAATGTCCAAGTGTCCATCCCCATTATAGTCGATGAAGCCCCCCCCGGATCCCATGGTCTCAGGAAACCATTTGTCACCTTCCGCGCCGGTGTAGTGGTGGAAGTCCCCAAGACCAGCTTCCTCAGTGATGTCGGAGAACGCGACCGAGGGTGTCTCTTCCCCGGGTGTCGATTCTTTCGGCGCTACCCTCGGTTCGTGAAGCACCTTCGTTCCATCTCCCCCGAGCATCATACTGCACACAGCGACAAGAAGGAACAACTCTCCTAGGTGTTGAACAGATTGGGACTTCACAGTCATGAGAGTGAGGGTTTCCCGCTACGCACAACAAATGCGAGATCTGCCATTCGACTTCTGCCCCGATGGGAGCTTCCATTCAATCGTTGCGGCACTCAATGATACAGCACAACGACCTCTGTAATTTTGGGGGTGCCATCTTTTCACTCAGAAACGCTCGGCAATCCCAGCGGCGGTCGTGTAGTCGGTGATCAACACGTCGATGTGTTGGCCGCGAAGGGCGCCGTGGATCGCGTCGATCTTCTCCAGGCCGCCGGCGACCCCAACGACGCAGTCGGTGTCGTGAAGTTGCTCCAGTGTGATGCCAATCAACTGGTTGTCGAGGGCCATGTGCACCGGACGCCCGTCCTCGTCGAAAAACCGAAGCGCGATGTCGCCGACAGCCTCGGACCTGACTAACTCGTTGTACGTTTCGTCGGGAACGGCCGGGTCCTCATCGAAGATGGGATTGGTCGAGAGGGCCCCGATCCCAACGTAGGCCGTGGTCAGGTCCGGAAACAGTTCGAGGGCAGTTTGGGCGTGACGGTCCGACATTAAAATATCGCGTGCCTGTGGGCTGTCGACAATCCCTGGGGTTGGGAGGGCCGTCAGCTTCCCGTCCAGCAGCTGTGCCAGGCGACGGGAGAGGTCGGCTGCATGAGCCTCTGCCTCCGGAGGGCCCACTCCGCCGAGCGTCTGCACGACGTGCACGTTCTCGGTGTCGGTGGGTTGGAGCGCCCGCATCATCGCCTGGAGCGTAGTGCCCCAGGTCACTCCCAGAACATCCCCGTCCTTGACGGTCCGTCGCAGATAGTTGGCCGCCGCCGCGCCGATCTGCTGCTTCAGAAAGTCGGAGTTGTCGTTTCCCCCCGATAGACCTGAACTCGTGATGAGCACCTCCTCCAGACCGAAGTGCGTCTCGAACTCCGTCTCGAGATCGACGAAATTTTCCTCGGGGGACATGACGGAGATCTGGACGATGTCGCGATCGCGGGCTCGTCGAAGGAGCCGAGATACCTTTGGGCGAGAGAGATGCAGGCGGCTGGCAATCTCGCGCTGATTGAGGTCTTGCAGGTAGTACAGCGAACTGGCCTTGGTCATAAGGCGCAACTCGCCCGCATCTTCAGTGGTTGCCATAAACGGACAGGAATCGGGCAGGAAGACATCTACATTTGTCCACGCGACGTGTCGGCGTTTGTTCGATCCCACATGGGGAAGCGGATGAAAGAGCCGGGCCGGCGACGGTGCGACTGGCCAGGCCTGCTCCTCCCCTTTTCATACGTCCTCGGTCCTTATTCAACGCTTCCTTGACATTGGGGGTAAGTAAACCTACACTTTTGAAATGTATTGCAAACGTGAACATGTGTTCGAAGTTGAGGGAGCGCATGTTCTTTCCGAGAGTTCGGCCGCGATTCGGAAACAGGAGCGACGGGCTCCCACTGAACTCCAGTTTGAGAGGCGCCCATAAGCGCGGCAATATGAGTCTGGAAGCGGTTTTTCTGTAACTAAGAGACCCTCTGCTCCGTTTCCAATCCACCTCGTCTCAGCAGACCTGAGGTGCGCTCCCAATCTCTACTATCCCACTGTCCTTCACTGCGAGCACCGATGCACTTTTCCACCTCCCCGTGCTTCCGTGTCGCCGCCTCGCGGGGGGTCCCTGTCGCCTTTGTGCTGCTACTGCTGGGTGTGACAGCGGCCCCGAGCGCGGCCCAGCACTCGGTGTCGGGGCTGCCCATCGACTCGACCCTGCTGGCGGAGCCGTGGCCGGCGCAGTGGATCGCTCCCCCGGAGGCCGACGGCCGGGCCTTCGGGGTCTACCACTTCCGCCGCGTCGTCACGCTGGAGGCGGCGCCGGACTCGTTCGTCGTCCACACGTCGGCGGACAACCGGTACCAGCTCTTCGTGAACGGGGAGCGGGTGCGCGTGGGGCCGGCCCGGGGGGAAATTCCAAACTGGCGGTTCGAGACGACGGACCTGGCGCCGCACCTGGAGGCCGGAACCAACGTGATCGCCGCGGTCGTCTGGAATTTCGGGGAGCACCGTCCGGTGGCCCAGTTCTCCCACCGGACCGGCTTCCTGCTGCAGGCCAACGCCGAGGCCCACGCGACGGTCAACACCTCCGGGCAGTGGCGGGTGACCGAGAACGAGGCCTACGCCCCGATTCCCCGGGATTCGTTCAACGTCGAGGGCTACCTCGTCGTTGGTCCGGGCGAGCGCGTCGACGCGAGCCGGTACCCGTGGGGCTGGCGGGCCCGGGACTACGACGACAGCGGCTGGGCCTCGGCCCGTGAGCTGGGGCCGGGCATGCCGACGGCGGGCCCCGGCCCCACCGGCATCCACGAGGCGTGGCTCCTGACGCCCCGCACCATCCCGCGCATGGAGACGCGCGTAGAGCGCTTCGGGGCCATCGACCGCGCCCGCGGCGTCGAGCCGGAGCCGGGCGTACTGGACGGCGAAGCGGATCTGGTGATCCCGCCGAACACGGAGGCGACCCTGCTGCTCGATAATGACTCCCTCACGACCGCGTACCCGGTGTTCCGGATGAGCGGGGGCGACGGGGCGCGCCTCAAGGTCACGTACGCCGAAGCCCTCTACGACGAGGAGGGGCTCAAGGGCAATCGGGACGAGACTGCGGGCAAGACCATTCGTGGGTACCACGACGTCTACCGGCCGGACGGTGGCGACGACCGACGCTTCCGCCCGCTCTGGTGGCGCACCTTCCGCTACGTACAGCTCGACATTACGACCGGCGACGCCCCGCTTCGCCTGCACGACGCCCACAGTCTCTTTACGGCGTATCCCTTCGAGGAGAACGCCTCGTTTACGAGCGACAACCCGACGCTCGACCGGATCTGGACCGTCGCCTGGCGCACGGCCCGCCTTTGCGCGAACGAGACGTACTTCGACACCCCCTACTGGGAGCAGCTCCAGTACGTGGGCGACACGCGGATCCAGGCGCTCATCTCCCTTTACGTCGACGGCGATGACCGGCTGATGCGCAAGTCCATCCGGGCCTACGACCGCTCGCGCATCTCGGAGGGGCTCACCGCGAGCCGCTACCCGTCGCACGAACAGCAGTTCATCCCGACCTACTCGCTGTTCTGGGTCTCGATGGTGCACGACTACTGGATGCACCGCGACGACCCGGCGTTCGTCCGTTCGTTCCTCACCCCCATCCGCTCGGTGCTCGAGTGGTACGAGCCGCGGGTCGACGAGACCGGCCTCGTGGGCCCGACGCCGTGGTGGAACTTCGTGGACTGGACGTTCGACACCGGCGTGCCGCCGGGCGCGGAGGACGGCCAATCCACGATCGTCTCCCTCCAGTTGGCGTACGCCCTCGACCACGCCGCCGACCTCGCGGCGCACTTCGATCGGCCCGGGACCGCCGAGCAGTACCGCACCCGGTCGGCCGCACTGAAGAAGGCGGTCCGCGAGCAGGCGTGGGACGCCGAGCGCGGCCTCCTGGCCGACACGCCCGAGAAGGCCCACTTCAGCCACCACGCCAACATCCTGGGCGTGCTCACCGACCTCTTTCCGGAGGGCCGTGAAACGGCCGTCATGGAGCGGGTTCTGGCGGACACGTCGCTGACGGAGGCCACCTACTACTTCCGGTTCTACCTGCACCGCGCGATGAAGGAGGCGGGGCTCGGCGACCGGTACATCGAGGGGCTCGAGCCGTGGCGCGAGATGCTTTCGCAGGGCCTCACCACCTTCGCCGAGGAGCCGGTGCCGACCCGCTCGGACAGCCACGCCTGGAGCGCGCACCCGAACTACCAGTTCCTGTCCCTCGTCGCCGGCATCACGCCCGCCGCGCCCGGCTTCGCCGAGGTGCGCGTCGCCCCGGCACTGGGGCCGCTCGAACGGGTCGAGGCCGAGATGCCGCACCCCGACGGCCCGATCCGGGTGGACCTTGAGCGGCAGGGCGAGACCGGACTGACGGGCACGGTCGCGCTCCCGGACGGCCTCACCGGTACGTTCGAGTGGCGGGGGCAAACGGTGGCGCTCGACGGCGGCACGCAATCCATTGAGTTCTGAACCTCCAGCACCCGGCGGTCGCTGCGGCCCGAGCGGCCCGTCATCGTTCAGAACGCCACTCCCCATCTACCGTTGACGCGCTGATCATGCACACGCGATTCTGGTTCACGCTCGGCCTTCTGCTCACCGCCGGTGCGCTCGTCGTGTCGGCCCGACCGGCCCCCAAGGCCGCTCTGGAGGTGGACGCGCTCCGGACCAATCACAAGACCACACCGATGGGCATCGACGGCCAGACGCCCTGCCTGGCGTGGACGCTCACGGCGTCGGCCCGGGGCGCCCGGCAGAGGGCCTACCGGATTCAGGTGGCCGAGAGCCCCGAGACGCTCGCCGAGGGGGAGAATCTCGTCTGGGACAGCGGAAAAGTGAACACGGACCAGTCGGCGCACCACGCCTACGACGGGCCTACGCTCGAGCCCCGAACGCGCTACTACTGGCGGGTGCGGGTGTGGGACGGCGACGGGCAGCCTTCGGCCTGGAGCGAGGCGTCGTGGTGGGAGATGGGGCTGCTCGCCCCGTCGGACTGGACGGCCCAGTGGATCGAGCCGGGGTGGACCAAGGATGCGTCCGAGCCGCTGCCGAGCCCCATGCTCCGCACCGAGTTTTCGGTGGAGGGGGACGTGGCCGACGCGCGGCTCTACGTCACGAGCCACGGCCTCTACGAGATGCACCTGAACGGCCAGCGCGTGGGAGACCAGGTCTTCTCGCCGGGCTGGACCAGCTACGACCACCGGCTGCAGTACCAGACCTACAACGTAACGGACCTGCTCGCTTCGGGTGAAAACGCCATCGGCGCCCGCCTCGGGGACGGCTGGTACCGCGGGTACATCGGGTTTCAGGGACAGCACGACTACTACGGCGACACGTTGGCGCTCCTCGCCCAGCTCCACGTGACCTACGAGGACGGCCGCACGGCGGTCGTGGTGCGGACCGACGACGGCTGGCGGGCCGCGACCGGGGCCGTCCGCATGTCGGACATCTACATGGGCGAAACCTACGACGCCCGGCAGGAGAAGGACGGCTGGACGCAGGCCGGGTACGATGCGTCCGCCTGGTCGGGCGTGCGGGAGGCCCAGCACGACATGGACCGGCTGCTCGCGCAGGCCGCGCCCCCGGTGCGGCGCATCCAGGAAATCAAGCCCAAAGAGGTCATCGTCACGCCGGAGGGCGACACCGTGCTCGACATGGGGCAGAACATGGTGGGCTGGATGCGGATGCGGGTCGAGGGCGCGGCCGGCACCGAGGTCACCCTCCAGCACGCCGAGGTGCTCGATAAAGACGGCAACGTCTACACGGAGAACCTGCGGGCCGCCGACCAGACGACCCGGTACATCCTGGACGGAGAGGGCACGGAGGTCTTCGCGCCGCACTTTACCTTCCAGGGATTCCGCTACGTGAAGGTGAGCGGGTACCCGGGCGAGGTGCAGCCCGAGGACTTCACCGGCGTCGTGATTCACAGCGACATGCGGCCGACGGGGCACTTCCAGAGTTCCCACGCCCGTCTCAACCAGCTCCAGCACAACATCGTCTGGGGCCAGAAGGGCAACTTCCTGGAGGTGCCCACCGATTGCCCACAGCGGGACGAGCGGCTCGGGTGGACCGGGGACATACAGGTCTTTATCCGTACGGCCAACCTCAACATGGGCACCTCCTCCTTTCTGCGGAAGTGGCTGCAGGACCTCGAGGCCGACCAGCTCGAGAGCGGAAGCGTGCCGCACGTCGTGCCCAACGTGCTCGGCGAGGAGAGCGCCGGCGCGGCGGGCTGGGCCGACGCCAGTGTCGTGGTGCCGTGGGCGATGTACCAGGCCAACGGGGATAAGCAGGTCCTGCGGGACCAATACGAGAGCATGACGGCGTGGGTCGAGTACATGCGCGAGCGGGCGGCGATGGACAGCACCACCTACCTGTGGGAAAACAACTTCACGTTCGGTGACTGGCTGGCCTACAGTCCCGACCGAAACGACTACCCCGGCGCGACCACGAGCAAGGACCTGATACGAAATGCGTTCTTCGCCCGCTCGGCCGACCTGCTCGCGCGGACGGCCCGCGCCCTCGGGCGGATGGACGACGCCGAGCGGTACCAGCGGCTGTTCGAGCGGGTCCGGTCGGCGTTCCAGGACGAATTCGTCACCCCGCGCGGTCGCGTCACCTCCGACACGCAGACCAGCTACGTGCTCGCTCTGTCTTTCAACCTGATTCCCGAGGACCTGCGCGCGATGGCGGCGAAGCGCCTGGCAAACGATGTCCGCGAGCGCGGCCACCTGACGACCGGCTTCCTCGGCACCCCCGATCTGTTGCACGTCCTCTCTGAGAACGGCTACCGGGAGGAGGCCTTCGACCTGCTCTTCCGCGTCGAGTATCCGTCCTGGCTGTACCCGGTGACGAGGGGCGCCACGACGATGTGGGAGCACTGGGACGGCATCAAGCCGGATTCGACATTCCAGGACCCCAGCATGAACTCGTTCAACCACTACGCCTACGGGGCCGTCGGGGAGTGGATGCACCAGGACGTGGCCGGCATCGAGGCGACCGCTCCGGGCTACAAGGAGCTCCGAATTGCCCCCCACCCCGCCGACACGCTCACCCACGCCCGGTCTCTGCTCGAGACTGCCCACGGCCGGGTCGAGTCGAGCTGGCACCGGAGCGACGGACAGTTCCGGCTCGAGGTGACGATTCCCCCCAACACGCAGGCCACCGTGCGCCTGCCGGGCGCCGCCCGGGCGACCGTGACCGAGAGCGGCACCCCGCTCGACGCCGCCGAGGGCCTCTCGGCCCTCCGGACGGACGGGGAGGACCGGGTGCTGAATGCCGGGAGTGGGACCTACACGTTCGAGTATGCCGTCGACCGTCCGGCCGTCTCGAGCGGCGAGGCCCCCGGGCCCGACGCGACGGTCGGGGCGCTCCTGGCACACCCGGAGACGCGGCGCGTGCTTCGGGACGCCATGCCGGAAGTCGTCGCCTCGCCCTGGCTGAGCCAGACGATGGGCTTCTCGCTGGAGCGGCTGCCCCGCATCGTGCCGTTTGAGGTGTCCGGCGAAACCCTGCAGTCCGTGCGCCGGCAGGTGCAACAGCTCGGGCGCTAGCGACCCCCCTCTTGCGACGCACAAGACGCATCGTAGATCGGAGCGATTCCCCATGGCCTCCCCCGACGCACAGACCCTCGCCGACCGGCTCGACCAGATCGAGGAGTTCGAC
The DNA here is from genome assembly GCA_036625705.1 of Salinivenus sp. Taxonomy (GTDB): domain Bacteria; phylum Bacteroidota; class Rhodothermia; order Rhodothermales; family Salinibacteraceae; genus Salinibacter. Next base: position 10,586 of record JAZKTD010000012.1, read on the forward strand.
CGCGAGCCGGTGGACGAGGACGACCTGCAGGGCCCAAGCAACTTCATCGGCCTCTTTGCCAGCGAGCACGTGGCGGGCACCGAGTTTGTGATTGGGCCTCTCTTCGTGGCCCACGGCGTGGCGGCGGCCGACCTCATGTGGGGCCTGCTCGTGGGCAACCTTTTGGCCGTGCTCTCCTGGGCGTTCCTCTGCGCGCCGATCGCCACGGGCACCCGCCTCAACCTCTACTGGAAGCTCCGCAAGATTGCCGGGCCGGGCCTGCTCGTCGTCTACAATATCGTGAACGCCCTCATGTTTTGCTTCCTGGCGGGGTCGATGATCTCGGTGGCCGCGACGGCGGCGGGCCTGCCGTTCGACATGGCCATGCCCGGCCTCGATGCGCTCTACCCCAACAGCGTCGGGTGGGTCGTGACGGTCCTGCTTGTAGGAAGCGTCGTGACCGTGCTCGCCATCCTTGGCTTCGAGAAAATCACCTACTTCGGGAAGCTGGCCTCCCCCTGGCTCTTCTTCGTGTTCGTGGCCTGTGGGGTGGCGGCCCTTCCCCAGCTCGGCATGGACTCGCTCGGGGAGTTCTGGACGGTGGCGAACGAAAAGATCTGGACCGGCGAGCCCGCGGAGGGACGCGTGCAGTTCACGTTCTGGCACGTGATGTTCTTCTCCTGGTTTACCAACATGGGCCACCACATTGGGATGGGCGATCTCTCCACGCTCCGCTACGCCCGGGACTGGACCTACGGCTTCCTGAGCGCCTTCGGCATGTACCTCGGCCACTTCGTCGCCTGGATCGCGTCGGGCATCCTCGTGGCCCTCGCCATGCAGCAGGGGGGCGAGGTGTCGCCGGGCCCGATTGCCTACCTCGGCGCGGGCACCGCGGGCCTCATCGCCGTCCTCGTAGCGGGCTGGACGACGGCCAACCCCACCCTGTACCGCGCCGGGCTCGCCATGCAAACCGTAACGCCCGATTGGAAGCTCTGGAAGGTGACCGGCGGGGTCGGCCTCGTCACGACCGTCGCGGCGCTCTTCCCCGCCCTCATGATGCGGCTGCTCGACTTCGTGGCGCTCTACGGCCTGATCCTGATGCCGATGGGTGCGGTCATCTTTACCGACTACTGGCTCTTGCCGCGGCTGGACCTTCGGGAGAACTTCGCGGAGTGGAGCGAGCTCGTCTTCAGCTGGCCCGCCGCCATCGCCTGGGGCGGGACCCTTGCCGCCTGCTGGGGCATCAACGCCGTCTGGGGCCTGCAGCTCTACTTCCTCGGCCTGCCGGGCTGGTTCATCGCCGTGAGCCTCTACGTCGGGCTCGCCGCCCTTCAGCAACGCCGCCACCGGGAAGCGCCCGCCCCGGCCTCGACGTAGCCCGGCCCCTGCGCTCCCGCTCTCCCGCACCCCACTCCCCCAGGTTTGCCTCACCATGACTGCCCTGCTGAAAACCGTATCGTTCGTCGGCCTCGGCCTGACGGTCGTGCCGTCGTTCCTGGTGTTTGCCGACGTGATCGTATGGGACACCCACGCCACGCTCATGCTCGTGGGTACCCTCCTGTGGTTCGCGACGAGCCCGTTCTGGATGGAGGAAGAGGCGGCGGACGTCGCTCCGTAGCGCCGCCCTCGCCTGCCGCCCTCTGTGCACTCCCGACGCCGGACTGTTTATGATTGACGACATCGAGGCCCACAACGATACCGCCACCGACGCGCACGAGCAGGCCCTGTCCGCCGCGGGCGAGGTCCTGGCCCCGCGCGACCTCGACGTCGACACGGTGATCGAGCGGATCCAGTCGTTCGAGGTGGCGGTCCCGTCCTGGGCCCTCCAGACGGGCGGCACGCGGTTCGGGCGGTTTCCGATCGAGGGGGAGCCCCGCACCGTCTACGAAAAGATGGACGACGTGGCGGCGATCCACCGGCTGACCCGGGCCACGCCCCGCGTGTCGCTGCACATTCCCTGGGACGAGCCCGACGACGCCGGCGCCCTGAGGGCCCACGCCGACGACCTCGGGCTGGGCTTCGACGCCGTCAACTCGAACACCTTCCAGGACCAGCCCGACCAGGAGCACAGCTACAAGTTCGGCTCCTTTGCCCACACCGACCCGGCCGTGCGACGGCAGGCGGTCGAGCACAACCTGCAGGTCGTGGAGCTGGGGGAGGCCCTCGGCTCGACGGCCCTCACGATCTGGCTCGCCGACGGCAGCAACTACCCCGGCCAGATGCACCTCCGGAAGAGCTTTACCCGGGTGCTCGACGGGCTGGAGACCGTCTACGACGCGCTGCCGGACGGCTGGCGCCTCTTCACGGAGCACAAGCCCTACGAGCCCGCCTTTTACGCGACGGTGGTACAGGACTGGGGGTCCTCGCTCATGCTCGCCAACCGGCTGGGCCCGCAGGCCCAGTGCCTCGTCGACCTCGGTCATCACCTGCCCAACACCAACATCGAGCTCATCGTGGCGCGGCTCCTGACGGCCGGCAAGCTGGGGGGCTTCCACTTCAACGACTCGAAGTACGGCGACGACGACCTGACGACCGGCTCGATCCAGCCGTACCAGCTCTTCCTCGTCTTCCACGAGCTGGTGGACGCCGAGGAGGCGGGCCTCGACCGCTTCGATCCGGCCTACATGATCGACCAGAGCCACAACGTCAAGGACCCGATCGAGGCCTTCCTTCAGACCGTCGACCAGCTGCAGACCGCCTACGCGAAGGCCGTTATCGTCGACCGCGACGCCCTGACCGAGTACCAGCAGGCCAACGACGCCCTGAAGGCCGAGGAGACGCTGAAGCAGGCCTACCAGACCGACGTGTCGGCCCTCGTCGCCGAGGCCCGGCGTCGCCAGGGGGGCGCGCTCGAGCCCGTGACGGCGTTCCGGCAATCCGGGTACCGGCGCCGGGCGGCGGAGGCGCGCTCGGACGAGGGCTACACCCCACCGCAAAGTCTGTAACTCCTCCCGGACGCTTCGATCCCCCTTCCCGGTGATCCACTCATGCCCGACTCCTCCCACCACCTTGCCGTCGATCTCGGCGCCTCCAGCGGGCGCGCCCTCCTGGGGACCCTTCGGGACGGGCGTGTGGAGGTGACGGAGGTGCACCGGTTCGAGACGCCGATGATCGAGGACGGCGACCGGCTCTACTGGGACCTGGCGGCCCTGGAGGCGGAGGTCGAGGAGGGAGTGCGAGAAGGCCTCGACGCCGCCCCGGCCCTCCGGAGCGTGTCGGTGGACTCGTGGGCCGTCGACTACGTGCCGCTGGACGCAGAGGGGCAGCCCCTCCGCAACCCGCGCTGCTACCGAGACCCGCGGACGCAGGACGTCATGGAGGACGTCCTGGACCCGGAGACGCGCGAGGCGATTTACGCGACGACGGGCATCCAGTTCTTGCCCATCAATACGCTCTATCAGGTCCTGAGCGACCAGCGGGCGGAGCCGTCCCTCGTGGAGCAGACGGCCCTGCGCCTCCCGATCGCCGACTACCTCCAGTATCGGCTCAGCGGCGAGGCCGTGGTCGAGCGGTCGATGGCGAGCACGACGCAGCTCCTGGACGTCCGCACCGGCGACTGGGCGACGGCCCTCATGGAGCGCTTCGACATCGACCCCGGCACCTGGCCACGCGTCGTCCCGCCTGCGACCCGACTCGGGCCCTTGAAGGGCGCCCCGAACTCGCAATTCGACACTCGCAATTCGACGGTGGAGGTCGTGGCCGGCTGCACGCACGATACGGCCTGTGCCGTGGCCGCCACGCCGGCCGTGCCGGACGGCCCCCCCTGGGCGTACATCAGCTGCGGGACGTGGTCGCTGCTGGGGACGGAGCGGGACGCGCCGGTCCTCACCGACGCGGCCCGCGAGGCCGGGTTCACCAACGAGCTCGGGCTGGACGGCACCGTCCGCTTCCTGAAGAACCTCACCGGCCTCTGGGTGCTGCAGGAGTGCGAGCGGGCCTGGACGGCCGAGGGCCAGCAGTTCGACTACGACACCCTGCAGCGGGAGGCGCGGGCGGCCGCGTCCCTCGGCACAATCGACCTCGACGAGCCCCGCTTCCTGGAGCGGGGGGGGATGCCCCGAAAGATCGAGGCGTACTGCCGGGAGCACGACCAGCCGGTGCCGGAGACACGAGGGGCGTTCGTCCGCCTCATCCTCGAGAGCCTGGCGGCCGACTATCGGGACAAGCTGGCTCTGCTGGAGGACGTCATCGACGAGCGGATCGAGGTCGTGCACCTGATGGGCGGCGGCGCGCGGAACGAGCTGCTCTGCCAGTGGACGGCCGACGCCACCGGACGGCGCGTGGTGGCCGGGCCCGCCGAGGCAACCGCCCTCGGAAACCTGCTCATCCAGGCCCGTGCCACGAACGGGCTGCCCGACGGCGTCCCCCTCCGGGACGTTGTACGGGCCAGCACCCCCCTCCGGACCTACGAGCCCGCATCATCGACCGCGCTCCGAGACTGAGACGATGCGGACTGAGACCGCACCGCCACACCGAGATTCTGACCCTATCGCATCGAGATCACTATGTCCATGCAGACCGAATTCGATCACGTCGAAAACCGCTGGGACGAGGATACGGCCGAGTCGCTGGATCCCGTGGACACACTCGTGTACCGGTCCAACCTCCTGGGGCACGACTGGCGCATCACCAACACCGGGGGCGGCAACACGTCGTCGAAGCTCACGGAGACCGACCCCCTGACGGGCGAGGAGGTGGAGGTGCTCTGGGTGAAGGGGTCCGGCGGCGACCTCCGGACGGCCGAGAAGAAAAACTTCGCCTCCCTCTACCAGGAGCAGGTCCTCGCCCTGCAGGACGTCTATCACTCCTACGACGAGACGGGCGTCAAGACGCGGGCCGAGGACGAGATGACGACGATGTACGACCACTGCGTCTACGATCTCAACCCGCGCTCCCCCTCGATCGACACGCCGCTGCACAGCTTTATCCCGCACCCGCACGTCGACCACACGCACCCGGTGGCGTGCATCGCCATCGCGACGGCCGAGAATGGAGAAGAACTCACCAACGAGATCTACGGCGACGACCTGGTGTGGACCGACTGGCAGCGGCCCGGCTTCGAGCTCGGGCTCGAGATGCAGCGCATCTGCGAGGAGCACCCCGAGGCGAAGGGCGTCATGCTGGGGGGGCACGGCATTATCAACTGGGCCGACACGCAGAAGCAGTGCTACCTGCGGAGCCTCGCGCTTATCGAGCGGGCCGAAGAGTACCTCCAGCAGCATGGAAAGTCGGAGTACGCCTTCGGAGGCGTGCAGCACGAACCGCTCGACGACAGCGAGCGGGCCGACGTGCTCGTGGAGGTGCTTCCGTGGCTCCGGGGGCGAGTCAGCCAGGACAAGAAGATGATCGCCACCGTCGAGACGGGCGACATCATCCAGCGGTTCGTCAACGGCGAAGAGGCGGAGCGCCTGGCCGAGCTCGGCACCTCCTGCCCCGACCACTTCCTCCGCACCCGCATCAAGCCGCTCTACGTCGACTGGGATCCCGACAGTAGTCGGGACCGGGCGGCCCTCCAGGCCGATCTCAAGGAGGCTCTTCGGGAGGGGCTTGAGCAGTACCGCGACGACTACCGCGCCTACTACGAGGCCCACGCCGGGCCCGACGACCCCGACATGCGCGGGTCGGACCCCACCGTGATCCTGATTCCCGGTATCGGCATGGTGGCCTGGGGCAAGAACAAGAGCGAGTCGCGCGTGACGGCCGAGTTCTACAACGCCGCCGTCGAGGTGATGCGCGGCGCCGAGGCGGTCGACACCTACACGGCCCTGCCCCGCCAGGAGGCCTACGACATCGAGTACTGGCGCCTCGAGCAGGCGAAGCTCGAGCGCATGCCGCCGGAGGAGGAGCTGGCCCGCGAGATCGTCGCCGTCGTCGGGGGCGGGAGCGGCATCGGGAAGGCGACCGTGCCGCGCCTGATCGACGAGAACGCGACCGTCGCCGCCCTGGACCTGGACGCAGCCGCCGCCGAGGCCACCGCCGAGGAGATCATGGACGAGATCGGGATGGGGATCGGCGTGGCCGGGTCGGGCGTCTCGCGGTGCGGCGACGTGATCGGCCAGGAGTGCGACATCACCGACCGCGCCTCCGTCCGCGAGGCCCTCGAGCGGGTCGTGCTGGCCTACGGCGGGCTCGACCACGTCGTCGTGACGGCCGGGCTCTACCCGAACCCGGACGACGACGGACACGTCCCGGACGCGAAGTGGGACGAGGCGTTCGCGGTCAACGCGAAGGGGCCGCACCTCGTGGCCGACGAGGCGAAGAGCATCTGGGACGCACAGGGGCTCGACGGGAGCCTGGTGATCACCACCAGCGTGAACGCCGTGGTGCCCAAGACCGGCAGCTTCGCCTACGACACCAGCAAGGCCGCCGCGAACCACCTGGTGCGGGAGCTTGCCCTCGAGCTGGCGCCCGAGGTCCGCGTCAACGGCCTCGCCCCCGCCACGGTGGTCGAGGGCAGCTCGATGTTTCCGCGCGACCGGGTGATGGCGTCCCTCGAGAAGTACGGGGTCGACTACGACGACAGCGAGTCCACCGCGGCGCTCCGCGAGCGGCTGGCCGACTTTTACGCAGACCGGACGCTCACGAAAGAGCCGATTACGCCGGCGGACCAGGCCGAGGCGGTCTTCCTGCTCGTCAGCGACGACCGGCTCGGCAAGACCACCGGCCAGGTTCTCTCCGTGGACGGCGGCCTCCGCGACGCCTTCCTTCGCTAATCCCACCACAGGCCCGTGTGCTCGGCCGGGGGAACGGCGGGGCGGTGCCTGCATCCTACCCTCCCATGGAACATTCGAAGATCATCGATCGGTTCGTCGGGTCCCTCGACCGGCTGGAGGTCGCGTGGACCCGCGTGTCGGAGAATGACGGAGCCGCCGCCCTCGAGGAGATCGTCGAGGGGCCGGCCGTGGGGGCGCCGCTTCCCGTCTTCGAGACGGGTGCCCTGGCGGCACTCGGGGTGACCGTCGACCCCACGCCCCGACAGATTGCGGCGGCGCGCACCGGCGTGACGGCCGCGAGCCTGGGCATCGCCGACTACGGCAGCGTCGTGGTCGAGGGCGGGCCCGACGCCACGGAGGCCGCGAGCCTGTTTCCCGAGCGGCACGTCGCCGTGCTCCGGACCGCCGACGTGGTGCCGGACATGACGGCCGCGCTCGGGCGGCTCGGGCCGCTCCTGCGCGAGGAGGCCACCACGGCGATCATAGCCACCGGGCCCAGTGCCACGGCCGACATGGGCGCCCTCGTGAAGGGGGCGCACGGCCCGAAGGCGGTGCACGTGCTTCTCGTCGACCCCGACTGAGCCGAAAAGCGCGCGCTCCCTCACTGCTCAACCCATCGCTGCTCAATACGACCGAGGTCCTCCGATGAGCCGAACCGACAAGGCCACCGCCATTCGCCAACTCATGCAGACGGAGGGGGCGGCCGTCGCGCAGAACACGCGCGGCTTCAACGACGGCCGGCAGGCGTCCGTCGCTCGCCTCGACGATCCCGAGGCCCTGAAGGCCCGGGCCCGCACGATCAAGGAGGAGGCCATCGAGCGGCTGCCCGCGCTCGTCGAGCAGGTGCGCGAGCAGGTTGAAGGCCGGGGCGGCACCGTGTACATGGCCGACGACGCGGCCGACGCGAACCGGTACATTGCGGACGTGGCCGGTGGCGCCGACCGGCTCGTCAAGAGCAAGTCGATGACGAGCGAGGAGATCGAGGTCAACGAGCATCTCGAGGCGGCCGGGATCGAGGTGATCGAGACCGACCTGGGGGAGTGGGTGCTCCAGGTCGCCGACGAGGTGCCCTCCCACATCGTGGCGCCGGCCATCCACAAGTCGCGCGAGGCGATCGCGGAGCTGTTCAACCGGCGGTTCGATCCGCCGACGCCGCTCGAGACGGCCGAGGAGCTCACTCAGTTTGCCCGCGAGCAGCTCGGCCGACTGATCGAGGGGGCGGACGTCGGGATGACCGGCGCCAACTTCATCACCGCGGACAGCGGCACGCTGGCGCTCGTCACGAGCGAGGGCAACGCCCGCAAGTCGGCCCTCGTGCCGCCGACCCACATTGCCGTCGCCGGCGTGGAGAAGATCATTCCCCGGGTCGAGGACCTCCGGCCGTTCGTCGAGCTCATCGGGCGCTCGGGGACGGGGCAGGACATCACGTCGTACGTGTCGCTTCTGACCCCGCCGTTCGAATCGCCGCCCCTCGACTTCGACCGCCCCGACGATCCCGTCGAGCCGGCCGACCGGGACTTTCACCTGGTGCTCCTGGACAACGGCCGCATGCAGATGCGAGACGACCCGCAGCTGCGAGAGACGCTCTACTGCATCCGGTGTGGGGCGTGCTCGAACTCGTGCGCCAACTTCCAGCAGGTGGGCGGCCACGCGTTCGGGGGCGAGACCTACTCCGGCGGCATCGCCACCGGGTGGGAGGCCGGGGTGCACGGGCGCGAGTCCGCTGAGTCGTTCAACGACCTCTGCACGGGTTGCTCGCGGTGCGTGCCGGCGTGCCCGGTGAACATCGACATTCCCTGGATCAACGTCGTCGTCCGCGACCGCATCAACCGGGGCGAGGACGGCGACCTGGGGGCGCTCGTCGACGGCCTGCGGCCAGACCTCGAGGACGAAGGGGCCTCCCTCCGCCAGCGGATCTTTGCGCACTTCGAGACGCTCGCCAAGCTGGGCAGCGCCACGGTCCCTCTCTCGAACTGGGTGAACCGGCAGCGGCCCGTCCGTGCCCTCCTCGACTGGGCTCTCGGGATCGACCGGCGCCGGACGCTGCCCGCGTTCAAGCGCGAAACGCTCCGCGACTGGTTCGCCCGGCGCGACGCGTCCCCGGCCGGCGACGGGCCGCGGGTCGTGCTCTACCCCGACCTCTACACGAACTACGTCCAGACCGACCGCGGCCGGGCGGCGGTGCGGGCGCTGGAGGCCCTCGGCGTGACGGTCGAGATCCCGGCGGTGCCGGGCAGTGGCCGACCGCCGCTCTCGCAGGGCATGATCGCAACGGCCGAACGAAAGGCCAGGGCAGTCTGGGAGGCGCTGCGTGAACCCATTGAGGCGGGTCGCGACGTGATCGTCGTCGAGCCGACCGACCTGGCGATGTTTCGGCGGCGCTACCGCAAGCTGCTGCCGGCGTCGGCGGCCACCGCCCTTCGGGACGCAACCTACGACGTGATGGAGTACGCAGGCCGTCTGATCGAGGACGGGCAGAATCCGGAGCCCCTACGCGCAGGGGACGGAGAGCGCGTCGCGTACCACAGTCATTGCCAGCAGCGGACCCTGGACCTGGAGGGGCCGACGGTCGAGGTCCTCGACGCCCTCGGGTACGACGTCGAGACCTCTTCGGTGGAATGCTGCGGGATGGCCGGCTCGTTCGGCTACAAGTCGGAGTACTACGAGCTCAGCATGGAGGTGGGCCGGGACCTCCAGGACCAGTTTGCCGGGGCGGCGGCCGACGGGCACGCCGTGGTGGCGAGCGGCACCTCGTGTCAGGAGCAGCTGGAGGCCCTCCAGGACGGGCCCGTCCGGCACCCGATCCAGCTCATCGCGCCGGCCGCGTGAGGCACGCCGTTAGCCCGACGGGGCCTCGTCCCCGACCGGAAGGTGCGGGCGTTCCTCCTTGTCGAGCCGCGTGTCGGGCGCCCCGGTGAGGGCCTCGATGCGGGTGCGGTACAGCGCCTGGAAGCGGCCGTAGAGGCGGTCGAGCTGCGCGTCGGCCTCGGCGGCCGGCAGGTCGATCACCTCCGGGTACGCGAACGCGGCGGCCCCCGCGGTGTCGACGAAGAGGGTCTTCAGGTTGAGCCGCCGCTGAAAGAGGCTCGCCGTGGCGTGGAAGGCGTGGAATTTCTCGGTCGGCAGGATCCAGAGGTAGTGCGAGAGGACGCCGCGCCGGATGTAGAGGCCGTCGTCCCGCACCGCGTAGCCGTGGTTGTGATACTGGAGGAGCGCCCACCCGAGAATCAGCGGCACGAGGAGGAAGCCCCACCAGGGCAGGGGCGCCCCGCCCGGGTGCCACCAGCCGGCGGGCCAGAAGTACGCGCCCGGCAGCAGGAGGGCCGACAGCGCGAGCGTGTAGCGGAAGAAGCGGCGTCGAATCGTGAGGCGGGAGACCGACCCGAAGGTCTCGGGCAACTCGAACGGGCGCACGCGCCGGGCCAGGGCCAGGATGTCGTCGTACTGGGCGAACGGGGCAATGACGCGGTGCCCCTGCTCGTCGACGTTCATGCCGACGGTCTGCACCTCCAGCTCGTACCACCCGAAGGCGCGCATGAAGGGGTTCGTCCGGAGGATGAGCGCCTGCACCTTCTTGAGGGGCACGGTGCCCTCGGTGACGGTGAAGAGGCCGTGGCGCTTGCGGAGCTTGTCGTCGTCGAGCCAGAGCTGGAAGCCGTAGTAGCGGGCGAGGTGGATCAGCACGCCGCTGACCCAGCCCAGGATGCCGGCCACGACGATGGTCGCGAGCACGGTGAGCACGGGGTGCGCCGCCATCGTCTCCGTGATCTGGTCGATGCGGCCCTGCGAGCGCAGGAAGCGCTGCACGATCGCCTCGGGGTCGACGAGTTGGAGGGCCGAGAAGACGAGGGCAATGTAGAAGAGCGAAAAGCGGAAGGCCCCCGACAGGAGCACGCGGGGAAGCGACATCGCGAACAACGTCTCGCTGTCGGGGGCCTCGGCCGCGTCCGCGCCGGCCTCGTCCACGTCGGCCTCCGGTGCCGGGCGGTGCTGGAACGAGCGCACCGCCTGTCGGATCTCGTGGGCGCCGCTGAGGCCGACGTACTCGAGGGATCCCTCGGTGGCGGAGCTGCCGGCCGTCTCGATCGTCACCTTCGCCAGCCCGATGAGGCGGGCCACCAGGTTCTGCTGGATCTGAATGTTCTGGATGCGCTCAATCGGGATGCTCCGGTTCTGCCGCCGCAGTACCCCCTTCTGAATGACGATCTGCTGCGGGGTGATGCGGTAGCTGAAGCGCAGGTACTGCAGGATGATGGCCGGCAGGGCCACGAGGCCGTACAGGATGCTCAGCACCACCGAGACGACGTTCTCCGAGCTCGGGTTCTGCAGGGTGGGGAGGAGGATCACGGCGAGGGCCGGCAGGCTCGCCCCCACCCGCAGCAGGAGGGTGAGCGGGTGCAGGCGCTGCGGCTCCCGCACGGCCCCGAGGGGAGTGGACGCGTCGGCCTCGGGCGGTGCCGACCCGGACGAGGGCGCCGCGCCGCCGGCCGGCTCGTCGGCGGCCTCCGGCGCGGTCTCCTCCGGCGCGGCGGACGAGGAGTCCGAGTTCGACGTAGGGGACGACGCAGACGGCATTACACCGGGTCTTCGGTGAGGGGGTCTTCGAGGATGAAGCGCTTGATTTCGTCGCGGATGCGCTCGGCCTCCGGGAGGGGCAGGCCGGGAATGACGACGTCGCTGCTCCGGGAGCCGGCGGTGTGCACCACGAGGCGCCCCAGGGCGTACTCCCGCTCGATCAGGTCCTGCGACACGTCGACGTGCTGGATGCGGCGCAGCGGCACCACGGTCCGCACGTGGTTGAGGACGCCGTGCTCCATGTACAGCTCCTCGGGCCGGAGGGCAAAGCCCCAGGCGCGGTACCGGAGGCGCGGCCAGACCAGGCAGTAGATCACCCCCAGCCCGAGCACCGTCCCCGAGATCGCGCCGAACGGCAGCCACGGATCCGCCGAAAACAGGTGCGTCAGGTCGTAGAAGAGGGCCGGCAGGAAGAGGGCGAGGACGAGGCCCGCGAGCTTAATCGTCCAGATGCTGCGGACGGAGTCGTCGAGGGCCCGAACGGTGTCGTCCGGAACGACGGCCGAGAGCGCCGAGTCGGGGGAGGGGGACTCCATGGACGGGGAACAGGCGGACGCGGACAACGGAACGGCTATCTTTGAAACAGCGGGCCGGGGCGAGGGTTCGCCGCGGCGCCGGACGCAGGAAGCGGCCGCACGCCCAGTGGGGCCGACCGGAGACCTCTCGGTGCTATCTGTTCTGCAGGGCGTCCGGGAGGGGCCCTTCGGACGCGGGGACCGCGGGGACGTCGGACAGAACCGGATCGAGGAGACGACGAAACCAGACGGTGTACCGGGTCGGGTCGGACGCGACCGCCGCCCGGACCGCCCGGACGGGGACCCAGGCCCAGTCGGCGACCTCGTCGGGATTGGGGCGCACGGTCACGTCGTCGACGGCGCCGACGAAGACGTGGTCGTACTCGTGCTCGGTGAGGCCGCCGCCGACGGAGGCCCGGTAGGTGAAGTGCAGGAGCGGCGTAAGCGCGCACCCGAAGCCCATCTCCTCCCGAAGCCGCCGCCGCGCCGCCGCGAGGGGTGGCTCCTCGGGGTGCGGGTGACTGCAGCAGGTGTTCGACCAGAGCCCGCCGGAGTGGTACTTTTCCGGCGTGCGCCGCTGCAGCAGGAGGCGCCCCGCGTCGTCGAAGACAAAGACCGACAGCGCGCGGTGAAGCCGGCCTTCGGTGTGGGCGCGCAGCTTCTCGGCCGTCCCGAGCGCCTGGTCGTCCTCATCGACAAGTACGACGCGGGTGGACGAAGACATGGGCGGCCGGAAGGCACGGAGTGAGGAATATCCGGACGGCACAATATGCCGGACAGAATGGACAATCGAGGCGCGACGAGACCCTTTTTACGCGTTTATTGCATGCGGGCCCGGCCGGCGAAACGGGGCCGTGTCGGGCGGACAGGCCGTTTACAGCGGGCACACGCGCCGGGAATCCCGACCGGGGACGGGAAGACGCAGGGCAGACCCGGCGAGGGACGGGGCTGCGACTTGACGGACTCGGAGCCGGTTCGTCTCTTTAGGACGTCACAACAAATCCGCTACGCCACCCTTTCTCACGGAACTCCCTCACCGTTCATGCACGAGCTTACGATCGAAGGCGTCGGGACATTCGAGGTCGACGAAGGCACCCGACTCGTCCGCGCACTCGAAGAGGCTGGGGTCGACGTCGGCCACCGCTGTGGCGGCCACGCCCAGTGCACGACCTGCCGCGTCACGTACGAGGACGGCGAGCCCGGGGTCATGACCGAGGCCGAGTACGAGAAGCTCAAGGACATCGACCAGTTCGGCGAGATGCGGCTCTCGTGCCAGATTGTCGTCGACCGGGACATGACCGTCAAGCCGCTCATGACCGTGAGCGACCAGGGCTGGGACGACGCGGGCCCCGAGCCGGCCATCACCGTGGAGCCGACGCCGGAGTGGCATCCCATCGAGACGCTCGAGGCCGAGGCCGACGAGGAGGGATAAGCTGCCCGCCGGGCAAGCCGTCCACCGGGCGGCTACAGCAGCCAGAGGCCCAGCCCCCCGACGGCGAAGCAGTAGTAGGCGAAGTACTGCAGGTTGCCGCGACGCACGAAGTCGATGACCACGTAGATGGCCGCGATGCCCGAGCCGTAGGCGGCCAGGGTGCCGATGAGGAGCGGCTCCCACTCGGCCGTGAGGCCCCGCTCCGCCAGTTCGACGCTCTGGATAAGCGTAGCACCCGCCACCACCGGGAGTAGCATCAGGAACGAGAAGTTGGCCGCCCGCTCGGGGCGCACGTTCTGGTAGAGCGACGTGCAGATCGTGGCGCCCGAGCGCGAGATGCCCGGAATCATGGCGGCGGACTGCGCGAGGCCCACCACGAAGGATTTGAGAGGGCTCAGGGCCCCCTCGGGCTGGGGCCGAAGCAGGGTGAGAAGCAGCAGCACGCCCGTGACCAAAAGCATGGCGGCCGTAAACCGAGGGCTCTCGAAGGCCTGCTCGATTTGCGTCTTGAACAGGACGTAGACGAGCCCGGTTGGGATCAGGGTGATGAGGATGAAGACCCCGAGCCGAAACGTGTCGTTCTCGCGGTAGCGCGCCGGGACGCCCCCGGGGTGCCGGAGGCCGGCCCACGCCTCTGTCAGGAGGTCGCCGACCTCGTTTCCGTAGACCGTGAGGATGCTGAGTACCGTCCCGAAGTGCACGAACACCTCGAACGTGACGTCGGCCTCTTCGGCGCCGATGCCCAGCAGGTACTGGCTCAGCACGAGGTGACCGGACGACGAGACCGGGACGAACTCCGTGATGCCCTGGACCAGCCCCAGGAGCAGTGCCTCCCACCAGGTCATGGGGGTCGGGGATGAGGGGAAGAGGATTCGAGAATGCGCCGCCGAAGGGAATCGGTCGACGCGGGAACGGTTGCGAAGAGCCGGTCAATTGGGGACGGAGGACCGCCGCTACCCCCGGATCCTCATACGAACGCCGCTCGCACCCGAAGGTCTCGGGGGCACGCTCCGTTCAGGGAGGGACGTCTGGACGTACGGAGGTACGGATGTACTCTGCCTCCATACTCCCCATCCCGACAGTAATCGGGACGCACACGTCCTCACACCCAAACCGGAATCCCGCTACAGGATTCGGTATCAGTCTGCCTCCAGGCGCAGGTCCCGGGCCTTGAGCTGCAGGGTCGTGCGGCCGTTCCAGGTGTTGTCCTCCAGCGAGAAGAGCAGCTCGAGCGGCCGGCCCTCATCCTGGCTGCGCTCGAGCACGGACAGCTTCTCGCCCATGCCGAAGCCGATGACGTCGAAGGTGGCGCCGTCGCCGTTGCGCTGCCGGACCTCGAACTTAAGATGGCTGCCGTCGCTGCCGACGGTGCGGGGCGACCCGACCACCGCGAGGTCGCGGCCGTGGAAGACCGGAGTGGCGTTGGCCGGGCCGAACGGGCCGAACTGCTGGAGGACGGCCCAGAAGCGATCGTCGATCGAGCCGATGGCGTCGAGGTCGAGTTCGGCGTCGACCGTGATCGAGGGGGTCAGCAGCTCGGGCGTCACCCGCTCCCCGACCGCTGCGTCGAACCGGTCGCGGAAGGCCTCGATGGCGTCGACCTCGAGGGAGAGGCCGGCGGCGTGGTCGTGCCCGCCGAACTGGGTGAGCACGTCGGCGCAGTCCGAGAGGGCGTCGTAGATGTTGATGCCCTCGATCGACCGGGCCGAGCCCTTCACCTCGTCGCCGTTGTGGGTGAGCATGATCGTCGGCTTGTGGAAGCGCTCGACGATGCTGCTGGCCACGATGCCGATGACGCCGAGGTGCCAGTCCTCGTCGTAGAGCACGAGGGCGTGGGGGCTGCGGGCCGTAATCTGCCGCTCGGCCTTCTCGACGGCGGCCTTCTCGGTGGCGTCGTCGACCGAGCGGCGCTCGCGGTTGAGGCGCTCGAGCTCGGCGGCCAGGGGCTCCGCCTCTGCGTAGTCCGCGGCCAGCAGCAGCTCGACGGCCGTCGAGGCGTGCTCCATGCGCCCGGCGGCGTTGAGGCGGGGCCCGAGGGTGAACACGATGTTGCCGGTCGAGGTGACGTCCGCCAGGTCGAGGTCCGCCGCGTCGGCGAGGGCCCGCAGGCCGGGGCGGTCGGTCCGCTGCAGGGCGCGGAGCCCCTCGGCCATGAGGATGCGGTTTTCGCCGTAGAGGGGCACGATGTCGCTGGCGGTCGAGACGGCCAGCAGGTCGAGGTAGTCGAACGCCGCCGCCGGGTCCTCGCCCCGCCGGGCGAGGACGGCCTGGGCGAGCTTAAAGCCGAGCCCGCAGCCGGTGAGCTCCGTGAACGGATAATCGTCGTCGGGCCGCTTCGGGTCGATCACGGCGAACGCGTCCGGCAGGTCGACGCCCTCGTCGGTCGTCTGGGGCGTGTGGTGGTCACAGATGATGAGGTCGAGTCCCAGCTCCTGGGCGTAGGTAGCCTCCTCGTGGGCCGTGATGCCGCAGTCGAGGGCCACGACCAGGGAGGCGCCCCGTTCCGCCGCCACGTCCAGGCCGCGCCGGCAGAGGCCGTAGCCGTCGTCGTAGCGGTCGGGAACGAAGAACGAGGCGTCCACGCCGCGGTCGCGCAGGAAGTCGGTGAGGAGGGCCGAGGCCGTCGTGCCGTCCACGTCGTAGTCGCCGTACACGAGCACGGACTCGCCCTGCTCGAGGGCGCGGGCAACCCGGTCGGCGGCCGTCGTCATGTCGGCCATGCCGAGGGGGTCGTGCAGGTCCGCCCGGTCGGCCCGAAAGAAGTGGCGGGCGTCCTCGAACGACGTCACCCCGCGCAGCGCGAGGGTCCGGGCCAGGGGCGAGGGCAGGTCGTTGAGGGCCTCCTGCAGGGCCGGGACGACGTCCGGATCCTCAAGGGAGCGGTACGTCCAGCGGTAGGTCATAGACGGAAGAGCAAGGGGGAAAGCGTAACGTCCGTCTCCATGTATAAGACAAATTCGCCCCCCTCGCGTAACGTTGCGTGGGAACTCGGTCTGAAATCGACGCGCGGTCGCCGAACAAAGCCCCCGAGACAATACGTTTAGAAACATGTAAACAAGCTGAAAGCCCCGAGAAAAAGAGTTTGGGGTTACGACAGGGTCCTCTCCGGATCATCGGATTGAACGAAGCGTTGCACGATGCACACTTTCACTTCGCCCCGTAGTGTCGAGGCGCTTCCGTTCCCGATTGCCTCGAGCCGAGCGACCCCACCGTCGTTCGATTCCCCACTGACGTCTGGTCGGCGACGCCACCTGTCGTGGATTGTCGACAGCCGGACTCGTCGTCTACGGGCAACGGACCGATTCCAGTTCGTTCGGGGGACGGACCCACCACGAGCGTACTTTCCCATTGCCGTCGGTCGACACGGTAGCCGTCGGTCGTCCATCCTCAGGAGTGCCGGCCCTCGGGACCGACGTGCCAGCTGAGAGACCCGCAACGACATGAAAATTTCGACCCTGCAAGACAAGAAGCTCGACGAGCTCCGCGAGATTGCCCGTGAGCTCGACCTCCCGGGCTATTCGGACCTGCGCAAGCAGGATCTGATCTACCGCATTCTGGAGGCGCAGGCGGAGGGGGCCGCCGCGGGCGACGCGCCCCTGGACGATCGGTCCGACGCGTCGGACGCGGCCGCGGAGGGGGACGGTGCCGCGACCGAGGCCGCCCCCGACACCGCCGAGGCCCACCGGTCCGACACCGCGGGCGCGACGGACCGCGAGGCGGAGCCCTCGGACGCGAACCCCTCCGACGCCGCCGAGGCCGACGACGGCCGGTCCGGTCGGCCCGAATACATGCGGACCTACGACGCCGACGAGACGGAGCTCCGGGGCATGATCGAAAAGACGGGGCTCCTCGAAGTCCTGCCCGACGGCTACGGCTTTCTGCGGTCCGACGAGTACAGCTACGAGTCGAGCCCGGACGACATTTACGTCTCGCCCTCGCAGATCAAGCGCTTCGGGCTGCAGGAGGGGGACACGGTGCGCGGCTCGGTCCGCCCCCCGAAGGAGGGCGAGAAGTTCTTCGCCCTCATTCAAGTCGACGAGATCAACGGATGCGACCCCTCGGAGGTCGAGGAGCGAAGGGACTTCGAGTTTCTCACCCCCATCTTTCCGGACGAGCGGCTCACTCTGGAGACGGACCCGGAGGAGTACGGGCCCCGCATTCTGGATCTGTTCGCCCCGATCGGAAAGGGACAGCGCGGCCTCATCGTCTCGCCCCCGAAGGCCGGGAAGACCGTCCTGCTCCAGAAGATTGCCCACGGCATCACCACCAACCACCCGGACGCGCACCTCCTCGTGCTGCTCATCGACGAGCGGCCGGAGGAGGTGACCGACATGGACCGGCACGTCGACGGGGAGGTCGTCTCCTCGACGTTCGACAAGGACCCGGAGCGCCACGTGGAGGTGGCCGACACGGTGCTCACGAAGGTGAAGCGGCTCGTGGAGTCGGGGCAGGACGTGTGCGTGCTCCTCGACTCGATTACGCGGCTGGCCCGGGCGCACAACGCCGTGACGCCGGGGAAGGGGCGCACCCTCTCGGGCGGCATCGAGGCCGGAGCGCTCCGCGGGCCCAAGCGCTTCTTCGGCGCGGCCCGCAACGTGGAGGAGGGTGGGTCCCTCACCATCATCGGGACGGCCCTCGTCGACACCGGGAGCCGCATGGACGAGGTCATCTTCGAGGAATTCAAGGGAACCGGCAACATGGAACTCGTCCTCGACCGCGAGATGGCCGACCGGCGCGTCTACCCGGCCATCGACCTCATCCTGTCCGGCACCCGCCGCGAGGAAGAGCTGCTCTCCAAGCCGGAGCTGAAGCGCGTGTGGGTCATGCGCAAGCTCCTGGCGGACATGGAGCCGATCGAGGCGATGGAGTTCCTGCTCGACAAGATGCGGGGCACCGAGAGCAACGAGGAGTTTCTGGAGACGATGAACTCGTAGGGGCCACTGC
>JAZKTD010000217.1:0-6109 GCA_036625705.1 Salinivenus sp.
CGCCGTCCACGGCCCCCGGCGGATTGGACCTTTGGCCAACTTTTGGGCACCTTGATAGTCGCGATACGATTCCCCTTACATCTTCGCGTCATGCGCCAGGTTCGACTCCTCCTCTGCCCTCTCCTCGTCGGGGTACTCCTCGCCGGTCTATTCGCGGCGCCGGGTGCACAGGCCCAGACCCCGGCTCCGGAGGACGTGTTTGGCTTTGAGCCGGGGGCCGACTACAAGCTGGCCGACTACGACCAGGTGATGACGTACTATCGCCAGCTCAGCGAGGCCAGCGACCGGGTCCAGCTGCGGGACATCGGGACGACGGTGCTGGGCCGTTCGATGCCGCTGCTCATCATTTCCAGCTCGGAGAACCTCGACAACCTCGACCGGTGGCGCGAGATCAGCGAGACCCTCGCCCGGGCCCGTGTCGGGGAGGAGGAGGCCCGCTCGCTTTCGGAAGAGGGGAAGGCGGTCGTCTGGATCGACGCCGGGCTGCACTCCACCGAACGGGTCCACGCCCAGATGGCCCCGGAGCTCGCCCATCGGGTGGCCACCGAGGCCAGCGCCGAGATGCAAAAGATCCGGGAGAACGTGGTGTTTCTGCTGATGCCGGTGATGAACCCCGACGGGCTCGACATCGTCGAGAACTGGTACGACCGCGTGCTGGATACGCCCTACGAGACGACCGGTCCACCGTGGCTCTACCACCATTATGTCGGGCACGACAACAACCGCGACTGGTTCATGAACAACATGCCGGAGACGCGGGCGGTGACCGACGTCCTCTACAACGAGTGGTACCCGCAGATCGTCCTCAATCACCACCAGACCGGGCCGGAGTGGTCCCGCATCTTCGTCCCGCCGTTCTCGGGACCGGTCAACCCCGACATTCATCCCGGCGTGGTGACGGGGGTCAACCAGGTGGGCACGGCCATGACCCAGCGGTTTGCGATGAAGGAGATGCCGGGCGTTGTCGCGAACAACACCTACACCATGTTCTGGAACGGGGGGATGCGCACGGCGCCCTACTTCCACAACCAGATTGGGCTGCTGACGGAGGTCTCCCACGCCACGCCCACGCCGCGCTACTACGAGCCGGACTCGCTGCCGGACTTCATCGGGAACCAGAAGGCGACCGACGGTACGGCCCTCTTCTACCCGGATCCGTGGGAGGGGGGCGAGTCCCACTTCCGCGACGCCCTCGACTACGCGATCACCGCCTCGATGGGGGTGCTCGACGTGGCCGCCGACCGGCCCCAGCAGTTCCTGATGAACATGTACCAGATGGGGCGGGACGAGATTGAGGACGGGGAGAGCGGCGATCCCTACGCATTCGTGATTCCCCCGGAGCAGTGGCATCCGGGCGAAGCCCACAACCTGGTCAACATCCTGCGGCAGGGGGGCGTGGAGGTGGACCGCGCCACCGGCTCGTTCCAGGCGGGCGGCGAGACCTACCCGGCGGGCTCGTACGTGGTGGAGGCGAGCCAGGCCTTCCGCCCCTACGTGATGGACCTGCTGGAGCCGCAGGAGTATCCGGACCGGTTCCAGTATCCGGGCGGCCCGCCGGACCCGCCCTACGACCTCGCCGGCTGGACGCTGCCGATGCAGATGGGCGTGACGGTCGACCGGGTCGACGGCTCGTTCGAGGCGCCGACCACGGCCGTGACCGACTCGGTGGCCCCCGCTCCCGGAAATGTCGAGGGCTCGGGCGGATACGGATACGCCCTCTCCCACCGGCCCAACACGAGCGTCAAGGCCGTCAACCGGCTGCTCGAGAATGGGGCGGAGGTGGCCTGGGCGGGCGACTCGTTCACGGCGAGCGGCGAGACGCATCCGGCCGGTACCATCGTGGTCGAGGGGGCGTCCGATCAGGTCGAGGCCCTGGCCGACGATCTCGGGCTCACGTTTCTGGGCCTCGACCAGGCACCGAGCGTCGACCTGCACGCCCTGGACGCGCCGAGGGTGGGCCTCTACAAGTCGTGGGACGCGAGCATGGACGAGGGATGGACGCGCTGGTTGTTCAACACGTACCAGGTGCCCCACGACACCCTCCACAACGCCGACGTACGCTCGCGGGACCTCTCCCGGTACGACGTCATCGTGCTGCCCCACCAGTCGGCCGACGAGATCATGAACGGCCACGCCGAGGGCACGATGCCGAGCGAGTTTGTCGGAGGCGTCGGGGCGGAGGGCACCGCCGCCCTGGAGCAGTACGTGCGGGAGGGGGGCCGCATCGTCGCCTTTGACGGGGCGACCCGCTACGCCATCCAGCAGTTCGGCCTGCCGGTCGAGGACGTCACCGACGGGCTGTCGGACACCGAGTTCTTTATTCCGGGCTCCCTCATCCGAACGGCCATCAACACCGAGCACCCGCTGGCCTACGGCATGCAGGAGCAAGTCGCCGCCTCCTTCCAGCGGAGCCGGGCCTTCGACCCGGTGCGCCAGGACTACATGGGCGAGGGCGGCCGGGAGGACATCGAGCGGGCCCCGGCCCCGCCGGTGGAGGTCGTGGCCCGGTACGCGGACGACGACCTGCTCATGAGCGGGTGGGCGCTCGGCGAAAAGGAGCACATCGGCGGAGAGATCGCGGCGGCCGAGGTGCGGCACGGGGATGGGTCGGTGGTGCTGTTCGGGTTCCGCCCGCAGTTCCGGGGCCAGCCGCGGGCCACCTACAAGCTGGTGTTCAACGCCATCCACGGGGCGACGACCGAGGGGCTGCCGCAGGTCGGCAACGTCCCGGCCGATCCCTTCGAGGACGATCCGCCCGCCGATGAAGAGTAGCCGCCGCGGGGCCTCGCTGGGGCCCGGTCCCGGCCGGGGGGAGGACGGATTCGACCGGTCGGGGCGACCGACACACTGCACGAACAGCTCCCTTTGCTGGGCACGTCGCCATGACTCAACTGCGCCCCCTGCTCCTCCTTCTCGCCCTCGCCCTCGCCGCCGTCCCGGCCGCCGCCCAGAATCCCGGGGCTGACCTCGGGGACGACGAGAATGTCGTGTACGACCCGGCCCTGTACGAGGAAATGGAGTACCGCATGGTTGGGCCGTACCGGGGCGGCCGCGTGACCGCCGTGACCGGATACCCGGAGCGGACGGAGACCTATCTGATGGGGGGCGTCGGGGGCGGCGTGTGGAAGACGACCAACGCCGGGGAGAGCTGGAGCAACATCACCGACGGGGACCTCAACGTGGGCCCGATCGGGGAGATCGCCATCGCGCCCTCGGACCGAAGCGTGATCTACGTCGGCACCGGGTCGGCCGAGGTGCGGGGCAATATCTCGGTCGGGGACGGCGTCTACAAATCCGTTGACGGGGGAAAGACCTGGTCGCACATGGGCCTGCCGGAGTCGCATCACATCCGGCGCATCCAGGTTCACCCCACGGATCCCGACGTGGTGTACGTGACCGCCCTCGGCCACATCTTCGGCCCGAACGAGGAGCGGGGCGTCTACCGCTCGATCGACGGCGGTGAGACGTGGGAGAAGGTCCTGTACGTGAGCGAGCACACCGGCGCCATCGACCTGCGGATGGACCCGTCGAATCCCCGCGTCCTGTACGCGGCGATGTGGCAGGCCGAGCGCAAGCCCTGGGCCATGCACAGCGGCCCCCACAACGGGCCCAACGAGGGCGGCGTCTGGAAGACCACGGACGGGGGCGACTCCTGGAATGAGCTCACGAACGGACTGCCCACCGACTCGGTCGGCAAGATCGGCCTGGCCGTGTCCGGGGCAAATCCGGACCGCGTGTACGCCCTGGTCGAGGCCCAGGAACACAACCGCGGGCTCTACCGCTCCGACGACGCCGGCCGGTCCTTCGAGCGGGTCAGCGACTTTCGGGGCCTGCTGGCGCGGGCCTGGTACTACACGCACGTCGACGCCCACCCCACGAAGGAGGACGTCGTCTTCGTGAGCAACGAGGACTTCTTCCGATCCGAGGATGGGGGCGAGAGCTTCCAGGAGGTCGACACGCCCCACGGCGACAACCACGACCTCTGGATCAACCCCCAGGACCCGGAGATTGCGATCCAGTCGAACGACGGGGGCGCAAACGTCACGTTCGACGGCATGGACTCCTGGTCCACGCAGCTGAACCAGCCGACGGCCGAGTTCTATTCCCTGGAGGTGGACGACCAGTTTCCCTACCGCATCTACGCCCCGCAGCAGGACAACTCGACGATCTCGATCCCGAGCCGGACGACGAAGGGCATCACGCCCTACGAGAACTGGTTCGCGACCGCGGGGTGCGAGACCGGGCCCCTGGCGGTCCACCCCGAGAACCCGGACATTATCTACGGGGGCTGCAAGGGCCGGATCAGCCGCCACAACCGGGAGACCGACCAGGTGCGGCAGCTCTGGGTCTACCCGCTCGAGTACCACGGCCGCTCCAACCAGGAGCTGAAGTACCGTCGCCAGTGGAACTCGCAGATCGAGTTCTCGCCCCACAATCCCGATCGGCTCTACCACCCCTCCCACCGTGTGCACGTCACCACCGACGAGGGGCAGACCTGGGAGACGATTAGCCCGGACCTCACCCGCTGGAACGAGCACAAAGACCTGCACAAGACGCCGCCCGGCGGGCCGCTCACCTACGACAACACCGGCGTCGAGATTTACGGCACGATCTACGCCTTCGAGGAATCGCCCCACACCGAGGGCGTCCTCTGGGCCGGAAGCGACGACGGTCGCGTCAGCCTTTCACGGAACGGAGGGGACAGCTGGACCACCATCACGCCGGAGGGGCTTCCCCTCCACAGCACGGTGAACGACCTCGTGATCTCCCCGCACGAGCCGGGGCGGGCCTTTATTGCCGTCCACCGCTACCGCATGGACGACTGGCGCCCGATGATCTACCGCACGAACAACTACGGGGAGGACTGGACGCTCCTGACCGACGGCACGAACGGCATCCCCTCGGGGCACCCGACGCGGGCCATCGCCGAGGACCCCGACCGTGAGGGCCTGCTGTACGCCGGCACCGAGTTCGGCGTCTTCGTCTCCTTCGACGACGGGGCCCACTGGCAGCCGCTTCAGCAAAACCTGCCGGAGACCCCGATCACCGACCTTCGGGTCCACCGGCAGGACCTGATCGTCGCCACCCAGGGCCGCTCCCTCTGGGTGATGGACGACCTGACGCCCCTGCACCAGCTGACCGACGAGGTCGCCGCCGCGGACCGGCACCTCTTCACGCCCGCGGAGACGTACCGGACGCGGCTCCAGAGCCCGGGCTGGGGGGCCATGGAGGGGCCGCGCGGCGGGGAGAATCCGCCGGAGGGCGCGCGAATCCACTACTACCTCGACGAGCAGCCGGACGAGGAGATCACGCTCGAGATTAGGGACCCGGACGGCGCCGTGGTCAAGACGATCTCGTCCGGCGGCCCCCAGCAGGAGGCGCTGCCCGACTCGGTGGAGCCGGGGCAGTCGAGGCCCCTCCACGAGCCGGACCTCTCCTACGACGCGACGCCCCAGCCCTACGTCGAGCGGGACGAGGAGGAGTCCCTTCCGGCGGAGGCCGGCATGAACCGCTTCGTCTGGGACCTGAAGTACCCGGAGGCGTTCATCGCCGACGGCGTGCACGAGCCCTCGCCGGCCGGGGGGCAGACGCGGGTGTCCGTCATCACCGGCTACACCGGCGGGCCCTACGCCGTGCCGGGCACCTACGAGGTCACCCTGTCGGGAGACGGCTGGAGCCAGACCCGGACGTTCGAGGTGCGAAAAGACCCGCGGCTCGAGACGACCCAGTCCGAGCTGCAGGCCCTCTTCGACTTCTCCGTGCAGGTGCGGGATAAAATTTCCGAGGTACAGCGCGCCGTCGACCGGATTCACGCCGTGCAGGGGCAACTACTGGCGAAGAAGGCCCGCCTGGAGGACGCCGCTCTGGTCGACGAGGCCGACGCGCTGATCGACGAGCTCGACGCGGTGGCCGGGGAGCTCTACAAGCACAAGAAGAGCGGCGACCACGCGCACCTGCACCCTGAGCTGACGACCTCTTACGCCCGCATCTACACGATGCTGATCAGCTCGGACCACCAGCCGCCGGCGTCGGCCCGGCAGCGCTTCGAGGACCTGGAGCCGCAGTTCAACCGACACATGGAGCGCCTGCAGGAGCTGATGGAGACGGA
>JAZKTD010000218.1:0-6081 GCA_036625705.1 Salinivenus sp.
GGAGGAGGCCATTGCCCGGGCGGAAAAGCTCAACGACCGCATCGGCAAGACCTTTGACGCGAGTCTCATTGAAGAGGGCAAGCGGGAGGGCCTCTCGTGATTGTCGTCGACAACGATGTGATCAGCTACTTCTGGCTGGAAGCCCGTCGGACGGAGGCAGCTCGGAGGGTCCGGGAGCGAGATGCCGATTGGCACGCCCCCCGTCTTTGGCGCTCGGAGTTCCGAAACGTGCTTTATCAGCACATGGCCCACCGGGGCCTTTCGCTTAGCGATGCGCAGCGCATTGCGGAGACGGTGGAGGCCGATCTGGAGAACACCACGTACAGCGTGGCCACCCCCGACGTGCTTCGGCTCGTCGCTGCGTCGGGTCACCCGGCGTACGACTGCGAGTACGTGGCCCTGGCTCAGGAACTAAGCTGCCAGCTGGTGACTGGAGATCAAGACCTGGCCGATGCCTTTTCCGGCACGGCCGTCCTTATGGAAGATTTTGTGGCGGAGCCGACGTAGCGGTTTGGCGCACGGCTTGAGAGTCGATTCCGTACTCGCTTCGTCCTAGCAGTAAGCGTCAGGTTCCTTCCAGATCAGGTTCTGGAGTGGACGCTCGCTCGCTTGGCCGACGAGCGCAATCACGCACACTCGGCTTCCTGATCCTCAACGCTCTTCTGGAAGAAGCAGATCGCCGACCACTGGCTTGAAATTGAATCTCCAAATGGCATTGCATAAAACCAGTTATACGGTACTGGCAGGCCGCTTAGGTGGTGGACGCTATTCTTCTTTCACGCCGCCGCTCCCCGTTCGGCCCGACGTACCGGTAGAGCGTAGCCTTCGAGATTCCGAACCGCTCGCAGATGTCGGCGGTCGAGACGCCGGGGTCTTTCATCAGCGCCTGTAGCTCGGGAATGTCTTCCTCGCTCAAAGCGCGAGGCCGACCGCCGACGCGTCCCCGCTCTCTGGCGGCCCCGAGTCCGGCCATCGTCCGTTCCCGATACAGTTCGCGCTCGAACTCCGCCAGGGCCCCAAAGATGTGGAAGGTGAGCTTGCCCTGAGCCGTGGTGGTGTCGATCCCCTCGGTTACGGAAACGAAATCCGCGCCCTTCTCCTCGAGGGTCTCCATTTTCGACACGAGGTCTTTCAGCGAGCGCCCGAAGTGGTCCAGACGCCAGACGACGAGCGTGTCGCCCTCGCGAAGCGGGTCTAGATACTTCTCCAATTCAGTGCGGCTCTTGGCGGCCCCGGACGTCTTTTCCTTATAGATGCGCTCGCACCCGGCTTCTTCCAGAGCATCGATTTGGAGGTCCATCTTCTGCTCACCGGTGGACACGCGGGCATATCCGATGGGCATGTCGAGGGTGTTTTGGATATAGGAGGGAGCGTTTCAAAACCCAATTCGTTGAACAAGATATGAGACAAATGGTGAGGAGGTATATCTCCCCGCTTTACCTTTCATCCCATACAGGTCCGCCTGGAAAATGGGACAGGACCTGTTCTTTATGGGCGGACCTTTTCCCTGGGAAGGAGCCGAGTCCATCCCAGATGAATTGAAGGTGAACGAGAAAGATGAGGGAACCGACTGACAGATTTCTGATTCCAAGCAGACGAGTTACATACAATCATGTAATTGGATGATGGTAGAACCGGACGAACGGTCCTTCAAAGAAGCGCTCTACGACGAGTTTGCGCGCCTCGGCAAAGCTCTATCCAGTGGCCGCCGGCTGCACATCCTCGACATGTTGGCGCAGGGGGAACGCACCGTCGCGGAGCTAGCAGAGGCCACAGGCCTTACGCCCGCTAATGCGTCTCAACACCTCCAAAAGCTACAACGAACTCGCCTCGTCGACCGGCGAAAAGACGGGAAATACGTCTACTACCGACTGGCGGGCGAGAACGTCTACCGGCTCTGTCGGGCGCTCCGAGAGGTGGGCGAGCAGCAGCTGGCCGAGATCGACCGCATCGCCGACGAGTACCGCCGTTCGCGGGAAGACTTTGCGCCAGTTGATATGGAGGAGCTGCTGAGCCGGATGCGAGAGGGGGAGGCTGAGGCGATCGACGTGCGACCGGCCGAGGAGTACCGCGAGGGCCACATTGCCGGGGCGCGGTCGGTCCCCCTTGAGGAATTGGAAGCCCGGGCCGAAGAATTGCCCTCCGACGTGGAGGTGGTCGCCTACTGCCGCGGGCCGTACTGCCTTCTGTCCGACAAGGCGGTGAAGCGGCTTCGCGAGCAGGGCATCGAGGCGCGCCGCCTCAACGAAGGATTTCCGGACTGGGCGGCGGAGGGCTACCCGGTCGAAGCCTCCGCCTGACAAGATTCGTTTCACATACTCCGTCTCCGTGCGGGATCGGGCCTCGCCGGGCGTTCCCCCTCCGCTTCTCGGAGGACAACCGCGGCAGAAGGACTCTCAATACCAACTTTTTCGCTCACACACTCTGCCCGCTGATTATGGCTGCCACTGCCAATCCCATTGAACTGACCGACCGCAATTTTGACGAAGAAGTCTGTGCCTCCGACCGGCCGGTGCTCGTCGACTTCTGGGCGGGCTGGTGCGGCCCGTGCCACCAGATTGCTCCGATCGTCGAGGAGCTCGCCGAAGAATATGAGGGCCGTGCCAAGGTCGGCAAACTGAACGTGGACGAAAATCCACAAACGGCCCGGGAGTACGGCGTGCGCTCGATTCCGACCCTGCTTTTCTTCAAAGACGGTGAGATGGAGGAACAGGTGGTGGGTGCCGCGGGCAAGCAGTCCCTGAAGCAGAGGCTGGAGGAGCTCATCGGCCAGCCGGCGTAGCCCAGCGAGGTCGGGTGGTCACAGCAAGCCACAACGAGCGCGCGCCATGCCCAAGACGATCCCATTCGACGCCCATCCCGAGCGCTACGACGACTGGTTTGAGCAGCACGAGGCCGCCCATCAGTCTGAACTCCGGGCCATTGAGGCGCTTCTGCCCGACGCGGGGGATGGGCTGGAGATCGGCGTGGGGACCGGGCGGTTTGCCGCGCCTCTCGGTCTTGAACACGGCGTCGATCCCTCCCCGGCGATGCGGGAGCGGGCCCGGGAGCGCGGCATCGAGGCAAAAGACGGCGTGGCCGAAGACCTGCCCTACCCCGACGCCCGGTTCGACCGGGCTCTCATGACGACGACGCTCTGTTTTCTCGACGATCCGCCGCAGGCGTTCCGGGAGGCCCACCGTGTACTCCACCCGGGTGGGGCGCTCGTTGTTGGGTTTATCGACTGGGACAGCCCCCTCGGCCACCGATACGAGGAGGAAAAAACCCAGAACGTCTTCTACCGGCCCGCCCGGTTCCACGCGGCGGCCGAGGTCCTCGATCTGTTTGAGGAAGCTGGATTTGAGAAGATGCAGGTCCGCCAGACGCTCTTCTCCAATCCGGAGACGATGTCCGAACCGGATCCAGTGTGGGAGGGACACGGACGCGGCGGGTTCGTGGTCATTCGCGGCGAGGTTCCTTGCTGAATTCTATTGCCTGAATACGATTTCTTATATTTCCACCTCAGTAATGAATATCTTGATTATCATCAACGACGCGCCCTATGGCACCGAAGCCGCCTACAACGCGCTTCGCCTTGCGCGGGCCCTTCAGCACGAGGATGAAGACGTGACCGTAAACCTCTTCCTCATGGGCGACGGGGTCAGCAACGCCGTTGCGGGCCAGTCGACGGCAGATGGCTACTACAATGTCGAACGGATGCTTACCATGGCGCTTCGCAAAGGAGCGACCATGCACCTGTGTCAGACCTGCATGAAGGCCCGCGGTGTTGAGGAGGAAGACGTAATCGAAGGGGCCGAAGTGGGCTCGATGAGCGGGCTAGCCCAGTGGACGCTCGACGCCGACAAGGTCATCAATTACTGATGTCCACTCGCGTCCTCGCAGACGCGCTCCAGTAACGTCCGACGTTTCACCGATCCGTCTTTCCTGAGACCATGGCTGCTCTTCTTGACGCCCTCAAGCAGACCCAGACCGTCGCCATGCTCGTGGGGCTGGCGGCATTGATGCTCTGGGAGCACGCCCATCCGTTCTTCGACTACTTTCGACAGTCGCCCAAGGAGCGAGGCATGCACGCGCTGCGGAATCTGCTCCTGGGTGGGCTCAACGCCGGCGTCGTCTCCCTCGTCTTCGTCGGGCTGTGGGGCGTGGCCGCGATCTGGGCAGAGCAACAAGGCCTCGGGTTGCTCCATTGGCTGGGTGCCGCAGGGGGCCTCCCACTATGGGCCCACGGTCTCGGGGCCGTGCTCCTGCTTGACGCCTGGATGTATGTCTGGCACCGGATCAACCACGTGATCCCGTTCCTCTGGCGCTTCCATCGGGTGCACCACCACGACCCCAAGATGGACGTGACCACGGCCAGCCGCTTTCACACCGGTGAGATTATTATCTCATCTCTGCTGCGCATCGGAGTGATTCTGCTAGCCGGCGTGTATCTCTGGGAGCTGGTGCTCTATGAGACGGTGATGTTTGCGGTCGTCCAGTTTCACCATGCGAACATTGCGCTTCCCGCCTGGCTGGATCGTGCCCTGCGGGCGGTCATCGTGACTCCGAACATGCACAAGGTGCACCACTCGCGCTTCCAGCCGGAGACGGACTCAAACTACAGCTCGCTCTTTTCTTTCTGGGATCGGCTTGGCCGCACGTTTCGCCTGCGCGACGATCCCTCCACCCTGGACTTTGGACTCGACGGCTGGGACGCCGAGGAGGACCAGCGCATTGTGGGCCTGCTGTGGGCGCCGCTGAAGGATCTGGATCCGGACGACGCAGGAGAGGAGCTGCGCTCCGAAGTGGCCTCCGTGGAGGTTCCGCCGATCGACAAGGGCGCAGGCGAGTCCGGTTGAGTGTCGCTCCACGTCCACCATACGCGCTGGCGAGACGGGAGAGCAGTCGTCGCGTCGAACGAAGGAGTCTCCGTTTTTTGTCGCCTCAACTTCACGAGCACGCGTTCACGTCTTCGTCCGACCCGTCCCCTCTCCTTCAAGACAAGGCTTGCGACGAGCCGTCCGTCTTCCAGCCGGAGAACCTTCTCCGTGAGGCCCGGCGCCAGAATGACGTGGAGCACGGGTCGGTGCCGGACGTGTGCCTGCTCGACCCGGACGGCGACATCGTCGATCACCTCCAAGCCACCGACCGGGCCGAGCCGCATTCCCACTGGCCGGGCTACCACACGACCCTCTATAAAACCGATCTGGACGGCCACCCGATCGGGGTGCTCGGCCGGGCCGTGGGGAGTTCCTTCGCCGCGCTGGTGGCCGAGCAGCTCTTTGCCGCCGGATGTGGACTGCTCCTCAGCATCACCTCCGCCGGGCAGATCGTGTCCCGGAACGAGCCGCCCTATTTTGTCCTCATCGAGAAGGCCCTCCGTGACGAAGGGACCAGCCATCACTACCGCTCGCCCTCCGAGTATGCCGCGCTCAACAGCTCACTGCGAGAGCGGCTTCGGGGCAGCTTCTCCAAGGTCCCGGTGCCCGTGCACGGCGGGGCGTCTTGGACGACCGACGCGCCGTACCGCGAGACGGACCCGGCCATCTCTGCGGCCAAGGACGAAGGCATCCTCGCCGTGGAGATGGAAGCGGCGGCGCTGTACGCCTTTGCGGAGGCTCGAGGCTGCCCGGTGGTCTGCTTCGCCCACGTCACGAACCAGATGGTCGTGGAGGAGGGGGATTTCGAAAAAGGGGAGGCCGACGGCGTCCGGGAGGCCCTCGCGCTCGTGCGGGCGGCCATCGCGGCGTGCGAAGATCTCGTTTCTGACGAATAACCCAACCGGCTGAGGGCGAGGACGGCTCCGTTCGATGCCTACCCGGACCGCTACGGCGACTGGTTCGACCGACGTGAAGCCGCCCACCGGAGGGTGCTGATGATGACTACGCTCGACTACCTCGACAATCTCGAAGCGACGTCCGAAGAAACATTCCGAGGGCCCTGGCCCGGTGGTACTTTTGCCGCCGGGTTCATTGACCGGGACGGGCCGCTTAGACTAAGAGCACGGCGCGGTGTAGAATATATGTAGAAATCTATTAGACTCGTTCCTATAAGTGTATGCGTAATATGGGATTGGCAAATTATATCCTCCTTTTTTACAAG
>JAZKTD010000219.1:0-6041 GCA_036625705.1 Salinivenus sp.
CCCGACACGACCCCGGCGGCCGACTCGGCCGCGCGGCCCAACATTCTCGTCTTCGTCGCCGACGACGCGGGGTGGCGAGATTTTGGCGCGTACGGCAACGACGTCATCCATACCCCGATCGTGGACCGGCTCTCCGAGACGGGGCTGACCTTCGAGCGGGCCTTCCTCACGACGCCGCAGTGCAGCCCCTCCCGCATCAGCATGCTCACCGGCAAGTACCCGCACGCCACCGGCGCGGAGGACCTGCACATGCCCCTCCCCAAGCACGAGACGATCCTGCCGACCTACCTGCGGCGGGAGGGGGAGTACCTGACCGGCATCATGGGGAAGCGGCACCTCGGCGCCCCCGGCAACGAGCAGTTCGACTGGTACGACCCCGCCGAGGATCACGACTATGGCGCCTTCTCCACGTTCCTGGACCGGGCGCGGACGACCGACCGGCCTTTCTTTATGTGGGTCGGCTTCAGCGATCCGCACCGCCCCTACACGGAGGGGATCATCGAGAATCCGCACGACCCGGACAGCGTGTTCGTCCCGCCCTACCTCGCCGATACGCCCGCCACCCGGGCCGACCTCGCCCGCTACTACGACGAGATCACGCGGATGGACCGGAACATCGGGGCCTTCCTCGACACGCTCGAGCGGCGAGGGCTCCGAGAAACCACCCTGGTCGTGTTTTTGAGCGACAACGGCGCCCCGTTCCCGCGGGCCAAAGGGAGCCTCTACGACGCCGGCATCCGCACGCCACTCATCGTCAACTGGCCCGGAGAGGTCGAGCCGGGCACCTACGACGGGCTCACCAGCGTGATCGACCTGGCGCCCACCCTTCTGGACGTGGCCGGCCTGGCCCCGCCCCCCGACATGCAGGGGCGCAGCATCGCGGCGGTCCTGGACGACCGGTCGATGCCGGGGCGGGCGGTGGTGTTCAGCGAGCGCAACTGGCACGACACCGACGCCCACATGCGGAGCCTGCGCACCGAGGAGTACAAGCTGATCACCAACGGCTACCCCGACCGCGCCTTCCCGATTGCGGCGGACATCGGCGACAGCCCCGCCTGGATGAGTCTCCTCGAAAAGAAGCGGGCCGGCACGCTGACGGACGCACAGGCCCCCCTCTTCCAGACGCCGCGCCCGGCCGTGGAGGTGTACGACCTGAGCGAGGACCCGTGGGAAGTAAACAACGTGGCCGGGACGCCCGAGCACGACGCCGTCATCGACCGCCTCGTCCGGCGCCTGCACCGGTGGCGGCAAGAGACCGGCGACTTCCCGCCGACCCGACGGACGCGCGCCGACCATACCGACCGGGTCACGGGCGTCTGGTACCGCCCCGAGATTCCCCCCATGCGCAATGAGCGGGAGGAGTAGCCCAGTCGCCCTACGGATCCGGTGGCCCTGCACAACCGGACTGCCGGACATCGACGGTTGCTAACGGAGGCTTCTCCGCCCCCTGCAGTGGCCGCCCGTGGCGGTCCCCGTAAGAACAGGCAATCGGCCCCCAATGTTCAGGACGCCGATAAGCGTGCGCACCCGTTGGGGCCGTCGTGCAGGACCCCTACATGTTCTCCGACGAGGCCCCCGTCGACGACGCCGACATCACGCCGTTCTGCCACGCCCAGGCGATGGCCTCCCGGGCGGAGTCGACCCCGAGCTTGCGGTAGACATTGGTCGCGTGCTTGCGGACGGTGCTCTCGGCGAGGTGCAGCTCCTCGGCGACGCGGTCGTTCGAGTAGCCCCGGGCAATGAGCCGCAGCACGTCCTCCTCGCGGCCGGTCAGGTCCGGAGCCCCGTCGGGGGACGGGGTCGGCTGGACGAACCAGCGCACCTCGCCGCGGGCCACGGCCCGGACGGCCTCGACGATGAGCGTGGGCGCATTTTCCTTCGTCAGGTAGCCGGAGGCGCCGTTGTCCAGCAGTCCCCGCACGTACTCCTGGTCGTCGTAGGAGGAGAGGGCCAGGAGGCGGACGGGGCTCGAGGCTTCCTGCAGGCGCTGGGCGACCTCGATCCCGGAAAGTTCTGGCATCTCCACGTCCAGCAGGAGCACGTCGGGCTGCTCGTCGGCCACCATCTGCAGGGCGGCCTCGCCGTTCGAAGCCTCGCCGACCACCTCGAGGTCGTCGGCTTCGTCGAGCATGTCCCGAATGCCGGAGCGCACGACGGGGTGATCATCCGCAATGACGACGCGAACAGCAGGCATGGCAGAGAGAGGACGTGTGGAGAGAGGAGGTAAAACGGGCGCATCACGCCGGGACGGAGGCGCTCGGGTCGGCGTCGGGGACCTGGGAGGGCGCCACCGAACAGCGCAGCCGCACCTGCGTGCCCGCCCCCGGGGCAGAGTCGATGTCGAGGTTGGCGCCGACGGCCTCGGCTCGTTCTCGCATGCCGAGCAGACCGTAGTGATCCTGCTCGGCGAGGTCGTGCCAGTCCGCCGGCGGGACGAAGCCGTCGCCGTCGTCCCGGACGATCAGGTCCACAGTATCGTCGGCACAGCGCAGCCGCACCTGAACCCGGCTCGCCTCTCCGTGCTGGGCGGCGTTGTTCAGGGCCTCCTGGGCCACCCGGAAGAGGGCGAGGGCGAGTTCGTCGGGGATCGGCCCACAGTCGTCTGCGAGGTCCATGTCGAGCCGGAGGGCCTCGTGCCGGTCCCGCAGGCGGTCGGCGTGGGATCGGAGGGCTGCCCCGAGCCCGAAGCGCCGGAGGGCCGGCGGGTGCAGATCGGCGCTCAGGGCGCGGAGCTCGCCCGTCACGCGCATCAGTTCGTCCGCCATTTCTTGCACCTGGCATGCACTGGGGGTCTCCGAGAGGCCCTTCAGCCGCATGTGGAGGCCGTGCAGGTCCTGCACGGGGCCGTCGTGGATCTCCTTGGCGAGGCGCTCCCGCTCCTTCTCCCGCCCCTTGGTCAGGTGACGCCGCGACTGGACCAGGGCCTTGCGCCGACGCTGCTCCGCCGTGAGCCGCCGCCAGAGCCACAGCAGGAGCACTCCACCGACCAGAATGACCACGATCAAGGTCCCCAGCACGTAGAGGTCGAACTGCTGGGAGACGCGCAGGACGAGGGTTTGATCCTCGAATCCGACGCCGAGGTAATCATTGGATTCCTCGGAAGTGAGGACTTGCTCACTAACCCGATCGTAGATCGTGGTGAGGGTTCTAGCGGGAAGCGCGACCCCGGGACGGTCCATCGCTGGGCGCTCCTGACGAATGTAGACCGTACTGTCTCCGCCGATTCGGTAGTAGAACAGGCGATTCGTCGGGTTGTGCAGCATTCGCCCCTCCGCCTCGACCGCCGTGGAGTCCTGCGCCCGGATTTCTTTCGGATAGGCGCCCCCCAGAAGTCCCAGGCATAGGCCGAGGAGCAGTCCCCGCATGAGCGCCGAGATCCAGTCAGGAGCGACAGCTCGTCCCGGGGCGCGGCGCAACTGGGGAGACCGGTCCCCGTTGTGATCGGGGTCCACCTCGGGGCGATCGAGGGGTAAGATCATGACGCGGGAGGGCTGATTCGAAAGATCGCCCGTGTTGATAAACATGATATGAAGGAGACCCGAGGAGCGCCACGGCGTCTGGTCGGCCCCTCCCCCCGAACAATCCGACACCATTCATCCCCACAATCCGCGCAACGGTACCGCACAATTCACACCAGAAAATTGCTCGGTTTGTCTGATTCGAGGGACAGTTCGGGTTTTTACCCTGTTATCGAGGTTGATGACCCTCACCGGGACCGAGCGCTGTACGACATTCCACCCACCAAACCACAGAATCATGACTCACCACTCCGTTTTCCGCGCGGCGACCGCGCTTCGCACGCTTCCCGTCATTGCGGTCACCCTCCTGATCGGCGTACTGGTCGGGTGCGACACCGTCGAGATCCGCACCGGCGAGGAGGCCGAGACCACACCCAATGAGGTTACGATCCAGTCGGACGACTTTACCCGGGCGGATCTCCTGTTCGAGCCCGTCTCTCTCGCGTCCGGGGAGACCTTCTCGATCGACCTAATGGACGAAGAGCTCGGCGGCCAGGTCACCCGCATCACCCACGAGGGCATCTCGGACGACCGGCACCTCCTGCGGGCACAGTTCGACCCGCTGAATCCGGCGTCGGTCGAGGTCCAATGCCGAGACAAGAAGGCCGGCACGCAGCAGACCATGGCCACTCTCGGCGGGACCGCGCTCAAGTCGGGAACCGTCTCGGGGGTTGCTCGCAGCCACGCCGAGCCGACCTCCTATCACTACATTCAAGATGGGCCAACCACCGTTGTGGAGGTCGACTACGACCAGGAGAGCGAAACCAACGGGATCGATCCGGGAGGCGTGTTCAAGTTTCCTGCGTCGGACCGGCCCGTGCAGTGCACGCACGTCGCCTTTGTGATGGAGGACGTGTCCTCCACCCTCACGGCCGACGGCATTCAGTTTGAGGGCGACCGCCCCTCGTTCCGAAAAAAACGGGTTGAGTAGCGCCTCTGCGGCGACGCCCGGATGGGCCCCGCTCACCCCCAACCCCATTCTCCCACCGAACCAACCTCTTTCCCGATTATGTCGATGTCCGTTGCGATTGCCGACAACCACGAGATGACGCGCTGGGGCGTCCAGTCCCTGGTCGAGAGCATGAGCGGGACGGTCGTGGCCACCGCCGAGACGGGCCTAGAGGCTGTCTCGATGGTGGAGGAGCGGGACCCCGACCTGCTCACGCTCAGCCTCAAGCTGCCCCACCTCAACGGGTACGACGTTCTGTACCACCTGCAGCGCCGCTCGATCGACGTCGACGTGCTGGTGCTCACGACCTGCGAGGACGAGGAGCAGGTGCGGTCGGTCTTCGAGATGGGGGCCGCCGCCTATCTGCTCAAGCAGGATCCGCTCGACGAGCTGTGCCGCGCCATCAAGGCGGTATGGACCGGCGGGCGGTACATCAGCGACGCCCTGCCGAAGGGGTGGATGGAGCCGGCCGGGGCCGACGGCTCGCAGCGCGATCCCTGCCATCCGCTGTCTCTGCGCGAACGAGAGGTGATGCAGCTGACGGCCGAGGGCTACACGAGCCAGGAGGTGGGCGAGCACCTCGCCATCAGCCCCCGTACCGTCGAGAAGCACCGGGAGAACATCAAGAACAAACTCGGGATCCAGACCCTCATCGACATGGTGCGCTTTGCCTCCGAGCGGGGATTTCTGCCCGACGCACGGGTGCTCCGCTCCCGGGCCACGATGAAGGCGTAGTGCGTCGAGGGCGGCGGGGCCCATCTGCGGCTCGGCCCCGCACGGTCCACCCGGCACGTTCTGTACATACACCCGCCCCCGATCGGCCGCCGAGGCCGGGTCGGGGGCGGTGTCGTTTGGGGCCGACGAACGACGGGCGAGACGCTCGGCGCGTACGGCAAGTCCCCGGTCGGACAGGCCCGCCGAAAGGCTCTTCGCGACAAGAAGCAGTCGGAACGGGTATGGCCAAAAAAACGCCTCCGAGGTCGCCGCTTAATGGCGTTCAGAGGCGTTTGAACTGTCGCTGCGTGTGTCCGAGAGCGGATGCGACCCTCCCCGTGCCGACAGATGCTGTGTTACTGAACGTCAAGTTCCAGGATGAAGCGACGGGTCGAATGATGACTGGTTCTTCAACACGCCGTAGCAAATGTGGAGGAGCTTCCGCATCGCAGCGCCGATGATTACCATCTTCTCCTTTCCCCGCTCGGCGAGCCGATTCCCGAGAGCTTCGATTGCAGCGTTGCATCGTAGGGCCGCAATTGCTGGGAAGTACAGCGCTCTCCGAAGCCGAGAACTTCCGACTTTCGACAACTGAGGTTTTCGATGAACCGAACTCCCCGACTTGTGATGGGAGGGCGTCAGGCCGGCGTAGGCAGCCGCCTGGCGAGCGCTCTCAAAACGCTTGTAATCTCCGAGTTCGGCCAGCACAAGCGCAGCAGTTGTCCGGCCAACGCCGGGGATCGTCTCCAAAAGGTCGCGGTTCCGAGCGAGTGTATCGGTG
The DNA here is from genome assembly GCA_036625705.1 of Salinivenus sp. Classification (GTDB taxonomy): domain Bacteria; phylum Bacteroidota; class Rhodothermia; order Rhodothermales; family Salinibacteraceae; genus Salinibacter. The sequence goes on from JAZKTD010000219.1 coordinate 5,963, forward strand.
CTTTCAACGTGTTGGTCGACCTGGTCTTCAAGCCGGTCGATCTGCTCGTTGACGCTTTCAAGGACCGACTCAAGCGAAT
>JAZKTD010000220.1:0-5972 GCA_036625705.1 Salinivenus sp.
CTAAATCCGGCCGCACTAATCAGGCACGAGTCTATTTCCCCGAATGAGTGGAATCGTCGGACTCTGGCACTTTGATGGACGACCGGTTGAGCGACGACGTGTGGTCCGCATGACCGAGACGCTGTCCCACCGCGGGCCGGACGCTCAGGGGAACTGGGCGGGAGAGAGCGTAGGGCTCGGCCATCGGATGCTGGAGACGACGCCCGAGGCCGCCGCCGAGACGCAGCCGCTTACGGGGCGGGGGGGCGAACTCGCCATTACGGCCGACGCTCGAATCGACAATCGCGCCGACCTGATCGGGGCCCTTCGTCTCGAGGAACGCTTCGCGTCTCCGATCACCGACAGCGAAGTGATCCTCGGCGCCTACGAGAAATGGGGGGCGTCGTGTCCCGAGCATCTGGTCGGCGCGTACGCCTTCATCATCTGGGACCGCGCCGAGCGGCGGCTGCTCTGTGTGCGTGACCACCTGGGCATTAAGCCCCTGTTCTACCACAAAGGAGACGACGGCTTCGTCGCCGGCTCCGAGTTGAAAGCGCTCTTCGCGTCGTCGATGGTGCCCCGCCGGGTCAACGAGGAACGCGTGGCCGAGCACCTCGTCGTGTCGCCGGGGGACGCGGAGTCCACCTTCTACGAGAACGTCTTCCACGTGCCGCCGGCGCACGTGCTCGTGGTGTCCCCGGATTCTATCTGGAAGACCCGGTACTGGACGCTCGATGCGGATCGAGAGCTACATCTCGGGTCGGAAGACGCGTACGCGGAGGCCCTCCGGGAGCAGTTCCTCGAGGCCGTCGAGTGCCGACTTCGGAGTTCCCACCCGATCGGCTCCACGCTCAGCGGCGGACTGGATTCCTCGTCCATCGCCTGCGCCGCGCGGGATCTGATGCGCGACACGGACGCCGGGCCGCTGCGTACGTTCTCCCTCGTCTTTCCGAGTTTCTCGGGCGAGGAGAAGGAGAAGATCGACGAGCGGGCCTACATGGATGAGGTGCTCGACACAGGGGAGTTTGAGCCCCACTTTATTCAGGGCGACCGGCATAGCCCCCTTGAGCACCTCGACGAGATGCTTTCGCACATGGACCAGGCCTTCTGGGCCCCCAATCTGTATCTGCACTGGCAGATGTATAGCGCGGCCGAGGAGAGGGGCGTTCGGGTCTTTCTAGACGGGCTCGACGGGGACGGGACGATTTCGCGAGGCTTCCAGTACCTCGCCGAGCTCCTGGTTGATGGAGATATGGGAACGTTTGATGAGCAGATAACCGCTCTCGCCGAGCGATATGACGCACCGCGGGAAAGGACCGCCCGGCACCATGCGTACCCTGTCCTCAAAGCCCTAGTGCACTCCAGCTCGGTCCAGTTCGCCGCGAGGGCCCTTTCGCTATCACAAAGATTCGACATTTCCCTCCGCGAGATTGTCAGTGGCGTGTGGTTGAGAGAAGTGCTCCCGGCGTGGGTGCAGAGACGACTGTCCCGCGGCACCGATGAGCCATCGACGGAGGCGGTCACGGAGCGGTCCTTGATTCAGCAGGATATGGCCCAAACCTTTGACCTTACGGAAGGAGATCTCCGGGAAAACAGTCGAGACGGGGTGCTTCAGGCACACCGTAAGGCCCACGCGCAGTCCTTTCCCGGAAACGCGTACCCGGAGGTCCTGAACGTCGCGGACAAGGCCTCCGCGGCGTTCGGACTCGAGGCGCGGTACCCCTTCTTTGATCGCCGACTGATCGAGCTGTCCGTTTCGTTTCCGGCAACGACGAAACTGCGTGACGGGTGGCCACGGTACATCTTCCGGCGGGCCATGGAGAACATCCTCCCCGATGCGGTTCAGTGGAGGCGTCGAAAGGCGCGGCTAGGAGCAAACTTCGTCCAAACCCTATTGGATGAAGATGCCACGATGATCGAAGATTTGCTTCGGCGGAATGCATCCTCGCTTTCCGGATACGTGGACGCCGGCGAAATGGAGCTTCTCCGCTCCGCTCGTCGGACGGAGGCACCGGAGGCGCCGTTTTCTCTGTATACCCTCGCGGTACTCGCGGCATGGATGGAGGAGATGGCACGCTAGCAGGTCCGTGAAGAGAGTCAGCGCTCATCCGAAGATGGGACGTGCCAGAAGCCAAAGTCTGTGCTTTTTGTCGATCGTGATCTATATTGTAAAAGTGTCCTGTATGGCAAAAGAATACAGTTCTTGCGCTCTTTCGAATAAACACCTCAGTTTTATGGAAAAGAAAGATCGGAGACAATGGCAGCCTCCCAACATGACCGAGTACGGGAGTGTTGAGGAATTAACCGCCAACACCGTCAAATACTACGGAGCTGACGACGGGTACGCCTTAGATCCAGATGGCCCTGATGGCCCTGATGACCCCGATCCTATCGGTCCTGTCAGTTGAAGGACCGGTGGTGACAGAATGTGAGGGGCCCTTACTCCTTCGAGGGAGCGAGGGCCTCTTTCCCTTTTGGCTGTCTGTAGAGCACGAGTCCTACACATAAGTCGGGTAACGAACAGTGGAGTCGTCTGGGCTTTCTTCGTCGGTCCCCCACCGGGGAAGAGCGTTCCCGTACCGCTACGTCGCATACGCCCAGACCATAGGGTCCGACGTGGCACTCCCCGAACTGAGAACCTCCGACTCAGCGGCCCGGAACCCCGACGATCCAGACCTGGAGGTCGTACGGGAGCCGATCGATGAAGTCGACGGGGTCGAGAACGTGAACGGGGTAGTCCAGTCGACTGCCGAGAAGGCTGTTCTGCACTACGACCATACGGGGGCCTTCCGCGTGGAAGACGGCCGTCGGATCGTCGTCGACGTTGCGGTCGACACCTCGGAGCGCCTGGCGCGCCACCTCATCCTCGGGGTGTGTACGGGGCTCGCCCTCCATCAGAAAGGGCACCTCACCCTCCACGCGAGCGCCGTGGGGTTGGAGGACGGAGTCGCGGCCTTTATCGGATGGAAACGACGCGGGAAGTCCACGACCGCCTCGGCCCTGCATGCGAGTGGAAGCCGTCTGGTCACCGACGACATCGTCGCGATTCCGCCGGGGAACGACGCGATGGTGCCCCCGGGGTTCCCACAGATGCGCCTCGATCCGGAGGCCGTTGCCGCGACGCGCAGCGCGACGCCCGAGGCGCTTCCTCGCCTCCACGCCGACCACAGGAAGCGGATTGGCCGCGCCGACCGGCGGTTTCAGCGTGAGCCCCGTCCGCTCCGCTGTATCTACCTTCTGGAATGGGGCAATGACTTCGAGGTGGAACCGCTGAGCCCACGGGACGCGTTTGTACGGTTGCTTCAGCACTCCTACGCGCAGCGGTTCCTGGGAAACACGGCGGCCACGCCGTCTCACTTCGAAAAGGTGAACAAGCTCGTCGAGGCGGTGCCCGGCGTGAAGCTGGAACGGCCGCGCGACCTCGACCGACTCCCCGACATGGTGCGCTTCGTCCGGTCCCACTTCCGGAGCCTGTAGGGGACAAGCAATTCGTGTACGACCGCCTGGGGCCTACGATTCGGCCGAGCGGACCCCTGTTGGGCGATGATCTCTGACCCCGAACGCAGTCTCAGATGGCCACAACCGACGACGACACCGCCGCGGAGGGCCTCGCCTCCCGCCTCGACGAGGTCCGGGAGATGCTCGCCTATTTGCCGCCGGCGCTCCGGCTCGTGTGGACCGCGGCGTCGGCCTGGACGGGCGCGTGGCTTGTGCTGCTGGTCCTGCAGGGGCTGCTGCCGACGGCGAGTGTCTACCTGACCAAGTGGGTGCTCGACGCCGCCGAGGTTGCCGTAGGGGGGGGGCTCGCCTGGGACAACGTGCGCATCCTGCTCGTGCCGGCCGGCCTCATGGCCGCCGTCATCGTGGCGCAGCGGAGCCTCGGCAGCGTGACGTCGTGGATCCAGACGGCGCAGGGGGAGCTGGTGCAGGACCACATCCAGTCGCTCGTCCACCGGAAGGCGACGGACGTCGACATGGTCTACTACGAGTCGCCGGCGTACTACGACCTGCTGGAGGAGGCGACCGGCAACGCCAGCAGCAAGCCCATCGAGCTCCTGAACAGTGCGGGCGGCCTCCTGCAGAACGGGACGACGGTGCTGTCCATCGCGGGGCTGCTGGTTCCGTACGGGTGGTGGGTCCCGCTGGTGCTCATTCTGAGTACCCTTCCCGCCCTCTGGGTCGTCGTCCGCTACAAACGAGAACACCACGACTGGTGGAGCCGAACCACGTCCCAGCGCCGGAGGGTCAACTACTACGACCTGCATCTCACGCGCCGGTGGGCGGCGGCCGAAATGCGGCTGTTCGGGCTGGGGTCGCTCTTTCGGGAGGCGTATCAATCCCTCCGCGCCCAGCTCCGCGAGGAGCGGATCGACCTTCGGCGCCGCCGGGCCGTGGCGACGCTCCTCGCGAGCCTGTCGGCGCTCGCCATCACGGCGGCCGTGATGGGCTGGATGGTGTGGCGGGCCCTCCTCGGGGCCGCCACCCTGGGGGACCTGGGGCTCTTCTATCGGTCGTTCAACCGGGGACAGGGCCTCATGCAGAACCTGCTCGGGAGCGTCGGGACGATCTACTCGAGCAGCTACTTTCTGGAGCATCTGTTCCGCTTTCTCGACGCGGAGTCGACGCTCCCGGTCCCCGATGACCCTGCGACCGTCCCCCGGTCCCTGTCGGACGGCATCCGGTTCGAGGACGTGACCTTCCACTACCCGGGAAGTCAGGAGGCCGCGCTGGAGACGTTTCGTCTTTACGTCCCCGCCGGGAAGACCGTCGCGCTCGTCGGGCCCAACGGCGCCGGCAAGAGCACGCTCATCAAGCTGCTCTGCCGCTTCTTCGACCCCGACGCCGGGCGCATCACGATCGACGGCGTTGACCTCCGTCGGTTCGACCCGGACGCCCTCCGGCGGCAGTTCGCCGTCCTGTTTCAGCGCCCGGTGCAGTACCAGGCCACGGCCGCCGAGAACATTGCTTACGGCGACGTCGCGAAGCCGGAAGACCGGGAGGCGGTCGCGACCGCGGCCCGCAAGGGGCTCGCCGACACGTTTCTGGAGGCGCTCCCGGACGGGTACGATACGCAGCTCGGGCGCTGGTTCGACGGCGGTCGGGAGCTGAGCGGCGGGCAGTGGCAGCGGGTCTGTCTCGCACGGGCCTTCTACCGCGATGCGCCGATCGTCGTCCTCGACGAGCCCACGAGCACGATGGACTCGTGGGCCGAGAACCGGTGGCTCGAGCAGTTCGGCGAGCTGGTGGAGGACCGGACGGGCATCGTCGTCACGCACCGGTTCACGACGGCCATGCACGCGGACGTCATCCACGTGATGCGCGACCACGCGATCATCGAGTCGGGCTCGCACGAGGAGCTGCTCGACCAGGACGGCTACTACGCGACGTCGTGGCGCAGCCAGGTCGAGCACGGCTGGCGGGGCCTCGACGAGGACGGCACCGATGAACAGAAGCGGCCGGACGCGCCGGTGCGGGACGGACAGCCCGGAACGCGGGACAGATAGCGTGCCAACCGGTTGTCAGTCCGCCGCCCGACGGAGCGTCTCGGCCACGGCCGGCAGGTGCTCGGCGCCCTCGGGATAGACGAGGCGGGCCACCTGCGCCTGGTCGGCGAGGGCGGTGAGAACGGGAAGGCGCCGGTCGGCGAGGCCGAGGTCCTCGACGGTATTCGGCAGGAAGGCGTGCTGGAGCAGGGCGGCCACCGCCTCCTGCGGGGGGAGCGGGTCGATCCGAACGTCCTCCACGTCGGACCGATACTCGGGGAGGAAGAGGTGCGTGAGCGGCGCGGCCGTGTCCCGAAACGTGCCGAAGCCCTCGGGGCCGACCGGCACCCGGCGCTTCGACAGGTGGGGCACCACACGGGGAAGCGCCTCGGTCCTGTCCCCGACGAAGTGGCGGGCCTGCTCGGGCCACATGCGCATCTGGGGGTAGCTGGGCCGCCCCACGACGGTCTCGCGCTCGGGGTCGAGTACGAGGATGTCGTCGGTCAGGAG
>JAZKTD010000221.1:0-5934 GCA_036625705.1 Salinivenus sp.
TACGACGGGCTGCGCAGGATGCGGTAGTTGCGGAGGCTCCACAGCAGCTGCTCCACCACGACGCGGATGGTGGTGGTGAGGGGGATTGCGATGAGCATTCCCACAATGCCCCCGAGCCGGGCCCCGATCAGCACCACGAACAGAATGACGAGCGGGTGGGCCTTGGCCGCCCGGGAGAAGATGAGGGGCTGCAGCAGCACGTTGTCGGCCAGCTGCGTGAGGACCATGGCGAGGGCCACCCACGGAACCAGCGCCAGGTTGCCGGTCTGCGCGATCCCGACGAGCGTCCCGCACAGAAAGCCCAGAAAGGGCCCGAAGTACGGAATTGTGTTGGCGAGCCCCGTGAAGATGCCGATGGCGATTGCACTCTGCAGGCCCACGACCCAGAGCAGCACCGAGGCGATGACGGCGATGGAGGTGCATTGAATCAAAAGGGCGCGGAAGTACCGCCCAATGTTGCCCTCCACTTTGTCGGCAATCGCGAGGGTGACCTCGAAGTAGCGGTTCGGCACCAGCCACATCAGGGACCGGCGAATCTGCAGGCCGTCCTTCAGCAGGAAAAATGTGACGAAGGGGATGATAACGACGGCGTAGACGATGTTGGTGAAGACCGCAACGACCGAGCTCACGGTCTGGGCGACCCGGGCGCCCTCCACGAGATCGCCCTGCACCAGCGCCTGTCCCATCTGTTTGACGTTCTCCACCAGGATCCCCTTCTCGATGGGCACCACGGGGCGCACGCGGGACTCGATGTAGGTGGCCGCGTCGGCCGCCATGTCGACGCTGATAAGCTGGCTGAGGTCCCGCACCTGCTGCCCTACGAACGGCACCACGGAGGTGACGAGGACCGACAGGCCGCTCAGCACGAGCACGAAGGTGGCGAGGATGGCCGACACGCGGCTCAGGCCCACGCTCTGCAGCCAGTCCACGATGGGACGCAGCAGGTAGGCCAGCAACCCGCCCACGGCGAGGTAGAGTACCAGGCCCGCGAAGTACCACAGCACCCACCCCGCCAGGGCGACGGCCGCCGCCCCCAGCAGAAAGCGCACGATCCGATCCAGGGTGAAGGCCGACCCGCCCGAGCCGGACGAGAGCGGAGAAAGGGTCCGGGCCGGGCGGCCAATCGTGGACGAGGGGACCGATCCCGCGCCCGATTGATCGTCTCGGGCGACGGCGTCCCGGTCGTCCCGGGTGCCGGTGTCGGGGGGAGACGGCGAGGCGTCGGAGGCGTCGGCCATGAGCAGGGACTGGGAGCGAAAAATTGTGCCGGGTAGCGCAGTGGCGAACAAGTTCTTCTGTTGGATGCGCTACCGGGTCTGTGCCTTCTGCTCCAGTTCGTCCAGGAGGGGATAGATCGTATCGGAGGTGAAGCCGCGCCGACGGAGATAGCGGTACAGCTTCTGCTTCCGGCGTCGGGGATCGTCCTCGTCGGCGAGCCGGGCCCAGCGCTTCTCGGCGTGCTCGCGGGCCGCGGCGACGGGGTCTTCGTCCTCGAAGAGCTCGGCGACGGCGCGCTCGGCCACGTGCCGGTCGACGCCCCGCTCAACCAGCTCCCGCTGGATCCGCACGGGGCCGTACTTTTTGCTCGCGAATCGGTTGCGCACGTAGTCGCTCGCGTAGGCCTCGTCGTCGAGATAGCCGAGTTCGTGGAGGCGGGCCACCACGTCCTCGATCACGGGCTCGGGCGCGTCCTTGCGCCGGAGCCTGCGGCGCACCTCCTCCTCGGTGCGCGGCTTGTGGGCGAGGTAGTCGAGGGCCTGTTGCTTGGCCTCGACGTACTGCTCGTCCTGTTCGATCGCGCGCCGCTCTTCGGGCGTGAGGGTGGCCCCGACGTGGAGCCCGTGCTTGACCACGAGGTCCTGGTGCACCCCAAACGCAAACTCGCCGTCGAGGAAGACGGAGGTCCGATTGGCGTCGTTCGTCTGCGTCTCGAGCGCCGTGATGGTGCCGGCAGCCGGCTCCTCGGACATGGTCGAACGCGGGTTGGGCAAGAGGGAATTTCGTGCTTGTACAGTCCGGGCCGTGCCGGGATTCACGCCCCGCCCGGCGCCGATGCGGGCTGGCAGCGCGCCATGCCGGGCTCGACGAGGCGCACGAGCGAGTCGACGGACACGGCCGTCGCGATGCCCAACCCGCCCTCGACGTTCGAGATCGGCTCGCGTCGATCGGGGTCGGTGCGGGTCTGGGCGAACGACGCGAACGCCGTATCGCCCCGCACGAGGGCCGTGGTGACGTTGTGGGACGGCAGCGGGGCCGCTGCGCTGTCGACCGGCACGGCGTAGACGCCCTGCCACTGGTGTGCCCCGTCGCGCCGGGGATACGCGTCCTCGCGTCGGACCTCGGCTGGCTGCAAAAAAAACTCGACCACCTCCGACGGGAAGGAGCTGGCGTCGGGTCGGAGCTGGGTCCGCACCCACGTGTTCGCGTCGGCCTGCGGGGCGGATTGCTCGCCCGCCCACTGCACCGTCACGTCCATCGGATAGATGTACCCGAGGTCGGCCGGGATGTCGAGCGAGTCGCGGCGGAGGGAGTCGACCTGTACCGCCCGGGCCGGCGCGTCCGGCACGTCCACGCACACTTCGCCGATGGCGATGGGCGCGGGCGTCTCGCCCCGGGCCCGGGCCGTGTCTCCCTCCCATCGGACCGTCAGCCGCCAGGGCACCCCGGGCGGCACGACCACCTCAGTCGCGGGCCGGTACCGTCCCGGCGTGTCCGCCGCCTCCTCGTAGGGGTAGAGGGCGCCGTCGAGTTCCACGGTGACCTGCGCGTCCGACGCCCGGGCCGCCAGGGAGTCGGGGCCGGGCTGAAGAGGGCGCGTCCGTCGCAGGAGAATGGGGGGCAGGGGCCGGCCCGTCTCTAGAAAGGCCTCGACGACGAGGGCCTCCTCCTCGACCGGCGTGGTGGACCAGTCGCAGCGCGCCAGGCTGAGCAGGAGGCCCACCGCCAGGAGGGCCCGCCCGGCCGCCGATGCCGAAAGGGAGCGAAGCATGCGTCGAACGATGATCTGGATCGCGGGACCGGCGCGCGTCAGAGCTGCATCTCAATCTTTAGAAGCGGAAGGATCGGGAGGCCGCGCTGGGAGGCCGTGTTGACCCCGGCCGCAGTCGGCTCGTAGGTGCGGCTCAGCTCGTTGTCCCGGTTTGTGGCGTTGAACAGGTTGAGCGTGGCCGTCCAGCGGGCGGACAGAAACTGGAAGCTGTAGCCGAGCGTGAGGTCGACCCGAAAGTACGGCGCGAGGCGATCGTTGTTGACCTTGGGCCGGTACAGGTAGGAGACCGGGGCCCGATCGACCGGGTCACCGACCTTGTAGCGCCCGACGGGGGCGGAGATTGGATACCCGCTCCGCCACTCGGTGGCGATCGTCGCGCTCCAGGAGCCCCCCTGCCACCCGAGCGCCCCGCGGAGCGTGTACGGCACGTCAAGGTCGGAGGGGCGCCACCGCAGCCCCGACTGGACCCGACCGGGCGCCCGAACGAAGGTCCGCCCCGTCCCGACCCCGATGCGTCCGCTCCACGGGCCCCGCCCGTACACCGCGCTCAGTTCGACGCCGGCGGCCCGCTCCTCTCCCCGGGTATACTGGCCGAGGAGGGCCCCGACGTTGATGCCGGGCCCCTCGATGTCGTCTTTCTCCTGAAAGATGTCGGAGGGGACGAGGAGATTGCGGGCGCCGCGCAGGTACGAATCGACCTCGAGGGTCAGCCCCGGCCGCGGATGGGCGCGGGCCTCGAGCCCCACCTGGAGCCCGGTCGCCGGCCGCACCCGGTCGCTCGAGGGCACCCACCGGCTCGATACCAGATCGTAGGCCAGCGACTGCCGGTCGCGCAGGCGGTGCAGGTACTGGACGTGGACCCCGGCGCTGCCCCGCAGCATGAGCCAGCGCGGGTGCACGGTGTAGCGCGCACTCATTCGGGGCGCCACCCGAACGTGGTCGCCCCCGCTAAAGAAGCTGAGCCGGAGGCCCGGCTGAAGGGTCCATTCGGGGCTCGGGCTCCACACGTCCTTTACGTATCCACTGAGCTGCACCGCACCGAGTGCACTCTCTTGCCGGCGGCGGCGCACCACCCCGGCCGAGCGCTGAATCTCACTGTCGAGAGCGCTCTCAAACTGGACCGTCGAGGCCTTGAAGCCGGCCGTGAGCTCGTGGCTCACCGAGTGGTGGTAGTTGACATCGACCTTCACCCCGGCGTCGTGCAGTCGCACGCGGTAGTCGGAGGTGAGCAGCGCGGTGGTGGTGGGCTGCACGAGGGAGGCCTCCTGGGCCCGGTAGCCCGAGTAGTAGGCCGTGCTCGTGGCGTAGACGTTGTCAGCCACCAGATACTGGTGCTGCGCGCTCACGACGCGGTTCGACCAGCCCTGGTCGACCTCGAAGAAGAGGTCGGCGGGGCGGAGCCAGGAGTCGAAGTCCAGGCTCAGGTTGAAGGGAAGCCGGAGGTCGAGATCGTCGCGGCCGTGGTAGTAGCTGAGGGACAGGCGGTGCTGCTGGTTGAACCGGTGGGCCACCTTTGCGCTCGTGTCGTAGAAGTAATACCCCGTCCGGAGGGTATCGCGGCGTCCCCGTTCATCGATCACCGGATGGGTGCGCCCAATCAGCTTGTCGATGTAGGAGCGACGCCCCGAGAGCATGAAGGAGGTGCTGGGCGTCAGCGGCGCCTCGATGCGGAACCGCCCGCTGAGCATGCCGAACGCGGCCTCGGCGGAGGGCCGGCGGCGACTCCCGTCTTTCATCTGCGCATCGACGACCGAGGAGAGCCGCCCGCCGTATTCCACCGGGAAGCTGCCCCGATAGAGGTTCGTGTTCTTGAGTGTACCGGTCTGGAAGGTAGAGATGAGGCTAAAGGCGTGCCAGGGATGATACACCGGCGCCCCATCGAGCAGGTAGAGGTTCTGGTCGGGATCGGCGCCCCGGACGCTGAGCCCGCCGCTAACGACGCCGGTCTTCCGGATGCCGGGCGTCCACTGCAGGACCCGGAACAGGTCCGGCTCCGTGAACGAGGGCAGCCGGTCCAGCCGGGCAAGGTCGACCGACATCATGCCCGGCTGCTGCGACTCCTCCTCGGCGGCGGTCGAGCCGGCCTCAACGATGACCTCTTCGGACTCGATTGGGGCCGGGCGGAGGGCAATCTGATGGGGCGCCGCCCCGGCCACGAGGGTCGTGTCGACTGTCTCGTATCCGAGGTAGGAGAGGCGCACGGCGTAGCGCTCGGCCGGCAGCGAGGAGACGACGAAGTAGCCGTCCGCGTTCGTCGTCGCCCCAGCCTCCAGGTCCGTGAGGTACACGTTGGCGCCCGGCAGCCGCTCCCTCGTCTCGGCGTCAACGACATAGCCGGTCAGCGCGGCCCGTTGCTCGGGGGCGTCGGACGACGACGTGCCGACGAGCACGTACTGCCGGCGGCGCACCCGCTCGGCCCGCAGCCCGGTGCCGTCGAGCACGCACTGAAGGGCGGCCCGCCGGTCCTTCCCCGCGTAGCGACAGGACGCCGATCGCCCCCGCACCAGCCGCTCGGCGTACACGAGGTCGAGGCCCGTTTCGGCCCGGACGGTGCCGAGGGCCTGCTCCAGCGGCACGTCGCTCAGGTCGATCTGCACGGACTGGCCCCAGCTCACCGGCCCCCCCACGCCCCACGCGACCAGGACGACGACGATGAGCGCGACGAGTCGATGTGGCACCACGGCCTCTGCCTATTCCAGAACGGAGCGTAGAACCCGTTCTACAACCTATCCCTGAGTTCTGTTCGAGGACCGGTTGAGGCGTTACGGACACCGGGGAGCGAGGCGTGCCCCCGCGCGGCGGATTCATGAGATTGTCGTCCGGGAGCGAAGGGGAGCGTCCACGTTCCCCGCGGTTTTACGGCCGGGGGACGAGGCGATACCGGTTCCCGTCGCGCTGCACCTCGGCCCCGAGGGTCGCCGCCAGCGCGTCGAGGACCTCCCGGG
>JAZKTD010000222.1:0-5921 GCA_036625705.1 Salinivenus sp.
CATCGAGCAGGTTGTTGACGGTCACCTGGAGCCGAAGGCCCGCGAACGGGGTGGAGGACGGGGCCTCGTAGGTCAGCGACGCGTTGAGCAGGGCGTACGGGTCGACCGTGAGGGCGTCGCGCTCTTCGAAGACGAGGCGCCCATTCTCCAGCGACGCGGCCTGTCCGCCGGCGTTGTCGACGTACTGGCGGCCCACGACCTGCAGGTGCAGCCCGGCCGTGAGGCCGCGCCAGGTGTAGGCGGTCCGCAGGTTGGCCAGCTGCTCGGGGGACGCGGCGATCGGGTTGCCGTCGCGCTCCAGCGCCCGTGCCCGGCCGCCGATCGTCCGGAACTCGGTGAAGTCGACGAACCGGGTGCGAGCGAGCATCGCGTTGCCCGACAGGGTCCAGTCCGGGAGCGGCTGCACCGTACCCTGCAGTTCCAGCCCGGCGTGGCGCGTGCGGTCGGCGTTGCCGGTGCGCGGGACCCCGAACTGGTCGACGCCGCCACTCGGCACGATCTCATCCCAGAATTCCATCCAAAAGAGGGTAGCTGAGAACCGGTAGCGGGCCCGCTCGAGGGAGCCGCCGAGCTCCACGTCCACGAGGTGTTCCGGCTCGATGAGGGGGGCGTCGTAGTCGAAGGATCCCGACGCCTGTCGGGACCGCCGCTCGAACTGGGGCGTGGCCCCGGCCGGGCCCTCGGCGCCGTCGTAGAGCTGGGTGCGGCGGGGCTCCCGGTTCGCAAAGGCGACGCTCGCGTAGGCGCTCAGGGGGCGGTCCGGGTAGAGCGTGGCCCCGAGGCGCGGATTCAGGAAGAGGTAGGGGACCGTGAAGGTGTGCGACCGGAATCCCTCGCGGTCGAACGTGCGCTCGTCGTAGAAGCGGTAGCGGCGCCCCGTGAGCTGCACGTCGGCCTGCACGGCCAGGGCGTCGATTGGCCGAAAGAGGTGCGAGGCGAAGGCCGAGGTAATGATCTTCTCGCCCCGGTACTGCCAGAGCCGGTGGCTGGCGTCGGGGCCCACCACCGCGTCGGGGATCGCGGGGCCGGCCTCCTGAAGGCGGCCCCATCGCAGCGACCGGTGCAGGCGCGCCTCGAGGCCGAGGGTCGTCTCCGTGGTGCCCTCCTCGTAGACCACGGTCGGGATCCAGCCGATCTGGTTCTGGTCGAGGACGCCGCGGAGGATCACGTCGTCGGGGCCGAGGCCGAAATTGAAGAGCGGCTGCCCGCGTTCAGCGTCGCTCAGCGTCTCGCCGCCGACCGTGACGTCGTCCGGCAGCCGGAGGTAGTCGGCCGAGCGGTAGGCGGCGCCGTAGTCGAAGTAGCCCTCGCCCTTGATCCAGAAGGCGGTCTGGTCGAGGGTCCAGCGCGGCGAGACCCGCCACTCGTGGGTGAGGTGCACCTGCGGCGGCCGGAACCGCTCCGTGTCGTCGGAAACGGCGCTCGGGTTCTGCCGGCGGGCCGCGTCGCTCTCGTTGGCGGATTTCGGGATGCCGCGGAAGGCCAGCCCGTCCCGCTGGAGGCCGCCGAACGCCTGGATTTTGAGGGTGGAGCGGTCGCCGTAGCGGGCGAGCCCGCCGAAGAACCGGGTAAACTCGGCCCACGCGTTCTCGCGGTAGCCGTCCGAGGCCACGCGGCTGACGCGGGCGTTGAGCACGTAGCGGTCGCCGAGGAGGCCGCTGTTGGCCGTTGCCGACAGGCGGCGCGTGCCGAACGACCCGCCGCCGACGCGGACCCGGGCGTAGGGCTCGGGCTCGAAGGGATCGGTGACGATGTTGATGGCCCCGCCGATGCCGACGGACCCGTAAAGCGACGACCCCGCCCCCCGCTGCACCTGCACGTCTTCGATCGAGGGCTCCATTCCATAGAGGTTGACCCAGAAGACGTTGAAGTCTTCGGGGTCGTTCTGGGGCACCCCGTTGATCGAGACCGCGATCCGGCGCTGGTCGAAGCCCCGGATCCGCAGTGTGGAGTACCCGATGCCGTTCCCGTTTTGGGAGTGGAACGTGGTCGAGGGCGTCTCGCCCAGCAGTGAGGGCAGGTCGCGCACGCCGAGGCGGCGGTCGATCTCGTCGGCCGTGAGGCTGCTCGTGGTGACGGGCGCCACGCGGGGCTGGGCCCGCCGCGTGGTCACGACCACTTGGTCCTGCGGCAGCGAGCGGGCCCGCAGCGCGACCGTATCGCGTGCCGTCTCCCCCGCCGCGAGCGCAAGCGACTCGACGTGGGGGGCGTACCCCACGTAGCTCACGGCGAGCCGGTAGCGGCCGGGCGCCACGCCGCGCAGCGCAAAGGCGCCGGTCGAGTCCGTGGAGGTGCCGTAGCGCCGCGCGCCGGTGTCGGGGGCGCGCAGGACGACGTTCGCGCCGGGAAGGGGGGCGCCCGACGGGGCCTGCGTCACGCGGCCGGCAACAGCGGCCGGCGCGCGGTCGGACGTCGGCTGGGCGGCCAGGGGCCCCGAGAGGCCGAGGGAACACAGGAGAGTGAGGGCGAGCGCCGAAATCGGACGGGGAGTACGCATCGTCGCGCCGGAGCGGGTGGGTAGAATGCGCGGCGCGCCGACGGCAGCCACAAAAAATGCCGCCACCATCGACACGGATGGGGGCGGCGTCGGCACTCCGGACCGGGACGGACCGGGGCTCGCCTGCGTCTCCCTACGCCGGTGTGAGCCGGGTCAGGTTCGAAGGGTGCACTCTCAGCCCCGGACGCGGCGGGTGGCCGCGCCGGGACGCCCCCAGCAGAGGAATCAAAAATGAGAGTGAAGATACTGGACGAGGAATTCGGTGTTTCGCGTGGGCCCCGCTCAGGCCGTGACCGACGAGGAGGCGATGTCCTGCTCGGCCCGCCAGGCCCCGACCATCGCGCTGAGGGCGTCGAACTCAATCAGGAACGAGTCGTGCCCGTGCGGGGCCGAGAGCACCTCGAGGGCGGCGTGGGGCAGGTGCTCGGCCAGCTCTTTCTGCTCGCGCAGTGGGTAGAGCACGTCGGAGTCGATGCCCACCACGAGCGTGGGCTGCCGAATCGAGGCCAGGACGGCCTCGTAGTCGCCCCGGTCGCGGGCCACGTTGTGGGTGTCCATCTGCTTTGTGAGCGCGACGTAGCAGCGGGCGTCGAAGCGGTCGACGAGCTTGTCGCCGTGGTAGCGCAGATAGCTCTCCACGGCGTAGGGGCGGTCGTTCTGCTCGTCCATCACCTCGCGCCCGAACCGGTCCTCGAACGAGGGCTGCGACCGGTAGGACACCATCGCCATCATGCGGGCGGTGGCGAGGCCGCTCGTGGGCGGATCGTCGGGCGGGTACCGGCCGTCCCGCCACTTCGGGTCGCCGTAGATGGCCTGCCGCTGCGCCTCGCTCCAGCCGATCTGCCAGGCCGTGTGGCGCCCGCCCACGGCGATCGGCACCAGCGACCGCACGAAGGGGGCGCCGTCGTCGGTCGTCTCGAAGGCCCACTCCAGCACGTGCATGCCCCCCATCGAGCCGCCGATGGCACAGGCCACCTGCCGGACGCCCAGCTGCGCCAGCGCCCGGCGGTGGAGGCGCACGGTGTCGCGGATGGTGACGGCCGGAAAGTCGGGGCCGTAACGGGTGCCGGTCTCCGGGTCGTCGGTACACGGGGCGACCGAGCCGTACGGCGAGCCGGGCACGTTGAGGCACACGACGAAGTCGCGGGTGGGATCGAGCGCCCGGTCGGCCCCGAGCAGGCCCGCCCACCAGTCGGTCACGTCGGTGTCGCCGGTGAGGGCGTGGCACGCGAGCACGGCGTTGGTGCCCGCCGCGTTGAGCGTGCCCCAGGTCTCGTAGGCCACGGGCACGTCCCGGAGCGTCGTCCCGTCTTCGAAGGTGAACTTCGGAAGGGTGAGGGTCTGCGGCATGGAGCCAGGAAAGCAAATTCGGGAGGAGCAAAACAGCCCGTGCGGTGGAGGCAGTTCCCGCGTGTTGCGTATTCCGTAGTGCGTATCTGGGCGGCTCCTGCCCAGCGAAATACGCAATACGAGATCCGCAATCCTTGGCTCACGCAGCGGACGGCGTTGGCAGCGCCGCGAAGGCCTGCTCGAAGTCGGCCTTGATGTCGTCGATGTGCTCGATGCCGACCGACACGCGCACCATGTCGGGTTCGACGCCGGAGGCCTTCTGCTCCTCCTCGGTCAGCTGCTGGTGGGTGGTGGAGGCGGGGTGGATGACGAGCGTCTTCGCGTCGCCGACGTTGGCGAGGTGACTGGCCAGGTCCACGTTTTCGACGAAGGCCTGCCCGCCCGCCGCGCCGCCCTCGACGCCGAAGGCGAGCACCGCGCCGTAGCCGTTGTCCAGGTACTGCTGGGCGCGCTCGTGGTAGGGGTGGTCCTCCAGGCCGGGGTAGCTGACCCACGCCACCGCGTCCTGCTCCCGCAGCCACTGTGCGAGGGCGAGGGCGTTGTCGCAGCTCCGCTGCACGCGCAGGGAGAGGGTCTCGAGGCCCTGCAGCAGCAGGAACGACCCAAACGGGTTCTGGGCCGGGCCGAAGTCGCGCAGGCCCTCCACCCGGGCTCGCATCGCGAAGGCCACGTTCGTGTCGAGGACGCCGTCCGGGCCGAACGTCTCCCAGAACTGGAGGCCGTGGTAGTTCGGGTTCGGCTCCGTGAACTCGGGGAAGCGGCCGTTGTCCCAGGGGAAGGTGCCGGCGTCGACGATGACGCCGCCGATGGTGGTGCCGTGGCCGCCGATCCACTTCGTGGCGCTGGCGGTCACGATGTCGGCGCCGTGGTCGATGGGGCGGCACAGGAAGCCGGCCGCGCCGAACGTGTTGTCGACGACGAGGGGCACGCCGTGGTCGTGGGCGATGTCGGCGATCCGCTCGAAGTCGGGGATGTTGAAGCGCGGATTTCCGATCGTCTCCAGGTAGACGGCCTTCGTGTTCTCGTCGATCAGGCTCTCGATCGAGTCCGGGTCGTCGCCGTCGGCGATGTGGACGTCGAGGCCGCGGCGGGGGAAGGAGTTCTTAAACTGGTTGTAGGTCCCGCCGTAGAGGTAGCTCGTCGAGACGATGTTGTCGCCGTGCTCGCAGAGCGTGTTGAGGGCCAGGAACTGGGCCGACTGCCCGCTGGCGGTCGCCACGGCCGCCACGCCGCCCTCGAGGGCCGCCACCCGCTTCTCAAAGACGTCGTTCGTCGGATTCATGATGCGGGTGTAGATGTTGCCGAACTCCTCGAGGGCGAAGAGGTCGGCGCCGTGGTCCGCATCGTCGAAGGTGTAGGAGGTCGTCGCGTAGATGGGCACGGCCCGGGCGTTGGTGGCCGGGTCCGGCTCCTGGCCCGCGTGGAGCTGAAGGGTCTCGTAGCGCGGGGAGTCGGGGCTGGGGTCGGGCTGACCGTTGTCGGTGCTCATGAGAGGGGCGCTGGATGGAGGGTGAGAAATCGGGCCATCCAGAAGCGCCGAGCGAGCACGGGTCCATACGTGATCGCGACCGGGGTCAACAAAAAAGCCCCAGCCGCGAGCCGCAAGGGAAGGCTGGGGAACGACAACCAAACGGTCGTAGATCCCACTCATCTTCCCCCGACAGCAGCGGAATCGCACGCGACCATTGGTGTCGAGTGCGAGCTGTTCGGGGCAGGACGGGGCACCATTTTCCCGACAAAGCGCCAGCAAAGCTGGGCATCGAGACGGTTGCCAGGGCTTCAGAGGGCCTGCTCCCTCCACCCTTCTGGATGAACGTAGATGTCTGTATGTAGACACTCATACGATATGCCCCGGCCCGGGCAATGTCAACGACTGGGGCTGTTACATCTTGAAGAAGCGGTAAGGGAACGGGCGGCAACCGGTCCGTCCCTCAGCGCGGGACCGGGCGACGAGGTCCTACCGGACGACGCGGATGGTGCCGGTCTGCGTGGCGTCCCCGGCACGGAGGCGGTACGGGTAGGTGCCCGACGCCCAGCGGGCCGTCCGCACCGAGACGGTGTGCTCGCCCGCCGA
>JAZKTD010000223.1:0-5892 GCA_036625705.1 Salinivenus sp.
CGAGCAGAAGCGGCTGTTTCAGGGCCGCCGGAAGGAGGACACCGGGCCGCTGTAGCGAGCACGGCGGTCCGTGGAGCGGGCCGCCGACAACGCCGTAGAGGGGGAGACCTCGTACGAGCGCCTATTAAAGCACAAAGTGGAAGCTTAAATAAAGTGTAAAGTAGGCTGGTATATTGCCCCTATTCCGTGAAGGTTAAAAAAATAAAGGGAGAAAGGACGCTGCTGTCTGAATTGGACGGGCCGTAGACCGCGTTCGACTTGACTATCCAGGGAGTGGGGTGTTACTAATCGTCTAGGATCCGTTGTGTGTAACGGAAATCCGTTTCCGAATTTCTTCTTCGATGCCCCCTCGCTGCAATGAATACAAGGATACTAACGAACGCGCTCGCCCTATGTGGCCTTCTGTTCGCCCTGTTGGGGCCCGGGCTCAGCCACGCCCAGGAGGTCACAGTGAGCGGCACGATCACGGACGCAAATACGGGGGAGACCTTGCCGGGAGCCACCGTAAGCCTGCAGGGCAGTAGCCGAGGCACGGCGACCAACGCAGAGGGGGAGTACGAACTGACGGTGCCGTCCGACGCCACTCTGCTGGTGTCGTTCGTGGGGTACGCCTCGGAAGAAGTCCCCGTCGAGGGGCGCACCACCATCGACGTTGCGCTGACGCCCGCGGAGCAGCAGCTTGAGGAGGTGGTCGTCGTCGGCTTCGGGGAGCAGCGACAGGAGTCGGTGACGGGCAGCATCTCGCAGGTGAGTTCCGAGGACCTGGAGTCCACCGAGGTCACCAGCTTTGAGGAGGCGCTGCAGGGCCGCACGCCGGGCGTGCAGATCACGAACTCCAGTGGGAAGCTGGGACAGGGAATCCGGGTTCGCATCCGCGGAAACTCGTCCGTCACGGGGGACAACCAGCCGCTTTTCGTGGTGGACGGCACGCCCCTCAACAACAGCAACCTCTCGGACAACGGGGCCCCAACCAATCCGCTGGCGCAGCTCAACGTCGACGACATCGAGTCGATTGAGGTGCTGAAAGACGCGTCCGCCACGGCCATCTACGGCGCCCGGGCCTCGAACGGCGTCGTGCTCATCACGACCAAGCAGGGGGCGTCCGGCGGCTCGGAGTTCTCGTTCAGCCTGAAGCGCGGCTGGCGCGGACCGACCGGCAACGTCGACATGATGAACGCCAGCGAGTACGTCGACTACTACCTGAAGGCGGCCGAAAATTCGAACCCGCTTTTCCCGACGTTTGACACCGAGTCCTTCATCCGGAACTCGTTCGACGGCCTCGCGGCCGGAACCGACTGGACCCAGGCCATTGGCGACAACGCCGATCCGGTCGTCGACACCGACTGGACCGAGGAGCCATTTGCGGACAATCCCACCAGCCTGGAGGCGAGCCTGAGTGCCCGGGGCGGCGACGAAACCACGACGTTTTACATTTCGGGCTCCTACAGCGAGACCGACGGCATCCTGTTCAGCAACGAGTACGACAAGATCTCGGGCCGGGCCAACGTGACGCACACGTTCAGCGACCGCTTCGAGGTGGGGACGCGCCTGAGCGTGAATCGCGTAATCAACCAGCGCGTCCCGAACGACAATGCATTCGCCACGCCGATTCAGCTGATTGCCCAGGCGCCGATCTCTCCGACGCGCTTTCCCCAGACGGAGGGCGTGCCGACCAACGACCAGGGGCTTCTCACGGAGTACCGGCCGTCGGACGAGCTCTTCAACCAGACGCTGTACTTCAACAACCTGCTCTACAAAGACAACGTCCGGCACGAGGTCAGCACCTTCCGGACCCTCGGCAACGCGTTTGGAGAGTACGACCTGACGAGCAACCTGTCGCTTCGGGGCGAATTTGGGCTCGACCTCCGCACCCGGAATGCGGACCGCCACTGGAACAGCAAGGTTTTCCAGAATGTCGGGACCGACCAAGGCATCGGCCGGCAGGTGTGGGACCGAATCGAGAACTACAACGTCGACGCCTTCTTCGACTACAACAACACGTTCCAGGAGAGCCACAACGTTACTGGAACCGCTGGAATGCAGCTGCAGTCCTCCACCACCAACAGCGCCGCGGTAGAGGTCGAAAGCTTTCCCAACGATAGCTTTCAGCAGATCGACAGCGGATCGGACATCGTGGACGCCGCAGGGTCGGAGACCGGCTTCCGGTTCCTGGCCTACTTCGGTCGGTTCAACTACAACTACGAAGACCGCTACTTTCTGCAGGCCAGCGGACGGTACGAAGGGTCGTCCCGCTTCGGCGAAGAGAACCGATACGGGTTCTTCCCGGCCGCGTCGGCCGGATGGGTCCTCACCGAAGAGGATTTTTTCCCCTCGGGCGACGTGCTGAGCCGCCTGAAGCTGCGCACCAGTTTTGGGGTGACCGGAAACGCGAGCATTGGCAACTTCCCCTCGCTGGGGCTCTGGGGAGCCTCCACGTACGCGGGCCGGTCGGGCATTACTCCCAACCAGACCCCAAATCCGGCCCTGCAGTGGGAGCAGACGCAGGAGGCGACGGTCGGCCTCGACTACGAGCTGTTCAGCAGCCGGGTGACCGGTAGCGTCGATTACTACTACAAAACCACCGACAACCTGCTGCTGGACCTCAACGTGCCCGCGACGACGGGCTTTCTGGACCAGACGCGCAACGTCGGAGAGGTCCGCAACACGGGGCTGGAGTTTCTGGTCGAGACCCAAAACGTCGTCGGCGAGGACTTCCGCTGGTCGTCCAACTTCAACATCTCGTTCAACCGGAACGAGGTTACGGAGCTGCGGGACCAGGTGCTCACGGGGGGCTTCGTGAACCAGGCCCGTGAGGGCGAGCCCCTCGGCGTATTCTACGCCCTGGAGTACGCGGGGGTCGACTCCGAAAATGGAGACGCCCTCTACTTCGTGAACGAGCGCAACGACGACGGCGAAATCGTCGATCCGGACGCGACGACCAACGATCCGAACGCGGCCAACCGCGTCGTCATCGGGAGCCCGCAGCCCGACTTTACCGGCGGCTTCGGCAACACGGTGTCGTACGGGGGCTTCCAGCTGCGCTTCCTGTTCTCGTTCAGCTACGGCGGCGAGATTTTCGACGGCGGCGGTGAGTTTAAGACCGCCAATGGACGCTTCCGTGACAACCAGCACGCCAGCCAGCTGGATGCCTGGGAGGAGCCCGGCGACCAGACCGACGTGCCGGAGGCGCGCCTCTTCGTGGCCAACGGCGTCGCGGAGTCGAGCCGCTACCTCTACGACGGCTCCTACATTCGCCTCAAGAACGTGAACCTGTCCTACAACCTTCCCCAGCAGCTGCTGCGGGATCTGTCCATCAGCCGGGCCCGCATCTTCGTGACGGGCCAGAATCTGCTGACGTTTACGGACTATCGGTGGTGGGATCCGGAGGCCAACGCCGACGCCTTCTCCGGCAATATTGGCTTCGGGAACGAGTTCTACACGGCCCCGCAGACCCGATCGGTCACCGGCGGTGTGCGCTTCTCGTTCTAGACGGCCCCGCGCCCCCGCCTCTCACCTCCTGATCCCCGACCTGCCTGACTATGCTCAATATTTGGATACTCCCCTCTAATCTCGTGAGACCGCTTGTTTTTGCGTGCTTCGGTGCGCTCCTGTTCGTCGGCTGCGACTTCCTCGACGTCGACCCCAAGCAGTCCATTAGCTCCGACCAGGCGCTGAGCGGCGAGCAAAATGTGACGGCTGCGCTGAATGGGGCCTACAACGATCTCAGCGACGACGACCTCTACGGCGGCCAGTACATGATGTCGCCGGACCTGCTCGCCGACGCGGGCGACGTGCAGTGGGTGGGGACCTTCTCCGGCCCCGCCGAGATCATCCGCAAAAACATTCAGACCAACAACGGCTTCATCGAGCTCCAGTGGACGGAGGCCTACGAGGCCATCAACGGGGCCAATAACGTCCTCGGCGCCCTCGATCAGATCGAGAATCCGCAGGACCGGGAGCGGATCGAGGGGGAGGCCCGCTTCATCCGAGCCGCACTGTACTTCGAGCTCGTGCGCCTCTACGGACAGCCCTGGAACGCGGGGGATCCGTCGAGCGCCCCTGGGGTCCCCATCGTTACAGAGCCCACCCGTGACATTACGGAGGAGGACAATGTGACGCGCAACACGGTGCAGGAGGTGTACGACCAGGTCCTGAATGACCTGACGACGGCCCGGGACCTCCTCCCGGAGGCCAACGGCGCCTTTGCCGACACCTACGCGGCCAGCGCACTGCTCTCTCGAGTGTACCTGATGCAGCAGGAGTATCAGAGCGCGGCCGAGGCGGCCGACCGCGTGATTCAGTCGGGACAGTTTGAGCTCGCGCCCACGTTTGCCGACGCGTTTAACAACACGGAAGACATTCCGGAGTACGTCTTCGCCATCCAGGTCAGCTCGCAGGACGGACAGAACGACCTGAACACCTTCTACGCCGCCGAAAACGACGGCGGGCGCGGCGACATCAATATCCAGCAGCAGCACCTGGACCGGTACGCCGACGACGATGCGCGCGGGGACTACTTCTACGAGGATCCGGGCACCGGAGACATCCGGACGCAGAAGTGGCAGGACGACGAGTCCGACGGTGCCAACATTCCGATCGTCCGCCTCGCCGAAATGCACCTGACGCGCGCGGAAGGAAACCTCCGCTCGAGCGGAAGCAACGTCGGCCCCGATCCCGTCGAGGACGTGAACGCCATTCGCGAGCGGGCCGGTCTCGACCCGGTGAACTCGGTGGCCGTCGACGACGTGCTCCGGCAGCGCCGGCTGGAGCTGTCCTTCGAGGGTCACCTCCTCCACGATCTCAAGCGGACAGGGCGGTCGATCGGGACCATTCCGTTCGACGCGGACGAGCTCGTGTATCCGGTGCCGCAGCGGGAGTGCGACGCCAACCCCGAAATCACGCAGAATCCGGGCTATACGAGTTGCTAGAATGGGGGACTCGTCCGGGGCCGCACGGGCACGACGCCCGTGCGATCCCCGCAGCCGGAACCCCGCGTCCGGAGGCTGTCGTCCCACGGGCGTTCTGCTGTCTAAGTGCAGTCAAGCGCTAATCTAGGGATTCTACCGTTCTCCGGGTCCGACGAGGGGGGAGATCCTAGAACGGGAGCCTCGCTCCTTTAGCGTTCCCGCTGGATTGATGAGAGTTCTCGGCTCCTCCCGACGTGCGTCGGGATCCGCTCGAACAGACCGCAAACCGAAAGTAGAGAGTTGACTTCACTTAGTGGTCTGTCAAGCCTCAATCGTGAGGTGTTAATGCGAACTCAAAATCCCGGATATTCAGCATGTCATTTCGAGCAAGGCATTCCGACCGCGTCGGAATGCCAAGTCGAGAAATCTTTCTGGCGAAGCCGCCCAGCTCCAGGGAGGCTTCTCTCCCGACGGCTGTCGGGACGAAGCGACCTGCCATAGGGATTTTGAGTTCGCGTAGGCCCGTCAAACAACGATTGACGCACCACTAGTGGGCTTGCACAACTGGATTGACGGATCTCGCAGCCTCCGAAACGGGGTCGCCCTCTGTTTCTCCGTCACGGGTGGACGATCCACCGCCGGGTGGGTGAACGGGCTGCTCCGCACGTGCGCTTCGACGGGCCCGGCTACGGGATGGGCGGCGAGGCAATCGTGAAGTGCCGTGGCTGCGTCGGGACCCACCGCCGAATCTTCGACTCCACCGCCCCACTGTTAAGGGTAGCGTCGGGGTTTGCGTCGCCCCGACTCCGTCCGTATTCTTCGCAACGGTCGCGTTGGGCTGCGCCACGCCGCCCTCCCCGTTCCCTGCATTCCCCCGCCAGCTCGTGACCCGCCTTCTATCGGTGTTCCTCCTCGCCGTCCTCCTGGGCTTCGTCGGGGCCGAGCCGGGGGCCGCCCAGACGCCCGACCCCTGCCGTTCGGAGCA
>JAZKTD010000224.1:0-5866 GCA_036625705.1 Salinivenus sp.
CACGTCTGCATTCCTGACCCGTCCGGACAGGGACGCTCCCGCCGCTGTCACGCGGACGATCCCGGCCCCCACCCATGTCCCACTCCGATCCGTCTTCCGACCCGTCGCCCCCGCCCGAAGACGGGGACCGTATCGGGTCGATGTTCCGGTCCCAATACGCCCTCTGGATCTACCTGGCGGTCTTTCTGGCGCTGGTCGTCCACCTGGTCATCAACTGGGGCGGAGGCGCACCCCCGACCGTCGAGTACAGCCGGTTCCTCGACCAGGTGGAGTCGGGCTCCGTCGAGCGCGTGGAAATCGTAAACGACGCTCGGATTGAGGGCACCTACACCGTCGACGCGGTTCGGGAGGGCGAGGTCCCGAGGGCCCGCCCACAGGACGACGGCTTCTTAGGGTCGCTCTCGGCCCCGAACCGACGGGCCTTCACGACGACGAAGCCCGCGGACCACGAGCTGACGGCGCTGCTACGCGATTACAACGAACGGGTCGAGCAGAACGACGCCGGTTCTCGTGTGCGCTTCACCGCGCGGTCGGAGCAGGACTGGGGGAGCACCCTGCTGTTCTGGCTCCTGCCGCTGCTGTTGATTGGGGTCCTGTGGCTGTTCGTCTTTCGCCGGATGAACCCCGGCTCTCAGATGCTGAGCATCGGAAAGAGTACGGCCACGCTCTTCGAGGACTCCGGGGCCTCCACCGTGACCTTCGACGACGTGGCGGGGCTCGAGGAGGCAAAGGAAGAGGTCGTCGAGGTGGTCGAGTTCCTGAAGAACCCGGAGAAGTTTACGCGGCTGGGGGGCGAGCTGCCGAAGGGCGTGTTGCTCGTCGGGCCGCCCGGCACCGGGAAAACGCTGATGGCACAGGCCGTGGCGGGGGAGGCGGGCGTGCCCTTCTTCTCGATCTCCGGCTCCGACTTCGTGGAGATGTTTGTCGGCGTCGGGGCCAGTCGGGTCCGCGATCTGTTCGAGGACGCGAAGGAGAAGGCCCCCTGCATCATCTTCATCGACGAGATGGACGCCATCGGCCGGTCGCGGGGCGGCAACAGCAGGATGGGGGGCAACGACGAGCGGGAAAACACGCTGAACCAGCTGCTCGCCGAGATGGATGGGTTCGACTCGGAGGAGGGCGTTATCATCATGGCGGCCACGAATCGCCCCGACGTTCTCGACTCCGCGCTCCTGCGACCGGGCCGCTTCGACCGGCAGATTCTCGTGGACAAGCCCGACCGTCCCGCCCGGGAGGACATCTTCCGCGTCCACGTTCGGGACCTGCTGCTCGGAGACGACGTCGAGCTCGAAATTCTGGCCGGGCAGACGCCGGGCTTTGCCGGGGCGGAGATCGCAAATGTCTGCAACGAGGCCGCCCTCCTCGCGGCCCGCAAGGACAAAGCCGCGATCGAGATGGAGGACTTCGAGCAGTCGATCGACCGGGTCATCGCCGGGCTCGAAAAGAAAAACCGAATCATCTCCCCGGAGGAGCGAGAGGTGATTGCCTACCACGAGTCGGGGCACGCGATCGTCGGGTGGTTCCTGGAGCACACCGACCCGGTCGTCAAGGTCTCGATCGTGCCCCGCGGCATGTCGGCCCTCGGCCACGCGCAGTATTTGCCCGAGGAGCGGTATCTCTACTCGACCGAGGCGCTGATGGACCGCATGACGATGGCCCTCGGTGGGCGCGTGGCGGAACAGCTCGTCTTCGACCGGGTGACGACCGGCGCGCAGAACGACCTGGAGCGCATCACGAAGATGGCCTACGCGATGGTCACCGACTACGGCATGAGCGACCGGGTCGGGACCGTGAGCTTCAACCTCTCGGACCGCGGCGAGGACGAGCCCCTGTTCGACAAGCCCTACTCCGACGCCACGGCCGAGGCGATCGACGAGGAAGTGCGCACGATCATCGAGACGGCGCGGCGGCGAGCGGCCGATCTGCTTCAAGAGAAGCGGGACCGGCTCGACGAGATGGCAGAGCTGCTCCTCGATCAGGAGGTCATGGGCCCGGAGGCGCTCCTCCGCATCCTTGGCGAGCGGCCCCACGGGGAGTACGTCGACGTCGACCGGCACGGCAAGACGCTGACGGAGGCGGACGGGCAGGGACGCGAGACCGGCGGGGGAGATGGAAGTTCGTCTGAATCCGAGGTCAGCGAAGAGTCCTCGGAAACTCCCCAGAACGGCCTGCCGTAGATCCTTTTCGCACACTGGCGAGGCACGGCCAACGGCCGGCTCCGACCGGGGCGCGTGACCCCCGGCGGGCACCTCGTCGCCTGGTCGGTCGGAAGTTGACTGATATATACTGATATACCACAGAAGGTCGGGGGACCACCCCTGTTCTGCGGCGGCCAGGGCGGACATTTTCTTTTCATTCCTTCTTCGCTGGGGGAAAAGGACCTTTCTTTTGAGTGTGCACTACACCTATAGGCTGCGTGCATCCTTGAAAGTCGGAGGTGCACCCCCGACGCACCGCTACTACGCAAAACAGGAGCCGTTGACGTGCCGACTATACAACAGCTTATTCGGAAAGGGCGCGAGAGCGAAGAGAAGAAGAGCGACGCGCCCGCCCTCGAGGGCAGCCCACAGCGCCGCGGTGTCTGCACACGCGTCTACACCACGACGCCCAAGAAGCCGAACTCGGCGCTTCGGAAGGTGACCCGCGTGCGGTTGACGAACGGCAACGAGGTGACCGCCTACATTCCCGGGGAGGGGCACAACCTGCAGGAGCACTCCATCGTCCTCGTTCGCGGCGGCCGCGTGAAGGACCTCCCGGGCGTGAAGTATCACGTCGTGCGCGGGGCCCTCGACACCGCCGGCGTGCAGGACCGACGACAGGGACGCTCGAAGTACGGCACGAAGAAGCCGAACGAGTAACGGCATTCCCCGAGCGCTGCGTTGTCCCCGGGTGTGGGGGCAGTTTCGGCGCTCTTTTGTATGCCTTTCCCCGCGGCGGGTCCACGAGGCCCGATCCGCCCTTCTCTCCACTTTCGTTGAATGACCGACCCTCGTTATGGCACGAGATAAGACAGCCGAGAAGCGCACGACACAGCCGGACCCGGTGTACCGGGACGATCTCGTCTCCCGGTTCGTCAATGCGGTGATGCGGGATGGGAAGAAAAGCCTCGCCCAGCGCATCGTGTACGACGCCTTCGACGTGATCGAAGAGCGCACCGGAGAGCAGGGGCTGGAGGTCTTCAAGAAGGCCGTGAACAACGCCGCCCCGCTCGTCGAGGTCCGCAGCCGCCGTGTAGGGGGCGCCACCTACCAGGTGCCGATCGAGGTGCGACCCGATCGCCGCGTGACCCTTGCCTTCCGGTGGATTATCCAGTACGCCCGGGCTCGGAAGGAGAAGAGCATGGCGAACCGCCTTGCGAGCGAACTGATCAACGCCGCCCGCGGGGAGGGCGGGGCCGTAAAGAAGAAGGACGACGTTCACCGCATGGCCGAGTCGAACAAGGCCTTCGCCCACTTTAGCTTCTAGCGAAGCGCCCCTGTTGCCCCCGCTGTCCACGACTGTTCAGGTGTATCGCTTGGGCACGAGACGCCCTCTGAGCACCCAATCTACCCAATACCATGGCTACTGATAGCAACAACGAAGCCTTTCCGCTCGAGCGGACCCGAAATATCGGCATCATGGCCCACATCGATGCCGGGAAGACCACCGCCACCGAGCGCATCCTCTTCTACACCGGGCGCCTCCACCGCATGGGGGAGGTCCACGAGGGGGCCGCGACCATGGACTTCATGGAGCAGGAGAAGGAGCGGGGCATTACGATCACCTCCGCGGCCACGACCTGCTACTGGGACGACCACCGGGTCAACATCATCGACACGCCGGGGCACGTCGACTTTACCGTCGAGGTGGAGCGTTCCCTCCGCGTGCTCGACGGGGCCATTGCCCTCTTCTGCGCGGTCGGGGGCGTCGAGCCGCAGTCGGAGACCGTCTGGCGCCAGGCCGACAAGTACGACGTGCCGCGGATCGGCTTCGTCAACAAGATGGACCGGACCGGGGCCGACTTCGAGAATGTCCTCGACATGATGGAGGACCGGCTCAACGCCAACCCGATCCCGCTGCAGATTCCGATCGGCAGCGGCGACATGTTCCGCGGGGTCATCGACCTCATTGAGAACAAGGCCGTGGTGTGGGACGAGGAGTCGCAGGGCATGAAATGGGACGTCCTCGAGATCCCCGACGACCTGAAGCCGGAGGCCAAGCAGTGGCGCATCAAGCTTCTCGAGAGCGTCGCGGAGTACGACGACGAGCTCCTGATGAAGTACCTGGAGGGCGAGGAGGAGATTCAGCCCGAAGAGCTGGAGGCCGTCATCCGAACGGCCACGCTCAACCGCGACATCACGCCGATGTTTTGCGGCTCGGCGCTCAAGAACAAGGGCATCCAGCGCCTGCTCGACGGCGTCATCAAGTTCCTCCCGAGCCCGAATGACGTGCCGCCGGTGACCGGCCACGACCCCGAGGAGAAGAGAAAGGTGGAGTCTGCCGCCAAGAAGGCCGCGGAAGAGGCGGCCAAGGAGGCCGACGACGACGAGGAGGTGGAGGAGCCGGAGATCAACGAAGAGGAGTATGAGGTCGTCCGGCACCCCCGCGAGGA
Source organism: Salinivenus sp. (assembly GCA_036625705.1). Taxonomy (GTDB): domain Bacteria; phylum Bacteroidota; class Rhodothermia; order Rhodothermales; family Salinibacteraceae; genus Salinibacter. Next base: position 4,592 of record JAZKTD010000224.1, read on the forward strand.
CGAGCCGTTCAGTGCCGTCGCCTTCAAAATTACGACCGACCCGTACGTCGGAAAGCTGACCTTCATCCGCGTCTACAGCGGCACGCTGGAGTCCGGGACGAAGGTGTACAGCCCGACCCGGGACGAAACCGAGCGCGTCGGGCGTCTCCTGTTCATGCACGCCAACAGCCGCGAGGACGTGGACGTGATCCGCGCCGGCGACATCGCGGCGGTCGTGGGGCCGAAGAACCTGAAGACCGGCGACACGATCTGCGACCCGGAGCACCCGGTTGTCCTCGAGTCGATGGAGTTCCCGGAGCCGGTCATCCGGATCGCCGTGGAGCCGAAGTCGAAGGCCGACCGCGACAAGCTGATGAACGGCCTGGTGAAGCTGGCCGAGGAGGACCCGACGTTCAACGTCTCGACCGACGAGGAGACCGGCCAGACGATCATAGCGGGCATGGGGGAGCTCCACCTCGAGATCATCGTCGACCGCCTCAAGCGCGAGTTCAAGGTCGAGGCGAACGTCGGCAAGCCGCAGGTCGCCTACCGCGAGGCCATCACGCGGACCATCGACGAGCACTACGTGCTCAAGAAGCAGACCGGAGGCCGCGGCCAGTTCGCCGAGGTGTACATGGAGGTCGGCCCCAACGAGGAGGGCAAGGGCCTCGAGTTCGAGAACGAGATCAAGGGCGGCGTCATCCCGAAGGAGTTCATCCCGTCCGTCGAGCGCGGCATCGAGAGCGCGATGGAGGACGGCCCGATTGCGGGCTATCCCCTCGAGGGTGTCAAGGTGCGCCTCTACGACGGCGACCACCACGAGGTCGACTCCGACCAGAATGCCTTTGAGATCGCCGGCCGCCTGGGCTTCCGCGAGGCGTCCCGCCACGCGGACCCGGTCCTCATGGAGCCGATCATGGACGTCGAGGTCATCACGCCCGAGGAGTACATGGGCGACATCATCGGCGACCTCAACAGCCGCCGCGGCCGCATCGGCCAGATGGGCCAGCGCAACGACGCGCAGGTCATCAACGCCGAGGTGCCGCTCTCCGAGATGTTCGGCTACTCGACGGACCTCCGATCGATTTCGCAGGGCCGCGCCATCTACACGATGCAGTTTGAGACCTACGAGCCGGTCCCCGAGAACATCGCCAACGAGATTCTGGACGAGGACACCGTGGAGGCGGCCGCGTAGACGCCGCTCGGCGGATCCCCGTCCTGCACCACTGATTTTCCACTTCACAGCCACACATTCAGACCACCATGGCGAAGCAAGCCTTTGACCGGAAGAAGCCG
>JAZKTD010000225.1:0-5844 GCA_036625705.1 Salinivenus sp.
CTAGAGCGTCGTCGCCGCGTCGACCTCGAAGACCGTCGGGTCGTAGCCCGCGTCCGAGAACTCCTTGCGGAAGACGTCGAGGTCCGTCTCGAGCGGGGGAAAGGTGTCGTAGTGGAGCGGGGCCACGCGGCTCGGCTGCACCATCTTGGCCGCGTGCAGCGCCCCGTGGATGCCCATCGTAAAGACGTTGCCCACGGGGGCGAGCATCAGATCCACGTCCCAGAGGTCGCCGATCCACTGCATCTCGGCGAAGGGGGCGGTGTCGCCGGTGTTGTACACGACCCCGTCGTCGAGGTCGAGGACGAAGCCGAGCGGCACCCCGCCGTAGCTGCCGTCGGGGAAGGAGGAGCTGTGCCGCGCGTGCACCGACTCGACGGTGCCCCAGTCGAAGTCCACGTCCGCGCCCTCGTTGAGGGGCTGGATGGCGTCGTGGTCGTAGTCCTGGCTAACCCGCTGCGTGATCTCGAAGTTGGCGATGACGAGCGGGTCGCTTCCGGCCAGCACGCCCTCGACGTCCGAGTAATGATCGAAATGCGCGTGCGTCAGAAGCAGCACGTCGGGATCGAGCGCGTCCGCCGTGACGTCGGTGTGGGGGTTTTCCGCGAAGAACGGATCGAAGAGCAGAGTCGTGTCCCCCGTCTCTATCTGAAAGGTGGAGTGGCCGTAATAGGTGAGATCCATGACAATCGTTGCGGAAATCAGTCCCAGAGTATGTGCGTATACTTCACCATCCCAACGGGACCGTACACCCCCGCTGTTTCGGCCGCGGTCGGGGGCAACGCGATAATCATGTGAGGACCGTCGCGGCCCCTCGGAGCCGCGCAGGCAGCCGGACCTTTGCTGCGGCGCAGTCGTATCACTATTCTGTACTGTCCAGACGAAATGCCAGTCTTTCGGGTTGCGTTTCACCACGTTCCAAACCGCCTCATGACCGATCTTCCCGACGATCTGACCTCCGTCGGCCGTCACCACGGCAACGATCCCCCCACCGACACCGGCCAGGAGGTGCGCTCGCCGGAGGGGCCGGACCCCGGATCGCAACCGGCCACGCCGGCCCCCGCCCTCTTCCAGGTGGTCCGCCAGCCGGACGCCAACCGGGTCCAGATTCGCGTGCACTCGGCCCGGGCGAACATCTCGCCCCCCGAGGACGAGGACACGGAGGAAATCGGGCAGTACCGGTCGGTCGACGACCTGCGGGCGGCGCTCTCGGACAGGGACGTCGACGGCCGCATCGCCGTCTTCGAGGACGCGGAGTCCGACACGGTCCTCACCGACGCGGACGCCTCCCCCGACCATCCCTGGATCGGGCAGCCCCGCTACGAGCGCATCACGTTCGTGCCCGACGAAGGCGACGTGTCCGCCTATGTGAGCGGGCTCGATCGGCCCCTCGCGTAGTGGGCCTGCCCAGCTGGATCGATAGACGTCGCAGATTCCGCGACGGGATCTGCAGTTGGGTCCCCGTCGCCCGCTTCTGCCTTCTCCGCCTCCCCGAGGCAGACGCCGTGCCGTGAGCACGTGCACGCGTCGCACCGGTTGGCGTAGCTGTGCAGGGCCACTGGGTTTACCAGCCCCCGCCCCTACTGCGGTCTCAATCGGGGAATTGTTGACCCGAAGGGACTCCCCCTGCGAGGGAAGCCTCTTTTTCCCCAGAGAAGGCCCTCTCTTCTCGGTTCCGCCGCGTTCGGGAAGCGTCCTCGACTCCGCTACGCTACGCTCGGAATGCCCCTCTCCAAACGGATTGATTGAGTCCGCACTATGGATCTCCTCGACGCCACCGTCGCCGCAACCACCCCGGTTACCCCCCGCGTCCGGCAGCTTCTGCTCCGGGTGGAGGGCCACACATTCGACCACACCCCCGGGCAGCACGTCAGCGTTCGGCTCGAGACGGAGGACGGCCCGATTTACCGCCCCTACTCGCCGGTGAGCGGCCCGGGCACCGACACGCTGGCCCTGGCCGTCAAGGAGTACGACGGCGGCACCTGTTCGGTGTGGCTCCACGAGCTGGAGGTCGGGGACGAGGTGCCGATCCTGCCGCCGTCGGGCAACCTGCACCTTCGGGCCCTGGATCGGGACGTCGCGTTTATCGCTACGGGCACCGGCCTCACGCCCATGCTCGCGATGCTCGACCCGTACCTGCGGGACGGCACCGGACAGGCCCGCCTCCTCTTCGGCGAGCGGACGCAGGCCGACCTGATGTACCGCCCCATGCTCGACCGGCTGGCGGCGACGCATTCCCGCTTCGACGTGCACTACACGCTGTCCGGCGAGGACTGGGCCGGTCCCACCGGCTACGTGCAGGACCATCTCTCCCTCCTGGACGATCTCGATCGGCCGCAGGCCTACCTCTGCGGGGTGCCCGAGATGGTCGTCGAGACCAAATCGACGCTCCAGGAGGCGGGCGTCTCCTCCGACCATATGTTCAGCGAGGGCTGGGAGGACGGGGCCGTCGCGGACTGAGCGACCCGACGCCCTCGTCTCAGGCCGGACGGGATCCGCTAGCACTCCATCCGCTCGCAGAGGTGCTCCCGCAGCTGCTTGCGGGCTCGGTGCAGCCGGACGCGCACGTTGACCTCCGTGAGGCCGAGGTGCTCGGCGGTCTCGGCGGTCGACTGCTCCTCCAGGTCGCGGAGCTGTACGACCCGCCGGTAGTGCTCGGGAAGCTCCTGGAGGGCGTCGTGCACGATCTGCTTGCGCTCGGCCGCCTCGACCGCCTCGAGGGTCACCGCCGAGGCCCCGTCGTCCTGCTCCGCCTGCAAGAACTCGATCGTGTCGTGCTCCTTGTAGTTGCGCCGCTTGGCCTTCCGCAGGTGGCCGTACGCGAGGTGCCGGGCGATGGAGAACAGCCAGGTCGACACCTTGGCCTCGCCCCGAAAGTCGCCAATCTGGCGAAAGGCCTCGGCAAACGTCTCCTGGACAATGTTCTCCGCCTCGTCCGCGTCCTCAACAATTTTGAGGACGAAGTTGCGGAGCCGATCCCGTTCCTGCTCGAAGAGACAGCGGAACGCGTGCTCGCTGCCGTCTTTGAGGGCGTCGATCTTCGGATCGTCGGAGGTGCAGGGCTTGGGCATTTCCATGGGCCGTGGGGCATTGGAGGAGCAGGCGTGCGAACACCCTTGTCTTCATCGTCGCGTCCATATACCTTCATCTCTGCTCCATGTTATCACAAAAGTATAACAGCGGAATAAGATTTTCGTCTCGCCCCCGTCCGCCCTCGTACTCCTCCCCGCTTCCGTTCCGGTCCGTGTACGTCACGTCCTTCTGTGTGCTACGGCCCTCCTGTGGGCCCTCGTCCTGCCGATGGAAAGCCTCGCCCAGTCCGACTCCCCCCGCGTCCGCGAGCTCGGCCTCTCGCCCGGCCTCTTCGCCCCCGGCCCGCTCAACGCCATCACCGACGTCGGGACGGTCCAGGTCGGCCACCGGACCCTGATCGAGGGCAACTCGATCCGGACCGGCGTGACGGCGATCCGCCCCCACGCGGGCGACCTGTTCGACGACAAGGTGCCCGCCGCGGTGCACGTGGGCAACGGCTTCGGCAAGGCCGCCGGCTTTCTGCAGGTGCGGGAGCTCGGCACCCTCGAGACGCCGGTCGTGCTCACCAACACGCTCGACGTCGGCACCGCCGTCGAGGCGGTCGTGCAGTGGACGCTCGAGCAGCCCGGCCACGAGGACGTCCGCTCCGTCAACGCGGTGGTGGGCGAGACCAACGACGGCTACCTCCACGACATCCGCGGCCAGCACGTGACGACGGCCGACGTCCGAGCCGCCATCGAGGGGACCGACGGGGGCCCTGTTCCCGAGGGCAGCGTCGGCGCCGGGACCGGCACCAGCGCCCTCGGATGGAAGGGGGGCATCGGCACCAGCTCGCGGGTTCTCCCCGACGAGCACGGCGCACACACGGTGGGGGTGCTCGTGCAGGCCAACTACGGCGGCATCCTGCGCGTCGACGGGGTGCCGGTCGGCCGCCGCCTCGGGCGCTACGACTTCCGGTCCGTCGTTGAGGGCCCGCCATCCCCGAACGGGCCCGATTCGGGAGAGGGCTCCTGCATGATCGTCGTCGCCACCGACGCGCCGGCCTCGCCCCGCAACCTGGAGCGCATGGCCAAGCGGGCCATGCTCGGCCTCGCCCGCACGGGCAGCTACTCGAGCAACGGCTCCGGCGACTTCGTCGTCGCCTTCTCGACGGCCAATCGCCGAACGGGCGCGGCGGCCCCCCGTCCCGACTCGCTCCGTCCCAACCGCCGGATGAGCCCCCTCTTCCTGGCGACGGTGGAGGCGACCGAGGAGGCCGTCTACAACGCCCTCACGACGGCGACGACGGTGCGGGGCCGGGACGGCCACGTCCAGGAGGCCCTGCCGATCGACTCGCTCCGGACGCTGCTGCGCGAGGCCGGCCGGCTCGACGGGAGCTAACATCGAATCCTGTCGGATTCGGGGACGGACGTGCGACTGTGTGGACGCATGGACGCAGAGTCCGTTTACTCCCCCTCGACGGCATCCGGGCCCCGTTCTTCCACGCCTCCGCTCCCCAACGGAGGTGTGGAATCCGTACGACACGTGACGATCGCGCACCGCTACCATGGACGACGCGACCATCAACGAGTACCGGGATCAGCTCGACGGCGACGAGGAGATCGAGTCCACCTTCCGCCGCCTCCGCCGGGACGGCCGCTCCCGGAAAGAGGCCGTGCGCATCCTCCTGGCGGTGCTCGACGTGTCGCTGGCCGAGGCGAAGGAAGTGCTATGGACCAGCGACACCTGGGCGGAGGCCCGCACGAACACCGGCGACGGCGACGCGCCTCCCTCCTCGGTCCCGCCCGCCCCCGGCTAAAGATTCAGATCCTCCTGGCTCGGCCCGAAGTAACAGGAAGCTCATCGGCCCTCCACGATCTCGTCCCGGTCGGCGGAGTAGGATAGAGTGTTGTTTTTTTCTTCTCAACAGACCGATCTCTTTCATGGATCTGACCGACGCCGTCGCCGTGGTGACCGGGGCCAGCAGCGGCCTTGGCACCCACTTCTCCCGTACCCTCATCGAGCGGGGCGCCACCGTTTACGGCCTCGCCCGCAGTGCCGAGCCCCTGGAGGCCCTCCGCGAGGACCTGGGCGACGCCTTCCATCCCCTCCCCTGCGACGTGCGGGACGAGGAGCAGGTCGAGGAGGCCTTCGCGACGGTCCGCGCAGAAAGCGGCCGGCTCGACGCGCTGCTCAACAACGCCGGCCTGGGCCAGTTCGGCCCCGTCGACGACCTGCCGCTGGAGGAATGGGACGTGCAGATGGATACGAACCTGCGCGGGGTCTTTCTGTGCACCCGCGAGGCGGTGCCCATGATGCGCGAGCAGAACGAGCAGTCGGGCTTCGGCGGCCACGTCGTCAACATCGCCTCCATCGCCGGCCTGCTCGGCAACCCGAACCTCACGGCCTACAACGCCAGCAAGTTCGGCGTCCGCGGCTTCAGCGAGGCGCTGATGAAGGAGGTGCGCGACGATGGCATCAAGGTGACCTGCCTCTACCCCGGCTCCATCGAGACCAACTTCTTCGACGTGGCGGGCGTGGAGATGACCGACAACCCGCTGCAGCCGGAGGACGTGGCCGCCACCGTCCTGCACGTCCTGGAGTCGCCCGCGAACCACCTCATCTCCGAGGTCGTGATGCGCCCGCTCCGCCCCCGCGGGTAGGCGTTGGTGCGTTGGCGCGTTTTCGGGTTGTGCGTTTGCGGGTTGTGCGTTGGGTCCTTCCCGGCACGGTGATCGCATCTTGACATCCACGGACGGAAGCGAGGACGCAGCGGAGCGGGAGGCGCGCGTGCCGACCGCTGTCGGGGTGGATGGACGCAAAATACGTCCCCCC
>JAZKTD010000226.1:0-5763 GCA_036625705.1 Salinivenus sp.
CGCCGGTATGCGCTCCGGGCGTGGGAGGGGGGGAGCCGCTCGCCGCTGTCGCCCCACCAGGTCGTTCGTCCGCACGCGCCCGCCTCCCTGACGACCGTGCGGTACCCGGCCGCGGCGACGGCCGAACTTCGGTTCGACGAACCGCTCCGGTCGGGGCTTCGGGCCGAGCAGTTTCGCCTCGGTCCGGCCGACACCCGCCCGGAGCGCGTCGTGCAGACCGACAATCGGCGCGCCGTGACGCTGGCCTTTCCGGATGAGGTCGCGGGTCGCTCCGAGCGGCTCAGGTGGACGGACGTCTCGGACGGGGACGGACTGCCGGTGGCCGATACGACGGCGCTGCTGTCGTTCCCGGCCGCAGACCGGGCTTCTCTTTTCATTCAGGAGGCCGAAATCCTCGACGAGCGACGGGTGAAGCTCGTGTTCAACGAACCGCTTCCCCGCAGCGCCGCCACGGAGGCCGCCCGGTACGAACTGCGTCCGCGTGGACGGGTCGCCGACATCACGCAGGCGGACGACGCCCCGTCCACGGTCACAGTGCGCGTCGAGGGGATCGTGATTGGGCCGAACGGCCAGGAGGCCTCCCTCAACATAACCGAGATGCAGAGCACCGAGGGAAGTCGGCTGTCGGAGGAGGGAGGGACGGTGCGACTGACGCGCCCAGCTGACGATCTCTCAAACGTGTACGTCTATCCGAACCCCTATCGTCCGGAGCGGAAGAGCGGGGGACTGACCATCGCCGGCCTTCCCCGCCAAGCGACCGTTCGGGTGTATACTCCGGGCGGACGCCTCGTTCGGGTCCTCTCCGTGGAAGAAAATCGCGACGGAGGAGCCGAATGGGATCTCCAAGATCGGCGCGGCCGGCCCGTTCCCTCGGGGGTCTACCTCTTTCGAGTGAATGCCCCCGATCAGAACCCCGTCCTGGAGAAGGCGGCGGTCATCCGGTAGGTCGGTCCTTCCCTCCCTGCGGTCGTGCGGGGTCTCACTCTTTGCGTTTTTCCCTCGATGTGCGATGGGCCGCAGCACCGACTCGCCCGCGGCAGTTTCTGGTCTTCTACCGGCGGGGACCGCGCTCGCGCTTTTCCTTCTTCCCGTTCTCGCCGCCGATCCGTCGACGTGGCCGCATCTCGTCGGGCTGTCCCTGCTTGCCTCCGTCGGCCTGGTCGGCCTCTGGCGGCAGGATCCGCTCACAACCGAACAGGTGCTCTGGGGCGCCCTCGTTCTCCGCCTGGCGTTTTTGCCGCTCTTGCCCGGGCTCACGGACGACTTGTACCGGTACATCTGGGACGGATGGCTCCAGGTGGAGGGCATCAACCCCTACCGCTACCGGCCCAACGCAGACGCCCTCTCTCGCTTCCAGTCCACAGTTCTCTACGAGCGCCTCAATTCTCAGCCCTACTACAGCGTCTACCCGCCCCTGACGCAGCTCTTCTTCTGGATTGGCGGATGGGTCTACTCCGTCGACTGGATGGTGAGCTACTACGTCTTGAAAGTGCTGTTCGCAAGTGCTGAATTTGCGGGCGTATGCCTTCTCAGTCGGCTTACTTCGGCCCGCAACCTGGTGCTGTACGCCTGGAACCCGCTGGTCCTTCTCGAGACCGCGGGACAGGGCCATACAGAGGCTCTCCTGGTGCTTTTTATCGTCGGGGCGGTCTGGGCCGTTCGACGGGACGCCGCCGTCTGGGCGTCGCTGGCGGTGGCGGGGGCGGGCCTCGTCAAACTCTATCCGTTTGTCCTGTGGCCCTTTCTCGTCCGGCGCTACGGCTGGTCGAGCCTCTGGCCCGGCGGCATTCTCGTCGTCGGCGTCACGGTCCCGTACGCGGCCCCCTACGTCCTGCCCCACATGAAGGCCTCGGTCGACCTGTTCTCCCAACTCTTCGAATTCAACGCCGGGCCCTACTACCTCACCAAGTACATCTTCCGTCTGGTGACGGGGGCCGACTGGAGCAAGCAAATCGGACCGGCCTTCCGCTATTGTTTTCTGATGCTGCTGAGCCTCTTCTACCTCCTGGACTGGTGGAGGGGGTGGTCGTTTCGCCGGTCGGCCCTCGTCGTGATCGGCGCCTTTCTCTTTTTTAGCACCACGGTCCACCCGTGGTACTTTCTGCCGATTCTGGCGATTGGCGTGGTGCACGACCGGCCGGCGTGGCCGTGGCTCTGGGCGGCTGCGTTCTCGGTCGGTACGTATCTCTTCTACATAGGCGGGCCCTACTGGACATGGATCATCCTGGGTTGGGGCGGGGGCACGACCCTGGGCCTCTGGCTCTACTGGCCGACGCTGTGTCGCGTCCTTGACCAGCTGCGGAGGGCTCTCCGCGCACGCCTCCGCTGGGCCCGGCGGGCCTACGCCGAACGGAAGTGATCGAGGAGGTCCTCGGGGGTCGTCTCCGCCGCGTTGACCCAGGTATACTCGTCGTACCGGCGAAACCAGGTGATCTGACGCTTGGCGTATCGGCGCGTGTTGCGTTTCACGAGCCGGACCATTTCGTCGTAGTCCAGCTCGCCGCGAAGATGCTGAATCGGCTCCCGATAGCCGATCGTGCTCAGCGGGGGTTCGTCCAGCTCCACCCCGTCGATCTGCATGACCGCGCGCACCTCGTCCAGGAGCCCCTCCTCGAGCATCTGGTCCACGCGCCGGTTAATGCGTTCGTAGAGGACCTCCCGGTCTCGGTTGAGCACGACCGTGGTAAAGGAGAACGGCGGCTCCGGCTGCTGCTCGTGGTAGTGCGTGAGGGGCTTCCCGGTGCCGTGGTATACCTCCAAGGCGCGGATCACCCGCTGCGTCTTCGTGGGGTCGGCCTTGTCGGCCTGTGCCGGGTCCACCTCCCGGAGTTCGTCGTAGAGCGCCTCGGGGCCTTCTTCCTCGAGCCGCTCCTCGAGCCAAGTGCGCACCTCGTCCTCGACGTCGGGGATGTCGGCCAGTCCCTCCTGAAGGGCGTGCAGGTACAGGGTGGCTCCGCCGACAACAAGGGGCCGGCGGCCCCGCTCCACAATCGATTGGATGCGACGGTTCGCCTCGTCGGCGTACGTGCCGGCAGAGATGGGCGACTGCAGGGAACGCTCCCCGATGAAGTGATGGGGCACGCGGCTCTGTGCCTCCGCGCCGGGCTTGGCCGTGCCGATCGTGAGCTCCTCGTAGATCTGGCGGCTGTCCACCGACACGATCTCGGCGTCCATACGCTCGGCGAGGGCGAGACTCAGGTCCGTCTTCCCCACGGCCGTCGGGCCCGCCAGGGTGGGGATGGTCTTCACGTTCTCGGGAGCCGTCGAGGGCGCGTCCATAGGGGCGTCGCTCTGCGTGCGGAGGGATGACGGTCCCACTGAATTCACCGTTGTGTCTGATCGTTTCGTGGACAACAAAAAAACCCACCGCCGGAGACCCCGACGGTGGGCGAAGGGAGGAACTCTTCATTCCTCAAATGCGGAACAGGACGTTACGCCTGCGCGCTGGCCGGCTGGACGACCTCGTTCACATTGAAGCCTTCCTCAATCGACTTCTGCTTGGCGATGTTGTAGATCAGCACACCGTATCCGGCCTTCGCCAGAACGTCGGCGATGGTGTACCCAACCTGGAGCGCCGCCATGGTGCCCGGAGCCTCGGACGGGAACCCGCCGACGAACATCGGCACCATGTACACGATCGGGTAGAAGCCCCAAGTGAAGAGCAGCAGCAGCCGCGCATTGCCAATCAGCGTCGCGACCGTACTGGACTGCTTCTGAATGACATCTCCCAGCTGCGTGAACAGCACATACAGGAGATACACGAAGGGCAACGTGCTCAGGAAGCCCCAGAGACCGCGGACACCGAACAGGCTGGTGTCGCCGCTGATTTCGCCAGGGTACCCGAGTGCGATCATGAGGGCGGCCGCAAACCCGAGCTTCGCCGCCAAAGGACCGCTTTCGCCTTCCGGAAGGTCCATTACGAGCACGAGTTCAACGGTGAGGAGTGGGACGGTGAGGAGCCAGTCCACATACCGATAAGCGTCGTTGAAGGGGTCACCGGTGGGCTCGTAAACGCCCATCGACTGGTTCAGGGCGTACGCATCTGTCCAGCTTCCGGTGATGCGAAAGTAGTGGTATCCAGCAATGAACACCACGAGCGCCGAAACCATCATCGAGATTCGATACTTCGGCGCGACGTTCTTCTGGGCCAGCACGAAGAACACGAACGCGGCCGTCATCGTGGCGACCGTGAACGAGAACATATTGAAGACCAGCGAATACTGCGCCGCTGAAAGTGTTGGAAGTTCCTGTAGCATGGTAGGCCTCCGTTTAGTGGGTGATATTGCGACAGTCCAGGAGCGGGACGGTAGCTGATCAGCCCTTTCAACTTGCAAGACCGACAGCTCCACCGTCCCTATCCGATTGAGGTCAATCCGACCTCAGGATCGGGGAGCATCCAGGGACCCCTTCGGTGGGATACGCCCCAACCGTTGTAGCTGTAACCCGGGTAGTGCCCTGAATGCCGTTCAGTGGACATTCCTAATATATGTTCTAGCGACTAAGGTCCCAATTCCTTGCCCTTGTGTCCCCAGCGTAAATTGTAAGGAAGCAGTTATATATGAAGTAACATCCACGAAAACTCGGGATGCTCAGGGAGTTAGGAGATTGCATTTACCGAAAAGATCGGTCCAGAGCCTCGTGGGATCCATACAGTAGGAGAAGAATTCCCTTGACGACCAACAAGTTGGTCACGAGAAAAAACGTGGCTTCTTCGACCGGGAGATTTCCAACTGCCAGCCCGAGCGTGTAGGTGCTGGAGATGGTCCAGATGCCGGCGGTGATGGCGATGGCGTCGGCCCCCCACAGGTAGACGGTGGGGACGCCCACGGCGTAGAGGAGGGTGCGACGATGTGCCCAGAGCGTTTCTCCGTCGTAGAGCCACATGCCTGCCAGGAGGGGACACGCCCAGGTGAGGACCAGGCCCATGTAGAGCCCCTCCGGCCCGCCGGTGAGCAGTAGTACGCCCCCGCCGGTGATGGCCGCAAACGTAAAAAAGCCGCCCCACGCACTGCCGGCTCCCGCTGCCGGCAGTGGGTCGTTCCGCCGGGCGAGGTACTGGAAGAGAAAGAGACCCGTGAGGATGGGCTGGAGGATAAAAAAGAGGTACTCCTCGACGGGTACGAACCCAATTGTGGCGAGTACACGCTCAGGGCCGTACCACCAGACTTCTCGGGCAACCAGATAGTTGTCCCAGGCCGTCGTGTAGGTGAGGGCGATCCCTGCAATAAGCGGCAGGGCGGCGCGGGCCCGCCACCCCCCAAGCCTGCCCAGCGAGGAGGGAAGCGTGGCCGCCATCAGCACAATTGGCGGGACAATCAGCACGAGATGGAAAACGAGGTACGACATCGATCTCCGGGAGGTGGAGGGGAGGAACGCGCTACCAGCCCATCAGGCGAGGTCGGACAGGATGGCGCGGGCGGCATTTCGGCCCGACGCCCCCATGATCCCCCCACCCGGATGGGTGCTTGCGCCGGTTAGAAACATCTGGTCGACGGGCCCGCGGTACGAGGCCAGGCCGAGCGCCGGTCGCCCCGCAAACATCTGGTCTAGACTCATTTCCAGGTGCATGACGTTGCCGCGATACAGCCCAAGATTCCGTTCCAGCCATTCCGGATGTTGAAAGAGCTGGCCGACGATGTGGTCGCGGATGCCCGGGGCGTACGTTTCAAACTGATCGATCAGCCGGTCCGCCACGGTGTCGGCCACCTCGTTCCAGGACCGTCCGTCCGACAACTCGTAGGGGAAATACTGGCCCCACAGCCA
>JAZKTD010000227.1:0-5735 GCA_036625705.1 Salinivenus sp.
ACAACGTCGAGGGCGGCCGTTGTGGCGCCGCTCGTACCGATCCGTGAATACATTCGCGACGTCCGATTCCTGCTTGCGGCTGTACACGGTCCCTAGCGATCGGGGACAATGATTTGCGTGGGTTCTCATGGATCGGTATCGCTGGGCCGCGGGGCGCAGGCGGACGGACCTCCCTGTCGACGAAGAAACGTGTCGACGAAGAAACAGGGGGCGACCCCGCTGCGGAGTTTGCGATCTCCGTCCATTCAGTTGTGCACGGCCACTACCGCTCCACCAGCTCGTCGAGGTTGTAGCGCTTGCGCTTGTCCCAGAGCGTCTTCTTCGAGATGCCGAGGTCATCGGCGATCTCCGCGTAGCTGTCGTCGGTCCGGGTTTCGAGGGTCCGCCGAATGTAGGCCTTCTCCAGGTCCTTGAGCGTTCGCCCCAGCGGAAACTGAAACGCCCCTTCCGAGGAGTGCACGTCGTCGAGCCGTCCCGGCGGCGCCAGCGTCAGTGCGTCGGCGTCGATCCGATCGCCGTCGGTAAAGATCATGGCCCGCTCCAGCACGTTCCGCAGCTCGCGGACATTGCCGGGCCACATGTGATCGCGGAGCTTCTCTTCCGCCGCGTCGGTGAAGCCGGTCACGTCGCTGCCGAACTCGCGGTTGAACTCCCCCACCATGTGACGGGCGATGAGCATCACGTCGTCGCCCATGTGGCGGAGGGGCGGCATCTTGACGTTCACCACGTTGATGCGGTAAAAGAGGTCTTTCCGGAAGGTGTCGTCCTGCACGCTCTGCTCCAGGTTCGAGTTGGTGGCGCAGAGGATTCGGACGTCCGCCGAGAGGTCCTCTACCCCCCCAAGGCGCCGGAACTGGCGGCTCTCCAGAAAGGACAGCAGCTTGGCCTGAAGGGCCATGCTCATCGAGTCGATCTCGTCGAGGAAGAGGGTGCCTTCGTCGGCCACCTCGATCAGGCCCTCTTTCGAGTCCCGGGCGTCGGTGAAGGCCCCCTCCTCGTACCCGAACAGCTCCGCCTCCAGCAGGTTGTCGGGGAGGGCCGCGCAGTTGATGTCGGTAAACGCCTCCTCGGCGCGCGGGGAGTTGTAGTGCAGGGTCTTGGCCGCCAGGTTCTTTCCGGTGCCCGTCTCTCCGGACAGAAGCACCGTGGTATTCGAGGCGTCGCAGAGCGTCTCAATCGTCTCGCGGACCCGGACGATGGCGTCACTCTCGCCCAGGATGCCGTCGATCGGATAGGCCTTCTGCTTCTCAGTCTTGATCTGCTGGAGCTCCTGCTGAGCCCCGTAGAGCTCGACGGCCTTCTCGAGAAGGGCGCGCATCTCCTCCAGGTTTACCGGCTTCTGGAGGTAGTGGAAGGCACCCTGCCGCATCGCCTCCACGGCGGTCTGGACCGAGGAGTGCGCCGTCATGATGATCACGGGGACGTCCAGCGTCCGCTCCTGAAGGGTTTCCAGAAGCTCGACGCCGTTCATGTCCGGCATCATCATGTCCGCCACCACCACGTCGGGCTCCTTCGCGCCGTCGTCGAGGGCGTCGAGCATCGAGACCGGATTCAGATACGTCTCGACCTCGTATCCGTCCCGCTCCAGCACATTCGAAAATAGGTTGCCAATCTTCGGCTCGTCGTCAACGACAAAAATTCGCTTGTTCATAGGTGGCGGGTCTGTCCGTCAGCAAGGAGAGCTCAATCGTTCCGTCGGCGTTACGAATTGTATCCCACACGCCCTGGGCAGAAGTGTTCGCCGAACAATGTTAACATAAGCACTTCATATCTTCCCATTCAACCATTTTTACAGACGCGTCGGGGGCCCGAAAGATTCTAAGGGGCCGTCCCACGCCGTCTTTGGGGAAATTTCCACCTCTTCGTTCCGACGACCCGGCCGGCGCCCCCGCCAACAACTGTCTGCGCCTCCCGTAGGATGCGGTCGGTTCGTGTTTACTCACTGTGGCCCTCCCTCGTCCGTCCGATGTACGTACTTCGATGCGGGCTCCTGCTCGCACTGCTTCTCCCCGTCGCCTCCGGCTGCGGGGGCGGCGAGCGGTCGCCCGCGCCCACAACCGCAACGGACGCGCTGGGCCGCACCGTGGAGCTGGACCGCCCCGTCGAGCGGGTCGTCTCTCTCGCCCCCAACCTCACCGAGATCGCATTTGCGGCCGGGGGCGGCTCCCGGCTCGTGGCCGTTACGACGGCCGACGACTATCCCCCGGCCGTCGACACCCTCGACCGCATCAGCGCGCTGCCGGTGGACTTCGAGGCCGTGGCCGCCGCACACCCGGACCTCGTCCTCGCGACCGATCAGGTAAACCCCCCGGGCGACACGGAGACCTTCGCGGCGCTCGACGTACCGATCTATTTCTTCTCCTTCGGCTCGCTGACCGATGTCTTCGACGCGATCCGCAGGACGGGCACTCTGCTCGGTACCGAGGCCGCGGCCACCGACACGGCCCGGGCCCTCGAACGGCGGGTCGCCCGGCTCGAGGCGCGGACCGACTCGCTGGCGGCGAGCGAGCGCCCCCGGGTGCTGGTCCTGGTCGGCGACGACACCCTTTACAGCTTCGGAGAGGAGAGCTACGTGCACCGCCTGGTCGAGCTGGCGGGCGGGCGAAGCGTGACGGACACCCTCGACGCGTCGGCGCCCACGCTCAGCGAGGAGTTCGTCCTGACCGCCCGACCGGACGTCATCATCGGGGCCTGGGGCGCGGACTACGACCCCTCGCGGCTCCTGGAGCTGCACCCGACCTGGGACGTGGTGCCCGCCGTTCGGAACGGCCGCGTTTACAGTCTCCCCCCCAGCCTCCTGCTGCGCCCCGGCCCCCGACTGGTGGAGGGGGCCCGCCGCGTGGCCGCTCGCCTCCACCCGGATCGGTTCGGAGGGGCGGGGTTGCCGTCCCGGTCGCCGGACTCCTCGGGGCTCCGTTCCTCTCGTCTCTCCCCCTCGGCCCCGCCTCCAACCCCATGACCCGTGTCTGGACGTCCGGGCTCGTACTGGTCGCGGGGCTCGTCGGCACCGTCGGCGTGTCGGTCGCCTTCGGCAGTGCCGAGATTGAGTGGCTCGACGTCTATCGTGTGCTGGGGCATCACCTCCTGGGGCTCGACGCGGCGGTCGCCCCGGTGGTCGACCGGATCGTCTGGCGGCTTCGTCTGCCGCGCGCCGTGCTGGCCTGCATCGTCGGGGGCGGCCTTTCGATCATCGGCGTGGCCATGCAGACGCTCGTGCGGAACCCGCTCGCGGAGCCCTACATCCTTGGCATCTCCAGCGGGGCGTCCGCCGGCGCCTCCCTCTTCTACCTCGGCTTTCTTCCGCCCCTCCTCTCCCGCACCCTCACAATGCCGGTCGCGGCCTTTCTGGGCGGGCTCGCCTCGATCACGCTGGTCTACCTCGTGGCCCGGGACGGGCCGCGCGTGTCGGTGGCGCGGCTGCTGCTGGCCGGCGTGGCGATGTCGGCCCTGATGGCCTCCCTCACGTCGTTTATCACGTTCTCGTCCCCGGAGCCCGACAAGCTGCGGGCGGTCCTCTTCTGGCTGCTCGGCTCCCTGAACGGGGCCCGGTGGGAACAGCTCCCCATTCCCGCCCTCACCACCGGCCTGGGGCTGGGCACCCTTCTGGTGCTGGCCCGGCCGCTCGACGCGATGCTCGTCGGCGAAGAGCCGGCCCAGAGCCTGGGCATGCCCGTCGAGACCCTCAAGCGGGGGCTCATCGTCCTCGCCGCCCTGGTCACCGGCACCCTCGTCGCGGTCTCCGGGGCCATCGGGTTCGTCGGGCTCATTGTGCCCCACGCCGTGCGGCTGCTGACCGGCGTTCCCCACCGCCGCCTCGTGCCGCTTAGCTTCCTGGCCGGGGCCATCTTCCTGTGCTGGGCCGACCTCGCCGCCCGCACCCTGCTGCCCGCGCAGGAACTGCCGGTGGGCATCCTTACCGCCCTCTGCGGCGTGCCGTTTTTCCTCGTCCTCCTGCGCCAGCGCCGCTACCAGTTCGGCTGAGGCCGCACGACAGCCCCGGTCGCACGTCTCCTCTACTCGTTGCTCGACTCCTCCATGTCGGCGATAAACTCGTCGACCCGCTGCTCGAGGACCTTCGGATCCGACGGCGTCCCGTCCATGAAGTCTTTGGTGTCCCGACCAGGATCCGCCGTTCGCGCCTCGTCAGAAGCGCGGTCACGCTGGAAGTAGGGATACACGGCCGCCGCGATGAGGGCGTTGATGAGCACGAAGAACAGAACGGCAAAGAGAACAACCCCCGGTTCCAGTGCAAAGTCGATGCGTTCAATCATACCGACCGTCGAAGTCTAAGGAATGGATGCGATCAGCCGCAGAGACGGGCCCCTTTCTCCCGTCGGCCGAGGATACACATTCAAGAAATGAACAGACGTGTCTTTTCCTATACGTCACATGTCGACGTGATTCGCCGACACCGGATCGGTTCCCAACGTTGGCGGTTCGGGCGGCCGAACCTACGGATGCCCCCCGCTCCGGTGGCTCACCCGGTCTCCACGGCGGCGCCCCGTAGGGCCGACTGCACGTCGATCTCGCGGTGGAGCGTGCGGTGGACCGGGCACTTGTTCGCGATCTCCAGCAGCCGCTCTCGCTGCTCGGGCGTGAGGTCGCCCGTCAGCTCGATGTGCCGCTGGATGCGGTCGATCTTGCCGTCCTCGACGTCGCAGTGATCGCAGTCCGTGGCGTGCACTTTTTCGTGGGAGAGGTGCACGCGGGCCTCCTCAAGGGGCCAGTCCTTGCGGTCCGCGTACATCCGGAGCGTCATGCCCGTGCAGCTGCCGAGGGCCGTGAGGAGGAAGTCGTAGGGTGTCGGGCCGGCGTCGGTCCCACCCACCGACTCGGGCTCGTCGGACACGAGGGCGTGTCGGCCCGCCGTCACCTCGGTCCGGTACGCGTCCTCGGTGCGGGTGACGACCTCCCCCTCCGCGGGCGGCTGCTCGTCGGGGCTGAAGTCGACGTACTTCCGCGCCCAGGCGCCGAGCACCGTGCCCACGTACTCGGCGTCGTCGACGTCGGTGAGCAGATGGTCCGCGTCGTCGAGCGACACGAAGCTCTTCGGGTGCTTGGCGGCCTCGAAGATCCGGGCCGCGTTGCCGACGCCCACGGTCCGGTCGACCGGCGAGTGGAACACCAGCAGGGCGCGCTCGAGCGTTCGGATGGTTTCCTCCATTCTCGTGGCGGCCAGGTCGTCGAGGAACTGCTTGCGGATGGTGAAGGACCGGCCCGCGAGCGTGACCTGCGCCTCGCCGCTGGATTGAATTTCCTCGAGCGCGTCGTCGAGATGGCGCGTCACGTGCTCGGGGTCGTACGGCGCGGCGATCGTCGAGACGGCCTCGGCGCTCGGCACCCGCTCGGCCGCCTGCAGAACGGCTGCCCCCCCGAGGGAGTGGCCAATCAGGATTCGGGGCGCCTGGTACTCCGCCTCCAGAAACTCGGCCGCGGCCTCCAGGTCGCCGACGTTCGAGGAAAAGTTGGTCTTCGAAAAGTCCCCCTCACTCTCCCCCAGGCCCGTAAAATCGAACCGAAGGACCCCGATGTTCTGCCGGTTCAGCGCGCGGCTGATGGCCCCGACGGCCCGCAGGTCCTTCGAGCACGTGAAGCAGTGGGCGAAAAGGGCGAAGGCGTCGGGCCGATTCCGAGTCGGGAGGTCCAGACGGGCCGCGAGCGAAATGTCCTCGGCGTTCGTGAATGTGACTCGTTTTGAAGCCATGAGCAGAAGCGATTGGTGTCGGGGAAGAGCA
>JAZKTD010000228.1:0-5666 GCA_036625705.1 Salinivenus sp.
CAGCGGAGCTGCCCAGAGCAGAAGAAGCGAGAGGAGAAGAACAGCCGGAGAGCGTTGGGGCATGACTCGGGGGAGGGTTCCTGTAAATAGACGAATCACACGTCGGCCTGTCACAAGAGCCGCCGGGACGGTGATTTCAGGACGCCGGCTCCGCCTCAGCGCCTGTCGGCGGGTCAATAGGTGAGGTCCGAATGCTGGATGCGGAGGGTGTCCTGTTTGACGCCGTTGATGTTCACAACCTCGTAGGTCACCGTGGGGTCGTCCGCTTCGGTGTCGAAGTGCAGCAGGCCGAACGAGGGCTTCTCGTTGTAGCCGAACAGGGCCCCCTCGAGCACGCTGTGGGTGTGCTGGTTCGTAAATTGCCCCGACGAGACCTCGTACAGGTCGTAGCCGCCTTCTCGCTCGGTGACCCAGGCGTCCGAGCGGTGCCGGTCGGAGGACATCAGCAGGACGCCCTCAATCTCGTGCTCGTCGATCCAGGAGAAGATCGTTTCCCGTTCGTTCTTGTATCCCGCCCATCCATCCACTCGATTCGGCCCGTCCCCTTTTGCGTCGTAGTGCCAGGGCACCGGCGAGACGAGCACTTTGAACGTCGCCTCCGACTCGGTGAGCGTCTCCTCGAGCCAGTCCATCTGGTCGGGCCCCAGCATGGACGGATTCTCAACGCCCTCGCCTCCCATTCGGCCGGTATCTTCCCGGTAGTACCGCCCGTCGAGAAAAATGAAGTGGACGTCCCCGACGTGGGTGTCGAACCAGACGCCCGGCTTGTCGCCGCTTCCGTACGTTGGGTTCACCCAGTTCTGCGAGAAGATCTCCCCCACCATCGGCTTCCAGTAGGGCACCTCTTCGCGGGGCCCGCCCCAGCTGTCGTTCATCCCGAAGTCGTGGTCGTCCCAGATCGAGTACACAGGACTCCCGCTCACTAGTCGCTGGAATTCCGGGCGGGACTGGCGTCGGTAGTAGCGGTACCGGGCCTGATCCGGGCTCTCCGGATCGTCGATGTAGACGTTGTCCCCGAGGGTGAAAAACGCCCGCGGATTGAACTGGGCAATCGTATCCCACATGCGTTCGTTGTGGGGTACGTATCCCCCGCAGCCCCCAAACGCAATGCGAAACTGATCGGACTGGTGCTGCCGAGGGTACGTGCGGAACTGCTGATTCTCACCGCCGACCGCAATCCGTTCCGAGCCCAGCAGCACCTCATAGGAATACTCGGTGTCGGGCTGGAGACCGCGGACGGGCACCTCCGCGGTGTAATCGGCGTCCGATTGTGTCATCACGGGATCGGACACGACGACAGGTTCTTCCTGGCCGGGCGACTCCCGGACGGCCACCCGAACGGGCATCTCGGTCACGGTCCGCACCCAGACCGCCACGCTCGTGTCGGTCATCCGCCCCAGCATCGGCCCGTGCACCAGCTCGTCGCGATGCTTTTCCCAAAGCCGCACAAACGCCTCGTGATTGTGGAGGGGGGCAAACAGTCGGCGCGGGCCGGCGAGAAATCGCTCCGGCGGCAGATCGGTCTCCTCGATCGCCGCCCGCATGCTCCGGGCCGCCGCGTCGGTGCGGCCGAGCTGGGCCTGGGCCATACTGCGCATGAAGAGCAGCTCCGCGTCCATCAGATTCGGATGGGTCTCCATGTACCGGTTGGCGTAGTCGATCGCCGTCTCGGCCCGGTCGGTCTGAATCAGCCGCAGCGCGTGCGGGGCGACCCGCTTGAGCCCCTGGGTCGGATTGGGAGGATCCGCCAGGTAGTCGTACGATTGGCTCGGGTGGGCGGCCCCGGCCACCGGATAATCGGAGAACGGGTACCCGTAGGGAAAATTGTAGGGGGAGGTCGCCTCCTGGGCGTGTCCCGCCGTCGGGCCGCTCAACAAGCCGAGGACCGCGAGCAGCAGTGCACAGGGCGCCGCTCTGACAAGCTGCATCATGAGGTCGGTCTGTATGAGGCTGCGAAGAGAAAAGCAGGGCCCACTCCGGACGACGCCCTCCCAGTCGCTACACGCCCTCCCAATCGCTATTCCGACTCCGGCTCCCGGTACGGGGCGGTGCCCTCGTACCATGTTTGCCACCGGGCGGCCATCTCCTCGACGAAAGCGGGGCGCGCATCGGCCCGGTCGTTCGTCTCGGTCCGGTCCTCCCGCAGGTGGTAGAGCTCCCATCGGCTGGTGTCCCGGCCCTGCACGAGCTTCCACCCGTCCCGGTAGATCGACTTGCCGCCGGCCCACTCGTTGAAAATCGGCGCCTCCCGCTCGACTGACTTCCCCCTCAGCACCGGAAGCAGCGACCGCCCCTGCATCGGGGCGACCGAGTCGCCCTTGTACGTGTCCGGGTACGTCGCCCCCGTCAGGTCCACCAGCGTCGGCATGAGGTCGACAAACTTCCCGACCGTCTCGGTCGTGGTCCCCGGCTCGACGACCCCCGGCCAGTGCACGATAAACGGCGTGGCCGTCCCGCCCTCGTGGCTGTCGTTTTTGTAGCGGCGGAAGGGCGTGTTGGCGACGTTGGCCCAGTCCTCCCCGAGCGACGCCCAGCGGGTGACCGAGCCGATCGGTCCCGAATCTTCCATAGACACCACCTCCGCCGAGGCCCCGTTGTCGGAGGCGAACACGAAGAGGGTGTTCTCCATCTCGCCCCGCGCCTCCAGGTGCTCGATAACGCGCCCGATGTTCTGGTCCATCCGGTCGATCATCGCAGCGTAGACTGCCATCCGCCGGGCCTGATCCGCCCGTTCGTCGGTGCTGAGCGTGTCCCAGTCGCGGTGGGTCGGCTCCGAGAGCGGGTAGGTGTCCTCCTCGATCAGGCCCGAGTCGAGGAGCCGCTCGTAGCGGGCCGTCCGGACGGCCGCGTAGCCTTCGTCGTAGGCGCCCTCGTACTTCTCGATCGTCTCCTCCGGGGCCTGCAACGGGTCGTGGGGGGCCTGGTAGGAGAGGTACAGGAAGAAGGGCCGCTGCTCCTCCTCGTAGCGCCCCAGCAGCTCGAGGGCCCAGTCGGTCCAGGTGTCGGTGCCGTAGTAGCCGGCCTCCGGCGTGAACGGCGCGGCCGTCGAGTCGTCGAACACGAACGTTCGCGGATACGCCCAGTCCTTCTGCGCCGGCTCGCCGGGGTCGACAGGCCGCTTCTCGCCGGGATTGAAGTAGCTGGCCGCCCCGTCCCGCAGGCCCCAGTAGTGGTCGAAGCCCCAGTGGTAGGGGTTGTCCGTTCCGTGGTGCTTGCCGACGTAGATCGTCCGGTAGCCGGCCCGCCCGAGCACCTCGCCGAGCATGACCGCATTCTCGAACGCCCCGGGCTCGTCGTGCATGTGGGACTGCTGGGCGTAGGTGCCGGTCAAAAGCTCGGCCCGCGAGGGGAAGCACTTGCTGGTGTTGTGCATCAGCGTGAAGCGCATCCCGCCCTCGGCCAGGCGCTGGAGGTGGGGCGTCTCGATCTTTGCGGCACCGTAGGGACTGATGTCGGAGTAGCCGAGATCGTCGGCGAGGACGAGGACCACGTTCGGTCGCTCAGGCCCGGTCGCCCCCGGATCGGCGGTGCAGGCGGACATCAGCAGAAGGATGGCCCCCACCGCGACAAGCAATATCCAGTTCCCGGAAGGGACGCGGGGTCGCAGACATCGCATGGGTGCCGGACACGCATCAGGAAGAGAGTGGAGGGTCACGATCGACTGGACGCGAGGATCAGTTAGGCGCGAGGATCTCGGAGCATGTCGACGAGCCGACCCCCTCCCTGAAGACCAGAGGTCGGGAGATCGGAGTCACAAAACGGACAGTGCCCATTGCCTTCGCACAGTTCCACGGCCGCCCGACCGCAGACGCAGGGGCGCCGGCTCCACACATCACAAAAGATCTCAACGATGTCCTCGGCAACCGACGGGCTCTCCGGCGCAGGCGTAGGGCTACTCTGGGTAGGCGCGGGAGATTTTCTCGGAGGCGTTCGGATCTGCCTTGCCCACCGCCGGTCGCGCTGTTCCTGGAGGTTGCCCAACATAGCTGACCTCTTGTTCAGCGCCAGATGCGTGAAGAATCTTTGTTTATTGGTCACGGGGCACATCCACCGTAGGAGTACGAGAATTCGTCTTCAAGCCCGTAGCAAATTGGAACCGGTTCCGGACATATGGAACCGCTTCCATGTGAATTCCTCTTGACACAAGGTGAGAACATTGGCTAAAGTTGGTGTAGCACCTTCGCTAATCCGCGTCGGAATCACGCCGCTTCGAACGGACTGCCGCGGTTCCCAGGCAGGGCAAGCCCTGTTCGATGCGCTCCTCTTCATTGACCAGTCATCCATCCCGACCCAACCATGCTGCACGTCTACGCCTCTCGGTCCGGAAGTGCCCTTCTCAAGACCCTGACGGCCTGTGTCCTGCTTTTGGGCCTCGCAGTGACCGCCCATGCGCAGGATGTGGAGGTGGAGGGTACTGTCGTGTCCACTGCGGATCAGCAGCCTCTCCCCGGCGTCAACGTGCGCGAGGTGGGTACCAACCAGGGCACGACTACGAACCCAAGTGGAGAGTTTTCGCTCCAGGTCAGTGATCCACAGGCGACACTTCGGTTCAGCTTCGTCGGGTTCCGCCAGAAGGAGGTGAACCTGAACGGCCGCACTCAGATCCGGGTCACCCTGGAGGAGAAGGTCGAGGATTTGGAGGGGGTTGTCGTTACGGCCTACGGCCAAGAACAGGAGCAGCGAAGCCTGGGCTACTCCGTAGAGGAGGTGCAGGGCGGCGAACTTGCCGAGACGCGGACGAACAACCTCGGGGAGGCCCTCCAGGGCAAGCTGGCCGGCGTCAACATCCAGGCGCCCCCCACCGGGCCGGGCGGCTCGACCCGCATCACGATCCGGGGAAACACAAACCTGTCCGGCAACGATCCCCTGTTCGTCGTCGACGGCGTACCGATCCGAAATGTCCAGGAAGGAAACGCTTCGAAGTGGGGCGGGACCGACGGGGGCGACGCCCTCTCGACGATCAACCCCGAGAACATCGAGTCGCTGTCGGTGCTGAAGGGGGCATCCGCCGCCGCCCTGTACGGATCGCGGGCCCAGAACGGGGTCGTCATCATCGAAACGAAGGGGGGTGGGATTACAGACCAGGAAACGTTCTCGGCCGAGTACAGCGGCAGTGTGAAGAGCGAGTGGCTAAAGTCGACCTTCGACGAGTTCCAATACCAGTACGGTCAGGGGACCCGGGGCGAGGCCCCGTCTTCGCAGCAGGAGGCCCTGGAGACTGCGCTCAGCAGTTGGGGGGCGCCGGTCGGCGAGGTTGATCAGGCCGTCCAGTTCGACGGAGAGATGCGCCCCTACGAGGCGCATCGGGACAACCTGCAGGATTTCTACGACGTGGGCATCCGGTCGGAGCACTCCGTGGCCGTTACGAGGAGTGGATCTGGGTACAACGTGCGGGTGTCGATGTCTCGTATGGACGATGGATACGTCATCCCGGCGTCGGACGTGGGACGAACGACCATGAATCTGCGCGGTGCGGGCGACGTCGGCAACCTGCACGTGGACGGAAAGCTAAACTACTCCATTCAGGAGTCCGACTTCCGGCCCGAGCTGTCAGACAACCCGGGCAATCCGATGCTGTCGCTGACCTATATGCCCACGACTCTGGACGTGTCGAGGCTCAGGCCCGCGGTCGACGAGGAGGGGAACCATCGGGCGTGGAGCACTAG
>JAZKTD010000229.1:0-5613 GCA_036625705.1 Salinivenus sp.
GCCAGCCCCCTTCTTGGGACGGAGCCCGCAGAGGAAGAGACCCACCACAGGCGGGAGAGATCGGATCGGGCGGTGTTCCCCCCGGCAAGGTCCAGCGGAGGAGAAGAGTGCACACCCACCGGGGCGACGTGCATTCGGCGCCGCACGACGCCGGATCGTGCCCCCCTGCGGCCCGGCGTTTTCGTTTCGTGTACTCCTGCGGAGGCCCCCCGACGTTGTGATTTCCCGAGAGGGACCGTAATCCAGACAAACAGCCGGAACCGGGCGGAACGGGCCGAGAGGTCACTTGATACAGGTGGCACGGCGCATCGCGCTTCTTCCTTCGACCTCCCCCCGACATGGAGCGGGACGACGTTTTTCAAGACGATCCCTCCGATCGGCGCCCGCTCGCGCTCGATGAGGGGACGCTGCTGAACGACCAGTTTCGTGTGGGGCGGGTCCTTGGCGTGGGCGGATTCGCCATCACCTACCTCGCGTTCGACGAGGTGCTCGAGATGGTGGTGGCCGTGAAGGAGTTTCTGCCGAGCAACATCGCCGTCCGGAAGACGGGATCCCACACCGTGCAGCCGCGCTCGTCGGGCGGAGAGGCCGACGACTTTATGTTCGGGCTCCAACGGTTCCTTCAGGAAGCCCGGACCCTCGCCAAGTTTGAGGACCACCCCAACATCGTCCGGGTGCGGACCTTCTTCCGGGAGAACGGCACCGGCTACCTGGTGATGAACTTCTATGAGGGGCGCACCCTGTCGGAGTACCTGGCGGCCCGGAACGGCTTTCTGCCGGAAGACGAAGCCCTCTTGATTACCGAGCAGGTGGTCGAGGGCCTTTCGGCGGTCCACGGAGAGGACATTCTCCACCGCGACATCGACCCGAACAACGTGTACCTGGCCGACATCGGGAAGGTCGTGCTGCTCGACTTCGGGGCGGCGCGGACCGCCGTGGGCGGACGCACGCAGAGCATGTCGGTGGTGCTGAAGCGTGGATACGCCCCCCACGAGCAGTACCACAGCCACGGCGATCAGGGGCCGTGGACCGATGTCTACGCCTGTGCGGCGACCCTGTACCGGGCGCTCACCGGCTACAAGCCGCCGGAGGCCGCCGCCCGCATTCTGGAGGACGACCTGGCTCCACCGAAGGAACTGGTGCCCTCTCTGTCGGCGGCCACGAACGAGGCGGTGCTGGAGGGGCTCGCGATCCGGCCCGATGATCGGCCGCAGACGATGGAGGCGTTCGCGTCGCGCCTCCCCGAGCCGCCCGCCGAGGCCGAGCCCGGCTGGATCGGAGAGCAAACCACCCTCGAGGCGCCGACCCGGGACGCGGAGGGGGCGTCGGCCGAGCTGCGCGTCTCGAGCACCCACGCCTGCCGGCTGTACGTGGACGGCGGACAGGCCGCTGAGCTGGAGTCCGACGAGACGTACACCCTCGGGGTGGAAGGGGGGACGCATCGTCTCCGGGCCGTTCGGACCGATCAGACCCACGGCGGCGGCGCAACCGTGACGGCGTCGGGTCCTCCCGTTCAGGGAGAGGCCGGAAAGCCCCGAATGGCCCTCGACGCCCTGACGTGGCAGGAGGTCGTCTCTGCGTCGGACGAGGGGCCGACGACCGTACGGATCGACTTCCAGGACCTCTCCACTCCCGCTGCGGCCGCCGACGCCGGTCGGGGTGACGAGGCGATTCACCCCGAGGCTGCACGTTCCCCCGACGGGCAGGCGGCCCCGGGCCCGGAGCGGGGGCGCCCGGCCGGAGCGACGTCGACGGAGACCGCCGCGACCAACCACCGAGACGACGAGAGCGGGGCCGGCCCGGCCCACCTCCAGGTGCAGACCAACCGGGCCGCTCACCTTTACGTGGACAATACCCGGGAAGGGCGGCTCGGGCCCGACGACGAGCACCGGCTCTCCCTTCCGCCCGGCGAGCATCGCCTGCGCGCCGTCGCCGTGGAAGGGGACGCCCGCTGGCGTCGGACCGTGGCGGTCGAGGAGGGGGGGGACCGAACGCTCGAGATCCAGTTCGACGACGAGGTGGCCCTGGAAGACGCCCTTCGGTACGTCGGCGTGGGGGTCGTCGCGCTGCTCGGTGTGCTGATGCTCGGATGGTGGTTGCTGTTCGGCAACCACGCCCCTCGGCCCCAGCCCGATCGGGTGCTTACCACGTCCGAGGAGGTCCTCGTCGACCTGATCCCCAACGACTCCGATCCGGACGAGGACGGCATTCGGGTGACCGCCGCCGGGCCGGTGCCGGACTCTGTGGCCCAGGTGACGCTGGTCGACTCCGCCCGCGTCCGGGTGCAAGTCGCCGCCGGATTTGCCGGCACGGCCCAGGTGCCCTACGAAGTGACCGACGCGGCGGGGGCGACGGCCCAGTCCAGCGTGATCCTTCGCGTGCCCTTCAACGGCATCCCGCGACCCATTGCCTCCGACATTCGGCAGCCGCAGGTCGTCCGTGCCGATTCGCTCGCGGACGGCGGCGACCTCGACGTGGTGATGGCCGCGCTCGGCGAGCGGGCAGTTACCTGGAGCGAGAACACGCTGTCGGGGCGCGGCCGCTTTCGGGCGCCGGTGGGCATTGATACGACGACCGGCGGGGCGGTCGACGTCACCACGGCCGACCTCACCGGGAACGGACGGATCGACGTGCTGTCGGCCTCCATGCAGGACGACGTGGTGGCGTGGTACGAGAATCAGGGCGATACCTTCAGTGAGGCCCGTCCCCTGGACACGGAGGCCGACGGGGCCGTCGCGGTGGAGGCAGTCGACCTGGACGACGACGGCGATACCGACGTGGTGGCCGGACACGTTCTCGACCGGACCGTCACCTGGTACGAAAACCGGGGACAGGGCCGGTTCAGAGCGGGGGGGGTTGTCGTCGACAGTGTTCGGGGACTGGAAACCCTCGACATCTCGGACCTCGACAACGACGACGTGCCGGACCTGCTCGTCGTCTCGTACAAGGACAGCGCGATCACCCGCTACGAACCCGAGCGGCAGGCCGGGGACTCGGTGCGCTTCGTGCAGCGCCCACCGGTCGGGACCAACCTCCGAGAACCGATTGAGGTGCACACCGCCGACGTGATCGGGAACGGGCGCGTGGACGTCCTCGCCGGGAAGGCGGGGGAGGAGCCGCTCGTCCTCTACGAAAACCGGGCGGAGGGGGCCAACCAGCCCACGTTCGGCAACAAGCGCGTTCTCTCCACCGGTCTCCGGACCATCGAGGAGATCGACACGGGCGACATCGACGGCGACGGAGACCTGGACATCTTCGCCGCTGCCTTCGAGAGCAACCGGGTCGTGTGGTTCGAAAATCTCGGCGACGGCACCTTCGGGCCCGCCCAGCCGGTGGCGACGGGCGTGCCGAACGTGATCTCTCTCACCGTGGCCGACGTGGACGAGGACGGGGACGTCGACGTCCTGGTGGCCTCCCAGACCGGCAACACGGTGGAGTGGTACGAAAACCATCTCGCCGAGTAGAGGGCGGCCCCCGGCGGCCGCGACGGAGAGAAGGGCTCTCGACGCATTCGGCCCGGGGCTCCACTCCCTCCCGTCGGATAAACAGAACGTGAATTATTCACAAACGCGTGCCGGTCCTGGCGCTCAGAACCGGTCCAGGGGGGCCGTGGAGCGGTGGGGAGAGCAAGGGCCTGCGACACAGAAGAAGGGCCTCCAACGGGAGGAAAACGCTTCCATCCGTTCACGCACTGGCTCCCGACTAAAATCCAGGATAAAAGCAAGGGGAAACGCCGCCGAGCAGCGGGGATTACAATTCTTTCACCCTGATTATCAAATCATTACTGCACGATGAAAGAACGGCAAGAGCCGATGAGACCGCCGCTCGGCGGTGGATAATGACGCGTGCGGTCTATACCCTAACGGATGTCAGCCTGAGATCCACTGTTCCGTCTCATGCGGAACGGATGGGTTCAGCTATCGCCACTGGTATCGGCGCGCCGGAGGCCCGGCGAGTGCACCTTGAGAGTGCACGTCGATCACCATCGCTCACATCTACTCTGGAAATCATCCCCTTACCACGATGAGACGTTGGGCTACGATTCCTATTTTCCTGCTCGCTGCACTGGTCTTCGCGCCGACGGTGACCCACGCACAGGGGGTCACGTCCGCGACGATCCGGGGTACGGTCGTCGACGAGAACGACGAGCCGATTCCCGGGGCGAACGTCCTGGCGGTGCATGAGCCCAGCGGCTCGCGCTACGGGACGGCCACGAACCAGAACGGGAGCTTCACCGTCGCGAACGTCCGCGTCGGCGGGCCCTACACGATCACCGTCTCGTTCGTCGGCTACCAGTCGCAGCGCGAGACGGGCATCCAGCTCGACCTCGGGGAGACGCGCCGGTTTGAGTTCCAGCTCCAGGAGCAGACCGCCCAGATGGACGAGGTGGAGGTCGTAGGGGACCGCGGCGCCATCTTCGACGAAGAGCGGCAGGGCATCTCCACCAACATCTCCGAGGAGGAGATCCAGAGCGCGCCGACGATCGACCGCTCGATTGCCGACTTCGCGCGGTTTACGCCCCAGGCCATCGTGGGGAACGACGACGATGACGGGTCTTCGATCTCGATTGCCGGGCAGAACAACCGCTACAACTCGATCTTCATCGACGGCGCGGTGAGCAACGACGTGTTCGGCCTGTCGGCCACCGGCACGGACGGGGGGCAGACCGGCGCCACGCCGATCAGCATCGACGCGATTGAGCAGTTCAACATCGAGGTCTCGCCCTACGACGTGACGCAGAGCTACTTCGGCGGCGGCGCGATCAACGCCGTGACGCGGAGCGGGACCAACCAGTTCAGAGGCTCCTTCGCGTTCGAGTACCGCGACCAGAACCTCGCGCAGGACCTGCCGAACGCACCGTTTCCGGAATTCTCGAACGAGCGGTACGTGGGACGCGTGGGCGGCCCGATCGTGGAAGACAAGCTCTTCTTCTTCGCCAACTTCGACATCAACAACGAGGCGTCGCCGCAGCCGTTCGAGGGCGGGTTCGATGAGTATCGGGGCACGGCGATCCAGTCGGAGTCCGACCTCGACGACTTCGTGAACTTTATCGACCAGACGGTCGGAGACCGGTACGATCCGGGGAGCCTTTTCGGACAGTCCACGACGCTCGACAGCGACAAGTTCTTCGGGAAGCTGGACTGGAATATCAATCAGAATCACCGCCTCAGCGCCCGGTACAACTACTCGGAGTCGGTGAACGTCGACGCCTTCGGGGGCAATCCGACGGGCATCTCCTTTTCCAGCCGGAACGAGGTCTTCCCGAACACCACGCAGATTGGCGCGCTGGAGCTCAACAGCACGTTCGGGAATAACTACGCCAACAAGCTGATTTTCAGCTACAAGAGCGTAGAGGACGACCGGGACACGAACCTCAACCAGCCGTTTCCAACGGTGGACATCGGGGACGGACAGGGGGGCATCGAACTGGGCGGCGAACCGTTCTCGACGGTCAACTTCCTGGACCAGGAGGTCCTCACCCTCACGAATGACTTCGACATCTTCGCCGGGGACCACACCATCACGGTGGGGACGCACAACGAGCTCTACGACCTCACCAACAAGTTCGTCCCCTTCAACTACGGCTGGTACTTCTTCTTCGACATCGACGGC
>JAZKTD010000230.1:0-5607 GCA_036625705.1 Salinivenus sp.
CGGCCGTGCCGGAAGTTGTAGGTCAGGCCGATCTCGGGGGTCTCCTGCACGAGGTCGACGCCCCCGAAGAGCACGATGGGCCCGAAGTTGCCCGCAAGCCCCAGCGACACCGACGGGGCCACATCGCGGTCGCGGGCGGGATCGATCTGGACGCCGAGCCCGGCCGCGGGCTGAATGGGGGACGAAAAGACGTCGTAGAACCCGAGCGCCTTCACCGTGAGCTTCTGGCCGTTGTCGCCCTCGATGACGGCGCCGTTGACGGCGGCCTGGAGGTGAATCCCGCCGTCCGGACGGGTGTACCCGGCGGCGAGCCCGAGGGGCGTGTCGCCCCGACCGTACAGCCCCACCGTGCCGCCCGCGTAGGCCACCAGGCCCACGGCGGCCGCCGCCCCGAGGGCCGGCAGGCGGAGGCTCGTATCGTCGTCGTCCTCGTCCTCATCGTCGTCGTCCGAGCTGCTCCGTGTGCCCCGCCCTCGCGCCTTCCCCCCGCTCTTCTCCGTATCGCCCCGCCCGGCGGTCCGGCGCGGGGCCTCTTCCTGCCCGGTGGCGCCGCGCCCCACCGTCTCGCGGCGGGGACGGACCGTCCGCGTGCCGTCGCGGTCGTCGACGTAGTAGGGCCGCGGCGCCACGCGCCAGCCGATGAAGATGCGCGTGCTCGGCGTGTAGACGCTCGGGCCCCGCCGGGGCTCGGACCGGCGCTCCCGCGCGTCGGGCGGCCGGCGCCGCTCGGAGGTCGACGCGGCGTCGGACACGAACCCCATTCGCTCGACGACGAGATTCTCGAGCGTCGCGCCCTCCAGCAATGCCCGTCGGGCCGCGGCCCCGGACGCGTCGAGGAGGAGCCGCTCGTGGCCCACCGTCACCTCGAAGGAGTAGATGCTCGGGATCGGCGCGAGGGCCATGCTGTCGACGGCCACGATCAGGTCGCCGACATACTCGCCGTCGGCCACCACTTCGGCCCGGAGCTCCACGTTTGCCATCCGGATCCCGGCGGGCGCACGCCGGGCGGGCAGGACCTCTCCCTCGTACAACACCCGGGCCCCGGGCTGCCACCCGAGGACGAACGACCACTGGGAGGTCGAGTCGTCGGCCGCGTACCGGTAGTCGAGGGCCAGCGAGTCGATCTTCGGCAGAAGGTACGGGGCCTTGCGGCCCATCTCGTCCAGCAGCCCGGAGAGGGAGGCCGGCCAGTCGGTGAGCGCCACCTGCCCGTCTCCCTGCCCCCGGGCCGCCGGGCCGGTCGTGTCCGGCTGTTGGGCCCCGGCGGGACGGGCGCCTCCCATGAGCAGAAGGACCGCGGCGAACAGGACGAGGGCGCGACGCATGACGGGCTGTAGAGAGTAAAGTTCGGGGGAGGTGTCGCAGTATGAAGCCGCGGCCAAAGGCCGAAACGTTACGCCTCCGCCTCGAAGTTCTGAAGCACCTCGAGGAAGGTCGCCCCGTACCGGTCCAGCTTCACGTCGCCGACCCCGTGGAGGGCCCGAAACTCCGACGCCGTCTCCGGCCGGTGCTCCACCATGGCCCGGAGGGTCTTGTCGTTGAAGATGACGTACGGGGGCACCTCCTGCTCCCGGGCCAGCGCCTGCCGCCGCTCCCGAAGCCGCTCGAAGAGGGCCCGCTCCGGGCCGTCGGCCGGGAGCTCGCCGTCGCTCCCCGTCTTCGTGGTCGAGGCCCCGCCCGAGCCACTGGTCTCGGTGTCCCGGAGGGCCACCGTTTCCTCCCCCCGCAGCACCGGCCGGCACGCCTCGGTGAGGGTGAGGGCCCCGTACCCGGTCACGTCCACGTCGATCAGGCCCTTGGCCACGAGCTGCCGGATCACGGATCGCCACTCGGCCTTCGAGCGGTCGGCGCCGATGCCGTAGGTGGACACCTGCGTGTGGTTGTGGCGGCGCACCTTCTCGGTGTCGTTGCCCCGCAGGACGTCGGTCACGTGCCCGCTGCCGAAGCGCTGCCCGGTGCGCGCGACGCAGGAGAGCACCTTCTGGGCGGCCACCGTCCCGTCCCACGTGTCGACCGCGCGGCGACAGTTGTCGCAGTTGTCGCAGCCGTCCCCCTCCATCTCTTCGCCGAAGTAGTTGAGCAGCACCTTGCGGCGGCAGTCCGGCGCCTCGCAGTAGCCGAGCAGAGCGTTCAGCTTGTGGCGCTGCGTCCAGCGGTGCTCGTCGTTCTCGGCGGAGTCGTCGATGAGCTGCCGCATGCGCACCACGTCGCCGCGGCGGTAGGCCATCCAGGCGGTGGCGGGCCGCCCGTCGCGCCCCGCGCGGCCGGTTTCCTGGTAGTAGGCCTCCAGCGTCTTGGGGACGTCGAGGTGCGCCACGAACCGCACGTCGGGCTTGTCGATGCCCATCCCGAACGCGACGGTGGCGACGATGATGAGCCCGTCCTCCCGCAGGAAGCGCTGCTGATGCTCCTGCCGCTTGGCCCCGGACAGGCCCGCGTGGTAGGGCAGGGCGGTGTGTCCCTGCTCGTTGAGCCAGTCGGCGGTGCCCTCCACGCTCTTGCGGCTAAGGCAGTACACGATGCCGTTCTGGCCGGGGTGCTCCCGCTCGATGAAGTCGTGGAGCTGGCGCCGCGGCCGGGAGGCCTTCGGCTCCACGACGTAGCGGATGTTGGGCCGGTCGAAGCCCGCGACGAAGAGGTCGTCCGCCGTCATGCCGAGCCGCTCGAGGATGACCTGCTGGGTCGGCGGGTCGGCCGTGGCGGTGACGGCGATGCAGGGCACCCGCGGAAAGTCCGCCCGCAGGTCCGCCAGCGCCAGGTACTCGGGCCGGAAGTCGTGCCCCCACTGCGAGATGCAGTGCGCCTCGTCGATGGCCAGGAGAGCCGGCTCGGCCCGCCGCAGCATGTCCTTGAACCGCGAGCGGGTGGCCCGCTCCGGGGCCACGTAGCAGAGGTCGAGCCGCCCGTGGGCGAGCTGCTCCTCGACGGCCCGCCGGTCCTCGGCGCTGAGGCTGGAGTTGAGCACCGCCGCCTCGACGCCCAGCTGCTGCAGGGCGTCGACCTGATCCTGCATCAGCGAGATGAGCGGCGACACGATGACACCGCAGCCGTCCCGCACCATCGCCGGGATCTGGTAGCAGATCGACTTGCCGCCCCCCGTCGGCATTACGACCGTCGCGTCGCCGCCGCCGATGACCCGGTCAATGATCGGCTCCTGGTACGGGCGGAACTCGTCGTAGCCGAAGACGGACTGGAGGACGTGCTGCGGGTCGGTGCCGGTGACGTTCATCGGGAATGGCCGTTTTCAAAAGGGGGATCGTCGGTTGCCAACACGCACCGACTCTTCAGATACATCTAATACTCTGCTCTGTGCGGTTTTCTTCTCTCCGCAGTTGTCCCAACGATTTCAGTCCCCCGACGTGCCGTCCCGCATCCGAAAATTTCTTGTCCTCGCGCTTTTCCTCATCCTCGTCGGCGGGTTCCTTGCGTACACGTACCACGACGACCACACGCTCCGGCCCGACGTGCACGTCGAGCGCACAATCGACGGCGTACAGGCCGGGCGGGACGAGACGCTACAGACGGCCCGTCGCCTCCTCGACGACTCGCCCTCGACGGAGTAGCGGGCCCGGGCCGCCGGCCGTTCTCTCGCCCGCCCTCTTCGGTATCCTCCCTCGGTGAACGCTCGGCTCCGCTCCTCGTACCAGCGGTGTCATTTTCTCCTCCCGGGACGACTCTTCCTCCATGGACACCAACGTCTACACCTACGACGGCGACGAGGTCACCGTGACCTGGGACCGCGAGCGCTGCATCCACGCCGAGGCATGCGTGAAGGGGCTGCCCGACGTGTTCGACCCGGAGCGGCGGCCCTGGATCGAGCCCGACCAGGCCGACGCCGACGCCGTAGAGGCGGTGGTGCCGCGGTGCCCGACCGGCGCGCTCCACCTTACCCGAAACGGCGAGGACCCGGAGCCGACGCCCGGCGCCAACCGCATCTCCCTGTTCCCGAACGGGCCCCTCCTGGTGCACGCCGACGCCGAGCTGATCGACGCCGACGGCACAACGCTGCTGATGGACACGCGCATGGCCCTCTGCCGCTGCGGCCGGTCCGGCAACAAGCCGCTCTGCGACGGCAGCCACGACGAGGGCTTCGAGGACGCGGGGCACATTGCCGTCGACCACCTCTCCACACCCGACGGCGCCGACGACGACGGTCCGCTCCGCATCCGGGCCACCGAGGACGGGCCGTTCGTGGTGGAGGGGCCGGTCACGATTGAGGGCGCAGAGGAGGAGGACGTGTCCGGCCACCGCGGCGCCCTGTGCCGGTGCGGCGCCTCCGACAGCAAGCCCTTCTGCGACGGCAGCCACAGTGAGGTTGGGTTCGAGGCCGATTGACGCCCGTCCTATCGATTTCGCACTCTTCTGCACGGAGTGCCGCCCGCAAATTGGGCGTGGGGCGCGGGCGTGGAGAGCGTGGGGGCACGGGAGCACGACCGCCCTCCCCCGCTTCCCCTTAATGCTCTCCACTCTCACGCTCGCGCTCTCCAACGCCCACACCCCCACACGCAAACACGTCCCTACGCAAACAAACATGGCTTCGTCCAAGAAGGCCATCTACGCCGCGATCCTCGGCAACTTCGCGATTGCCGTCACCAAGTTCCTGGGCGCCGCGGTGAGCGGCAGCTCGGCGATGCTGACGGAGGGCATCCACTCGCTGGTCGATACCGGCAACGGCGGCCTGCTGCTCTTGGGCATCCGCCGCAGCAAGCGCCCGCCCGACGAGCAGCACCCCTACGGCTACGGCAAGTCGCTTTACTTCTACACCCTCATTGTGGCGGTGCTCATCTTCGGCCTCGGGGGCGGCATCTCCCTCTACGAAGGCATCCTGCACACGCTCGACCCCGGCCACGGCGGCCCCACCGGCGCGACGCTCTTCGGCGTCACGGTCGGCGGCCTGACCCTCAACACCGTCGTCCTCGTCGCCGCCATCGTCTTCGAAGGGTTCGCCTTCCGCACCGCCTGGCAGGAGTTCAACAAGGTCCGGGGCGACCGCGGCCTGGTCGACGCCATCCGGTCGAGCAAGGACCCGACCACCTTCACCGTGCTCTTCGAGGACAGCGCCGCGATGGCCGGCCTGGTCGTGGCCCTCGTCGGCGTGCACCTGACGGAGGCGCTCCAGATGCCCGTCATCGACGGCATCGCCTCGATCCTGATCGGCCTCATCCTGTGCGGCGTCGCCTCCCTCCTGGTGTGGGAGAGCAAAAAGCTGCTGCTGGGCGAGGCGGCCGGTCCCGAGCTGCGGGCCAATCTCCGCCGCATGGCCGACGAGGACCCGGACGTCGAGGCCGTCCTGCGGAGCATGACCCTCCACATGGGGCCAAACTCCCTGGTCCTCAACATGGACCTGAAATTCACCCCCTCCCTGAGCGCCGAGGAGGTGGCCCGGGCCATCGATCGCGTCGAGCGCCGGATCCGGGACGAACACCCCGAGGTGCGGTTCATCTTTATCGAGGCCGAGAGCCTGACCGGACGGCGGGCCGCTGGGGACGCGTCGTCGTAGCGGTTGTTTTGATTTCATCGGTCGGCGTAAAATTCTCCCCGCGGCGACTGCACTGTCGGTCCATTCCCCCGCTCGGCTCTTTGATGCGCCGGACATCCGCCCCTGCG
>JAZKTD010000231.1:0-5601 GCA_036625705.1 Salinivenus sp.
ACACCTCGACGTACCTCGACACGCCCTGGACGCCGCTCTACCCCTTCGGCCACGGACTCAGTTACACGAGCTTCTCCTACGGCGCTCCCCGCCTGAGTGCCTCGTCGATTACCGTCAACGACTCGTTGCACGTGGCGGTGGACGTGACCAACACGGGCGACCGGGCGGGCACGGAGGTCACGCAGCTCTATCTCCGGGATCCGGTGGCCCGGATCACACGGCCGGTCCAGGAGCTGCGCGGCACGAAGCGGATCCGGCTCGCCCCCGGCGAGACGCGCACGGTGCGCTTCACTCTCACCGTAGACGACCTCGCCTACCACGGTCCCGAGATGGATCGCATCGTGGAACCGGGCCGGTTTGAGGTGCAGGTCGGGACGAGCTCCGCGGACGTACAGACGGCCTCGTTCCGGCTCACGGGCTCGACGACCGCGGTGCCCCTCGACGACCCCACCACGCCCTGATCCGGCCGGGGCGCAGGGCCGGGGGGTCGGTCGCCTGTCGCCTCAGGCGTCGCCCGACGCCGGGGCCCCGTCCGGGCCGGCGCTCGCCGCCCGGATCGCATTTCCGTCCGTGACGACCAGGACGCCACCGACGATCAGGAGCACGAGCCCGGCCAGGCGGGCCCACGAGAGGGAAATGGGGGACTGGCCCAGCCAGCCGTAATGGTCGATCAACGCCGAGCCCACCAGCTGAAACGCAAGCACGAGGACGGCGAAGAGGGCCGCTCCGGCGTGCCGCACGGCGTAGTTGCTGATCGCCACGACCAGCACCCCGAGCACGCCGCCCGACAGGTACACCGGAGCGACGCCCCCGAGCCGGACCGCCCCGCCGCCGAGCCCCAAAAGCAGGAGCCCCCCACGATGAGGAGGCCGACGGCGTGGTTGACGAGCGACCCACGCAGGCTTCCTACGTGGTCGGACAGCCGGGCGTTGACCACCCGGGCCCCCACGGCCAGGAGTCCGTTCGCAAAGGCGAGGACGAAAAACATAGGTTTGTACCGTTTCTACGTTCGAATGACGTCCTCTAGTGGAAGCGGGACGGCATCCTGTCACGGGAATTGATTTTCCGTAACCTTATAACGTTCAACGTTTTAACGTTATACGTTTCCTAAACGACGTCGTCGCTTCGGGGGGCGACGCGTTCTCGTATGGCGGCGTTTTGAGTTGTCCTTCGTATTACGTGTGGACGAGCACCGCGCCCACAAAGGCAAGCAGAAGCCCGAGGAGCCGTCGCCGCGAGATGCGCACCCGAGCCACGTCCATCCAGCCGTTCTGGTCGGACACGGTAGAGAAGAGGAGATCGCCCGCCACGAAGAGGGTCACGGCGACCGCCGTCCCGAGCACCGGCACGACGTAGTTCGCGACCACGACCATGGCCCCGCTGATGGCGCCGCCCGACAGCTCGGGCCAGGACCGCTCCCCCAGCTGCGTCCAGAACCGCGGCCCCAGACATGGAGCAGTCACCAGAAGGGCGAACCCCGTACCTACCAGGTGGACCACGAGCGTCGCCTCGAGCTCTCCGATCTGGGTGCCCAGTGTCGCGTTGATCCGGACGATGACGCTGAGCATGAGGCCCGCCGCGACGCTCCCGCCCACGGACAGCCAGTACCGGACATGATTGTCCTTCACAGAATTTCTCCGACTATCACGGGAAAACGCGTTTGCCACGTAAATACAGAATTTGCTCAACAGGATTCGTGGACGGACCTATAGAAGCAGACTGTGTCCAAACCCTCCCCCTTTCCACACTTCCGCCCACTCGACAGAGATTGAGTGCACGCGGCGGTTGTGTAACGTTGGGGCGGCTCGGCGCACTTGGACCGTGACGGGGAGTCACTCCCTTCCCATCCCCCCGCAGTACGCAGGCGATGCCCCCGACCGAATGGGGCGGGGGCGCACCGATCGAGGCCCGCGGGTTGCCCCGAACGAAGGGCCCCATCCTTCGCAGCCCCTCCCGCCGGACGGAGATTTTGTGCATTAACACAAAAGCCACATCCAGGCCGTTACCTGCCACGGGTGCTCCCGCGACCCAGTGGGTGACGAAGCCCAGGATTTTCCGACGACTTCTTCAGCCTCACCACCGGTCCGCCCTCATGGAGACCGCTACGACGCCTCGCGAGACCCTTCGGCCTTCTCGGACCTTCTCCTCACAGGCCGCCTCGCCCCCGAAACGCGTGGCCCTGTTCACGGGGGCGTACAACCACATTGCCGACGGCGTCTCTCTCACCCTCAACCGGCTCGTCGATCACCTCGAGCAAAAGGGGGTCGAGGTTCGCGTCTTCGCCCCGACCGTCGACGATCCGCCCATCGACCACGCGGGCACGCTCGTGCCGGCCCCGTCGGTCCCCCTTCCGGGCCGGTCGGAGTACCGCCTCACCGTCGGCATCACCCCGTCGATGCGAGAGGAACTCGAGGCGTTCGATCCCACGCTCTATCACGTCGCCACGCCGGACCTGCTGGGGCGTCACGCCCTCACCCTCGCCCATTCGACCGACACCCCGGTCGTCGGCTCCTATCACACCCACTTCAGCTCTTACCTGAAGTACTACCACCTCGACCTGCTGGAGTCGGCCCTCTGGGGGTACCTGCGCCGGTTCTATCAGCAGTGCGAGCAGGTGTACGTCCCCTCGACGGCGATGGCGGAGGTGCTGGACGACCACGGCATCAGCGACGGCCTGCGCCTCTGGCGCCGCGGCGTCGAAACGGACCGGTTCACGCCCCGTCGCCGGTCCGCGGACTGGCGGCAGGCCCACGGCATCGGGGACAACGAGGTCGTCGTGGCGTTCGTCAGTCGGCTCGTCTGGGAGAAGGGACTCGACGTCTACGCCGACGTGATCGAGCGGCTCGAGCGTCGGGGCGTGCCGCACCGCAGCCTCGTGGTGGGCGACGGCCCGGCCCGCGAGGAGCTGGAGGAGCGCCTCCCGAACACCCGCTTCACCGGATTCCTGGAAGGGACCGACCTGGCCCGGGCCTACGCCTCGTCCGACGTCTTCCTCTTCCCCAGCGACACCGAGACGTTCGGCAACGTGACCCTGGAGGCGATGGCCTCCGGCCTGCCGACGATCGCCGCGGACGCGGCCGGCAGCCGCGACCTCGTCGACCCCGAGACGACCGGCGTCCTCTGCCCGCCGGGCGACCGGGACGCCTTCACCGAGGCCACCCAGCGCCTCGTCCTCGATGCCTCGCTGCGGCGCGAGATGAGCGCCGCGGCCCACGAGCGGGCGCAGCACTTCACCTGGCCGTCCGTCCTCGACCAGATCAACACGTACTACGACGAGGTGCTCGCGCGCCACGCGCCGGCCTCGACTCCGTCGGCGGCCTCCCCCTCCCCTGCCGCCGCCGTCCAGTAACGCCGCCGCCCTCGTGCGCCTCCGCTTCGTTTCGCATTCGCTTCCGCCCGTCGGGCGCCCCCTGGCCAACCTCGGCGGAATGCAGCGAGTGGCCCTCAAGCTGCACGAGACGCTGGCCGCCCGGGCCGAGCGCGCCC
Source organism: Salinivenus sp. (assembly GCA_036625705.1). Lineage (GTDB taxonomy): Bacteria > Bacteroidota > Rhodothermia > Rhodothermales > Salinibacteraceae > Salinibacter. The sequence goes on from JAZKTD010000231.1 coordinate 3,487, forward strand.
CCTCCCTCCAGTACGACGCCCTTCTGCTCCGGAGCACCTGGCGCTGGGTCCACCTCCGCACCCCCCTCTTCCTGCTGCGTGCCGCCGCGTCGATCGTGCGGCGGGCGCGGCGCGACGACGTGCTGCTCTTCTCGTCGATGGTGACGGCCAGCCTGGCGGTGCCCCTGCAGGGCCTGCTGCGCCGCCACGGCGTGCGGACGGCGGCGATCGTCCACGGCCTCGACGTGACCACGCCCTTCGGGCCCTACCAGTGGTTCGTGCCGAAGGTGTTCGCCGCGCTCGACGCCGTCTTTCCCGTCAGCCGCGCCACCGCCCGGGCCTGCCGCACCCGCGGCGCCGCCCCGGAGAAGCTGCACGTCATCCCCAACGGCATCGACCCCGACCGCTTCGCCCCGCCGCCCGACCGGGCCGCCGGACGGGCGGCCCTGGCGGACGGGCTCGGGACGCCGCCCCCCTCCGACGCGCTGCTGCTCTGCGGCGTCGGCCGCCAGGTCGAGCGCAAGGGCACCGCCTGGTTCGTCGACCGCGTGATGCCGCGCCTCCCGTCGGACGTCCACTACTGGATCGCCGGCGACGGGCCGCAGGACGAGGCCATCCAGGCCGCGATCGACCGGCACGACCTCGGCCCGCGCGTCCGGCACCTCGGGCGCATCTCCGACGCAAACCTCGCCCGCCTCTACCGGGGCGCGGACCTGTTCGTGATGCCCAACGTGCCGGTCGAGGACGACATGGAGGGCTTCGGCATCGTGCTCCTCGAGGCCGCCCAGTGCGGCACGCCCGCCATCGCCGCGCGGATCGACGGCATTCAGGACGTCATCACCGAGGGCGTGAACGGCCATCTCGTCGAGCCGCAGGCCCCGGCGGCCTTTGTCGAGGCCATCCGACCGTACCGCCAGGCCCCGGACGCCCTCGCCGACGCGGCCGCGCGGGCCGCCGAGTATACGACGGCGACGTTCGGGTGGGACAGCGTCGCCGACCTGTACGTCGCGGCGTGCCGCACCCTGCACGAGACGGGGGCGCCGCCGACGCCGGCCGTCGCCGCACCGGTCGCGGCCGCCGTGCAGGACGAGACGTAGCCGATCGGCACAATGCCCGGGGCGTCGCTGTTGTAGGGGCGTCGAGTTGATGTCTCCGAACCCATGGATCCGCCGATGCCCACCCGCCTTACCCGCGAGCTTGCGGAGCTGCGCAGTCGCCTCCTCGACATGGCCACAATCGTGGCCGAGCAGTTCACCGACGCCGTCGACGCCCTGCTGGACCACGACGTCGAGAAGGCCGAGCGGGTCGCGGCCCGCGACCGCGAGGTCGACACCCTCGAGCTGGAGGTCGACGAGGCCTGCGAGCGCATCCTGGCCCGCCATCAGCCGGTGGCCTCCGACCTCCGGACGCTCCTCACCGTCGAGAAGATCAACACCGACCTGGAGCGGATCGGCGACCACTGCCGCAACGTGGCCCGCAACACCCGGCACGTGAGCGAGGCCCCCGGCATCCTCGACGCCCTCAAGCTCCGCGAGATGAGCCAGACGGCGCGTCGGATGGTAGACAACGCCAAGCAGGCCTTTCTGGACCAGGACGCAGACCTGGCCCGACGCGTCCCGGAGATCGACGACGAGGTCGACCGCCTGCACCACGAGAACTTCCAGACGCTGGTCGACTACATTCAGTCGCACCCGGAGCATGCGGAGGTGGCGGCCCACCTCATCACGGCCAGCAAAGCGGTCGAGCGCATCTCCGACCACGCAACGAATATCGCGAAAGGGGTCGTCTTTCTCATCGAGGGGGTCGACATCCGCCACGAGGACGCGCGGGAGCGTCCCCCGGTTGGGGACGGCCCGGTCGGCGAGTAGGCCGCGGCGGGCGTCGTACGAACTCCGCCTGCACTCGATCTCCACGAGTGCGCGCTCCGTTCGGGGGTGGAGTATGGAGGGGCATGCCCCGACCACTGTCGGGGTGGAGGTGTGGAAGGGCGGAGGTATGGACGTATCTTTCCTCCATACCTCTACACTTCCTTACATTTAAATTCGCCGAAGGCCGACCGACGCAGTAAACCCTGCTACAGAATTCGGGATCAGTCGCGCTTCCACCGAAGCTGGGCCACGACGGGGCGGTGATCGG
>JAZKTD010000232.1:0-5597 GCA_036625705.1 Salinivenus sp.
GTGATGCCGACGGCTGTCGGTAGAACAAGTGCTCCTGGGGCGCGCCGTGATGCCGCCCCCTGTCGGCAGAACGCGTGGTCTCCGGGCCGCGCAGGCCGATCGGGGCGTGACGCCTGCAATGAGGAGCGGAGGCGCACGGCCCGCCCCTTCCTGACTGTGCCCGCCAAGAGAGGGCAAATAGGTGCGTAGGAGCAGGAGGGCCCTGCTTCCCACGCTGATGTGTGCCCGCTCGCGCCGTCACAGTCAGGATCTGTTCGCCGTGCCGGGCTGCACATTTTCCGCGGCGGACCGGCGTGCAGTGCGCGGCCGCGGACAAACGAAATATGTCCGTACGATCTACCCGGGCCCCGCCGACGCGACCCCCGCGCCGACCGTGCCGCCCCCTCTGGTCCCGCGCCGGTCGGGGCGGGTGCGGTTGCCCCCCCGCCCGGCCTCGGCACGACCCCTTCAGGCACAGTCCTTGCACATATGACACAGGTACGCTTAGTAGGGCGCGAACGGCCCGGTCGACGATGCACGCTCGCCAGTCTCTCGTTCCGAGATGTCGTACCTCCTTCCGTCCGGCGAAACGACCCTCGACGGGGCCTGCACCCTCGCGGACGGCCTCTGCGCGTGGGCCGGCCGGGCTGCCTACCGCTGGGACGGATCGGCGGGCTGGACCGCCCTCTCCGACACCCCGGCCGCGATCGACTCTGCCTTTGAGCTGCGCTCCGGCGTGCTGGCCGGCGCCGGGTCCCAGGTCGGCTTTCTGCCCGCCGACGCCTCCGACTGGGCCGGATGGGTCGACCTCTCGTCGACCTTCTCCGACGCCCACCCCATGTACGGCGACCTCCTCTTCTGCACCGATCAGCGGGAGGAAACGTACGTGCTCTTCGAGGTCTCGGCCTCGGGGCTCGACCCCCTCTCCCAGTTCAGCACCGACAAGCTGAGCACCCCGGTCGCCGGGTGGAGCCCCCCCGCCACCCCGGAGCGACTGCTGTTCCTGGGCGAGGACGGCCTGTGGGCCCTCGACCCGCCCTACTCGACGACGGAGCTGCAGCACCTGGTGTCCTTCGACGGCGTCGACATGCCCCCCCTCGAGGAGATCCCCGACCCCTTTCAGCCGGGGGCCGCGACCGTCGTCGTGCCCCGCCGGTCCCAGTCGGCCCTGCGCCTCGACCTGTCGGACGGCACCGGGGAGGCGACGGGCCTAAAGCACGTGCCCGGCGGCGGCGCGCTGTGGTCGGCGTACCTGCGCGGCAATCGGGCATTGGCGAGCCGCCTCCTGGCCACCCTGGCGGCCCTGCCTGCCCCCCCGTCCGGCCCGGGTCCCCAGCTCCACGCCGCCCTTCACGATCCGGACACGGACACGGTCCGGGCCGTCGCGACGTCGGCGGGCCTGTGGCAGCCCGGCGCCGGGCCCCCTCCGGGGCGGGCGGCTGCCCTTCGGGACGCCCCCTTCGACCGGTCGACGCTGGCGACCTGGGCCCTCTGGCTGGACTGGGACGGGGCCCTCGACGACGCCTGCCGCCGGCTCTGCACCGCCGCCGCGCCGGACTACGCGCTCGCCGAGTCGCTCCGCACCTTTGCCGGGCTGGAGGCCGTCCGCGCGCTCTTCGATCTCCTGCGCTCACCGGACCCGCCCGCGGGGCCGGAGGGCACGTACACGTACCCGGCCGCGGCGCTGCGGGCGCTCGTGGCGCCCTTCGGGCCGGAGGCGGCCCCCCTCGTCGCGTCGGGCCTCACGGCCTCGTCGCCCGCCCTTCGCGTGGCGGCCTGTGCGGCCGCCGGGGCGGACGCCCGGGACGTAGGAGCCGATGACGGGGCCGGTGCGTCGAACGGCACCGCCGCCCCGGCCCTGTGGACCGACGCCCACCCGCTCCCGGTAGACGCCCTCCAGGCAAACCTGCACCACGACCATCCCTCCGTACGGGCCGCCGCCCGCGATGCCTGCGCCCGCCTGTCGGTCGAGGCCCGCCCGCCGGCACAGACCCCGTAGCGGATCCGCCTGCCGGCCGCATTCTCTACGGCCCTTCCTCCCATGAGCGAGCCTCCGTCGACCCGGGTCGTCGCCCGCCGTGTATCTGGTCCTGCGGGTTGAGGGCGACGCGGTCGCGTCGATCACCGCCTATACCGCCCGCCTCGCCCTAAAGGAGCAGCTCGGCCTGTCCTGACCGGTGCCGCGCCGTGCAGGGCCGACTATCCGCGCCGGTGGGTCCAGTCGAGCCAGCCGGAGAGGCCGAAGTAGAAGGCCGGGAAGACGAGTGTGGCCCAGAGGATCCAGTCGCCGCCCCACGCCGGGAGGTCGGGGAAGGAGGGCAGCAGGGCCAGGAGCAGCCCCAACCAGCACACGCCGCCGACGGTGACGACGGCCCGCCACGGCATCGACACCTGGTTCGGATACACGAAGCGGACGGGGACGACCGTGAGGACACTCAGCGCAATCAGAACGGCGAGCGATACGTAGCCGCCGAGCGTCCCGTACTCCACCGAGATAAGCCCGATGTAGTAGGCCACCACGTTCCAGAAGGAGGGGAAGCCCAGGAAGAAGCCGTCGTCGGCCTGCTTGGCCGAGGTGTTGGCGAAGCCGAAGAGGCTGGCCACCATCGCCAGGGTCACCCACAGCCCGTCCCACCCCGGCAGCCAGTCCATCCGCCACACGAGCACGAGCGGGATGAAGGTGAACGTGAGGTAGTCGACGATGAGATCGATGGTACCGCCCGTGATGCGGGGCGCGTGGCTCTGCACGTCCCACAGCCGGGCCAGCGGCCCGTCGGCCGCGTCGATGAGGACCGCCAGGGTGAGCCAGCCGAAGACCCAACGGGGGTCGAGCCCGCTCCCCACGACCTCGGCCATGGCCAGAAACGCGAAGGCGACCCCGGAGGCCGTAAAGATGTGAACGAGGTACGCCCGCACCTTGCGCCCCAGTCGGACCCGCTCGGACCGGTCTTTCAAATCGGCGATGAACATCGGTTTGCTCTATTCGGAAGCACCGCACCAACGATTCCGGAAACATTAGGTTCGTAGACCCGACAGGCGGAGGTCGGTCTACTTTTCCTTGAACACCAGAGTCAGTGGCACGCCCTCGTACCCGAACGCCTCGCGGAGCTCGCCCTCGAGGTACCGCCGGTACGACGTCCGCACCTCCTCCGGGTGATTGGCGAAAAAGACGAATACCGGAGGAGCCGTGCGCACCTGCGTTGCGTACTTGATTTTGACGAAGGCCCCGCTACTGGTGGAGGGCGGGTGCTTTTTCTTGAGGGCCGCCTGCAGCACGTCGTTGAGGGTGCTCGTTTGCACGCGCTGGCTGCGCTTCTCGGCCACCGCCAGGGCCGTGTCGATCAGGTCGTAGACGCGCTGTCCCGTCACGGCCGAGACGTAGACCAGGGGCACGTGGTCGAGCGTCCCGAGGTACTGACGCAGGTACTTGGTGTACTGGTCCATCGTGCCGTCGTCCTTGGGCACGAGGTCCCACTTGTTGACGGCAATCACCATCCCTTTCTTGTGCTCGTCGGCCTGCCGGAGCACGGAGAGGTCCTGCTTGTGCAGCTCCTCGGTGGCGTCGAGCACCAGGATGCACACGTCCCCCTCCTCGATGGCCCGCTCACTCCGGACCGAAGCGTAGAACTCCACCCCCTCCCTCCGGGCCTTCTTCCGCATCCCTGCCGTGTCGACCAGCAGCAGCTCCTCCCCCTCGTAGCGCACGACCGAGTGGACGGCGTCGCGCGTGGTGCCGGGCGTCTCGGTGACGATGGCCCGGTCGAACCCCAGCGTCGCGTTGACCAGCGACGACTTGCCGGCGTTCGGCTTCCCGATCATTGAGATGCGGGTGCGGTCGGGCACCTCCTCCTCGGCCGCGTCCGGAAGCGCCTCGACGAGGGCCTCCATCATGGCGTCGACGCCCCGCTTCGTGGTGCCGCTCACGGGGTAGACCTCCCCCAGGCCCAGCTGGTAAAACTCGCTCGCCGCCCACTCCCGCTCCTGGTTGTCGGCCTTGTTGGCGAGGACCAGCACCGGGGCCTCCGCCCGACGCAGCACCTGCGCGATCTCCTGGTCGACGTCCGTGATGCCGGTCGTCACGTCGACGACGAACAGAATGACGTCGGCGTCCGCGAGGGCCGTCTCGGCCTGCTCGCGGATGGCGCGCTCGAAGGGGTCGTCCGAGCGCGGCACGTAGCCGCCCGTGTCGACGAGCGGAATGGTGCGCCCGCCCCACTCGGCCTCGCCGTAGACGCGGTCCCGCGTCACGCCGGCCTCGTCGTCGACGATGGCCTGGCGCGCGCCGGTGAGCCGGTTGAAAAGGGTGGACTTGCCAACATTCGGCCGTCCGACGATGGCTGCAAGCATGAGATACCCCGGAATCGGAAACGTACTCGCGACGGGACCGTCTGTATCGGCCCACCATCCTTCAACGCTCCTCCGCCGTGCTCGTTGCCGCTACGGGCCTTTGGGGCCACCACGCCGCGTGAAAGGCCGCACAACTTTCGGCGGTGCCCACCGGCTCTTCGGGCCGCAGCACGGGGAGGGCAGAAATGGATTGCCGCAATCGACCGGGACAACCACTTGCAGGGCCGCCCCGTCTCTGTTATGTAAAGATTCTGTGCTCGCCGGACGACCGCCTCGCTCCCCGCATGTCCTCCTCGCTCTCCCGGCACAAACGGGCAGGCCTCCGCTATTTCCGGGGGGGATCCGGTCCGTCGTTGCTCCTCCTGCACGGCGTTCCGGGGTCCTCCCACACGTGGCGGAGCGCCGGCCGGCTGCTGGCGGCGCACTACGACGTCATCATTCCGGACCTCGGCGGGTTCGGGACGTCCCCCTCCCTCGACGAGGACCTGCACCTCGACCACGAGCTGTACCTGGAGGCGCACGCCGAGTCGGTGCACCGACTCCTCGACGCGCTCGACGTGCAGAGCCTGTACCTGGGCGGGCACGACGTCGGCGGCGCCGTAGCGGTCACCCTGCTGCGCCTCTTCCCCGAGTACGCCGCCCGGGGGCTGGTGCTCGCCGCTACGAACCTGTTTACCGACCCGGACGTGCCCCTGCCCCTTCGCCTGGCGGGCGTGCCCGTGCTCGGCCCGGCCTTCTTCCGCCTTCTCGCCGGCACCCGTCCCGGGCTCCGGCTCCTGTACCGGATCGGGGCCCACCACAAGGCGGCCTTCCCCCTCGCCGCCTTCGACCGACACCTCACGCCCGCCGGCGTCGAACAGACGCGGCGCATCCTCCACCGTAGCCTCGCAAACCCGAAGGCCAGCTACCGCGACGTGGAGGCCGTTCTTCCGACCCTCGACGTCCCGACGGTCGTGCTCTGGGGCGACCGCGACGTGCTCCTCCCGGCCGATGCCGCCCGGCGCCTCGTCGACACCCTGCCGGACGCGACGCTGTCGATCTTCGAGGCCACCGGTCACTTCGTGCCCGAGGAACGACCGGAGATGACGGCCGGGCACACCGACGACTTCTTCCGCGCCCGCTCGGCGTCTCGGCCCCGCCCCGACCGCGAGGAGTCGTCGTTTTGACCCCTGTCGCGGGTCTTGCCCCCGACTTCCGCGGGCGGCGTCGGGATCAGTCGCTGCGGACCAGCTGCCCGTCGTTGTAGATGGCACGGGGGCGCCCCACGAGCT
>JAZKTD010000233.1:0-5552 GCA_036625705.1 Salinivenus sp.
AAGAGCCGCGGCCTGGCCATGGCCGTCACCATGGCGCAGGCGCGGGGCGTGGACCGCCTGGCCATTCCCACCGCCGGCAACGCAGGCGGGGCGCTGGCCGTCTACGCCGCCCGCGCCGGCATGGACGCCTACGTGTTCATGCCGGCCGACACCCCCGCCGTGAACGTGCACGAGGTGATGACCGCCGGGGCCGAGGCGTTCCTGGTGGAGGGCCTCATCGACGACTGCGGGTCCGTCGTAGAGGCCGGAACGGACAACATGGAGTGGCTCGACGTGTCGACCCTGCAGGAGCCCTACCGCCTCGAAGGCAAGAAGACGATGGGCCTGGAACTGTTCGAGCAGTTTGGCCCCTCCCTCCCCGACGTCGTCCTCTACCCCACGGGCGGGGGCACGGGCCTCATCGGCATGTGGAAGGCGTTCGACGAACTGGCCGAGCTTGGCTGGATCGACCCCGCCGACCGGCCCCGCATGGTCGCGGTGCAGTCGGACGGGTGCTGCCCCATCGTCGACGCGTACGAGGCCGGCGACCGCTTCGCCGATCGGGCCCGGGACCCCGAGACCATCGCCAGCGGCCTCCGCGTGCCCGCAGCGGTGGGCGACTTCATGATTCTCGACGCCGTGCGGGAGAGCGACGGTCGCGCCGTGGCGGTGGACGAGGACCGGATCCGCGAGTGGATGCGCCTCGCCACCGCCCAGACGGGCGTGTCCGTGGGCCCCGAGGCGGCCACCTGCGTGGGGGCCGCCGAACGGCTGGCCGACTCGGGCTGGCTGCGGCCGGACGACGACGTCGTGATCTTCAACTGCGGCGGCGCCCAGAAATACCCGCACCTCTCCGACCCCAGTACGCTCCCGCGGCTCGATCCCGACGCCCCCGTGGACTGGGCGGCCCTACGGGCCCAGGGGACGTCGTAGTAACCCGACTTGCGGGGTGCACGTTGCGGTATAATAATCTCGAGGGGCGGCCCGTTTTCGTCAGTGTGGAAGGGGGATCCCGGTCGACGACTCGTGGCCTGACCGGGCCGTCCCTCGGTGTAGCGATGAGTGGTGGTACCGCCGGCTCCGGCACAGCCCGGGGCCGGCGGTTTTTTTGTTGGAGGGGCCTCCGGGCTACCCAAGCATGACCATCAGCAGGACGAGCACCACGGCGAGCGCGCCCAGAACCAGGACCAGCCCGTAGACCGCAGACGCCCACCCGTCCGCCTCCGCGGCCGATTCGGGAGCCGATGTCGCTCCCTCCCCCTCGTCCGGCAGCAGGTGGGCCTCGGCCAGCGTCTCCCGGGCTCGCGGGGCCGTCCCGCGCATGCCCACGAGCTTCACCCCGTGCGCCCGCTGCAGCTGCGGATACATGCCGCCGGCGTCGTCGACCCGCACGAACGCCCGGATCCCCGCGTCGTCGAGGTAGTCGCGGGCCACCTCGGCGTTGCGTCGATTGGTGTACGTGGCGAGAATGGTCGTTTCCTCGGAGGGAGGGGTCGAAGGCATGATCGAGGCGCCGCGCTGGAAAGGAATGGCGGCGAAATGAACCCCCGCACCGCAGGGATCGGTCCAGGGAGCACGTTCCCCGCACCCCTTTTACCCTCTCTTCACATCTCTGTTCGCCCGGCGACGGAAGGGGGCGGCGGCTCTCACTTGCTCCACCGCCGGTCGGTGAGTTCGCGCAACTCCGTCTCCGAGATCACGTCCCAGCGCGGACTTCCCAGGTCCCCGTCGTTGGTGCGGTTGAAGGTCGCTTCGAGGTAGAGGGCCTTGTCGGCGCCGGGGTCGCCCCCCTCGAACGAAAACCCGCCCCAGTGCAGGACCCAGTACGCCGCGGTCGGGTCGATGCCAAGCTGTCGTCCGACGAGGTCGGCCAGGTACGGCAGGTCCTCGACGGTCGAGGGCCCCCGGTTCTCCGCGACCTCGCGGAGGACGATGGTGTGCGTCTCTTCCTCGTCGGGCGGGCCCGGGTACACCCGCACCTCGGTGGTGCCGGTCTGGCTGTAGCTGCGCCAGGTGACGGTGGTGTCCACCCGCGGCTGGGCGCAGGCAGCCCCGACCAGGAGGCCGAGAAGCAAGAGCGGGGGGAGGCCACGGAGCATAACGCCGCCATCAGCCAATGCGCCGGAACGCCGAGGGCCCTACAGACACGCAGCTCACCCCCGATCTAACGTTACGCCGTCGCACCCCGCCCCCGACGATGGCGTGCGTTCAGCGCTTCCGTGCGGACGCTGGAGGTCCAGAGGGGGGCCCGGCGCGGCCAGCGGCCCGGACAGGCGTCGTTCGTCCAGGTCCCTCCCGAGTGAGGAGGGGTCGCCCACCCCCGGCTTCCGGCCCGACGGGGGAGAGAGTGAGGGACGCTCCCACTCGTGCACGCACTCATCCCCGAATCCGTCCCCCGGATTCGGCGTCAGTCGAGAGAGTGTGGCGGATTCGAATGGCGGATCAGGACGAGGCGGAGCCCGATCGTCAGCACCGCCAGGCCCGTCACCCCCGCTCCGACCGTCGGGCCGGCGGCCCACGTCCCGACGCCGAAGAGCCCCAGCCACCATACGGGGAGCACCAGCATGCCCACGGCGAACTTCAGGGAGGCGGCGAACGCCGGCTCGTCCACCCAGCGCATGAGCGTGCTCGTCAGCCACAGCGGCCCGGCATTCAGCACGCTGATGCCCTGCGCCAGCGTCTCCAGCCCGGGCCGGTGCTCGCCCTTCGCCGCCAGCGTCTCCGGCGTGCGAAGCGCGCGCTTCATCTCCGGAAACGAGAGTCCCTCATTCTTCCGGTTGATGCGGTCCACCCGCTCGCGGTAATCGTCGGTCTTGTCGGGCACCAGGAGGCACGCCTTCATCGCGTCCGTCAGGTCCTCCCGAAGCGCATTGATACCACGGGCTTCGTGGTCCCGGTACTGATCGATGTACTCGCGGGCCGGGAGCGGCTCGCCGACGACCAGGGACACTTTGAAACCTAGGCGGGTGTGGTGGTAATAGTTGATTCCGACGGGCACGACCATCACCTCGCGGTCGATCGCCGCCTGCGATTCCAGCGCAAACCGGGAGCTCCCCCTGCTGATGGGGCGCAGGTGGTACGTGAGGGCGTGCTCGGTCTCGGAGAACATCACCATCGACTCGCCCCGGCGGAGCTTTTCTCGCAGCGCGGCGAAGATCTGCTCGTTGCGCGACAGCTTGCCGAACCCGTCCCGCCGCCGGTAGATGGGCACCATCCGGAGGGCGTCCAGGAACCAGTCGAGGCGCGTGCCGAAGACGCTCGCCCGGCTGAGATAGGTCAGCTTGACCGGCGCGAACGCCCCCACCAGCAGCGCGTCCAGAAAGGCATTCTGGTGGTTCGGGGACACGATGCAGGGCTTCTCCCACGGGACCCGATCCATGCCGCGCACCTCCACCCGACGAAACGCGAACCAGCTCGTGATCCGGACCAGGTGCTTCAGCAGGTGGTAGAGGAATGGCTTCACGACGCTGTTGCTCTTCGAGACAGGAACGAACCGGGCCGTCGGACACGGATGCGCCCGTCACGGCTGCTGAGGAGCGAACAGGGGAAGACGCCGGTCGCGCCAGTAAAACGAGAGGCCGAGCCCGGAGACAATATGCCACACGCCCCACCATCCGGCCACCAGCGCCATGCCGCCCAGGCCGTCAAAGAAATTGAAGATCAGAATCAATCCGAGCCCCGAGTTTTGAATGCCGGTCTCCAGCGCGAGCGTTCGCCGGCTTGCCAGGGGCAGGCGGGTCCAGAAGGCCAGCTGATACCCGGCCGCCAGGGCCGCGGCATTGTGGAGCAACACCAGATCGAACACGACCCCCAGGTACCCCACTAGGTACTGAAAATTGGCCCGCAGCGCAAAAAGCACGATCCCCGCAAAGATGAGAATGGACAGTACCTGCATTCCCCGGCTCAGCCACCGCGCCAGGTCCTCGGCCGTTCGCCTCACCCCCATTCCCAGCATCAGGGGAATGCCCAGAATGAAGGCCACCGTCTTGACGACCTGCCACCCCGAGACGTCCACCGTCGTCAGAAGAGGCGCCGCCGGGGCGTACAGCCCGCCCCAGAACGACAAATTCAGCGGGGTGAGCACGATGGCCAACACCGTGGAGACGGCGGTGAGCGTCACGGACAGGGCCGTGTTGGCCCCCGCATTCACGGACATGAAGTTCGAGATATTCCCCCCTGGACAGGCGGCCACCAGAATCATCCCCAGGGCAATGCTCGGGGCCGGCCGCAGAAGCCACACGAGCAAAAAGGTCACGGCCGGTAGAACGACAAATTGAGAGCAGACGCCGACCAGGGCCGGCCGGGGATTGCGCACCAGGCGCCGAAAGTCCTCGACCGTCAGATTCAGGGCGACGCCGAACATGATGAGGCCCAGGCTGACGTTCAGGAGCAGCAGGTTTTGGGCACTGAAATTGATTCGTACGGCGTCAATTTCGGACATGAGGCGACCTTCGGTCACGTTCCGGTGGCGGAGGGACACGCCCCCAGGCACTGACGGGCGTCAACGTCGCCGTGCAACCTACAGATGCATCGTCTCGGATGCGAGGGCCGTCGCGGGGGCGAGAGCCGCACAGATGCCGTTCACGGAGCGACAGCCCACGACGTCGTCGTTCGAGAACGCCTCGGCATCTCGAGGCGATCGAGCCGTTCCGAGAGTGTGTAACGTTAAAAGTTTGAACGTTAGAAGGTTACGGGAAAAGCAATTTCCGTAATAAGACGCCATCCCGCCCTCACTGCGGGACAACATTCGGACCGGGAAACGAGATCAGGCCTTGCGTCTGATCTCCGGCCTCTCTCGTCCGTTGGACTGAAGACAGAAACGTCGACGAGACGTCGCCCCGATCGGGGACAGCGGGACTGCCGCCGGAGTGCGTTGCGCGCCCACGTCCCCACAGAGAACGACAACAGTCGCTCCTTTGCCAGAACATCGATCCCGGCCATGCTCTCTTCTCGCCGTCCTCTCCGCACTGGAAGCAAGGTTGCCCTCCTCTTCCTCTGCCTTCTCGTCCTCGGCAGCACGGTCTCGTGCGGACAGGGGGCGGACGACACCGAGGACCTGCTCGGCGCCATGCAGATCGAGGAGGGCGACTGGGTGGCCGACGTGGGAAGTGGAGACGGCGACTACACGCTCCCGATGGCCGAGCGCGTGGGCGCCTCGGGCCGCGTCTTCGCCGTCGACGTCGACGCCGACAAGCTCGACGAGCTGAACGAGCGGCTGGTGGAGAATGACATCGAACACGTCACCTCGGTGTACAGCGTCGAGGCGAACCCGATGCTGCTCCCGAACACGCTGGACGCGGTGCTGGTCCGGAACGCCTACCACCACTTCTCCGCCCCCCAGAGCATGCTCCAGCACATCAAGGCCGCCCTCAAATCGGGCGGGCGCCTCGTGGTCGAGGAGTCGATCGACGACGACATGGTCGGGGCCTCACGCGAGGCGCAGGTCGACAACCACGATCTCGGCATCGACTACGTCCGGGAGGAGTTGAGGACGGCCGGCTTCACGATTCAGGAGGAGGTGAACCCGCTGATGGAGACGGGCTGGGGGACCTACTGGATGCTCGTGGCCACGC
>JAZKTD010000013.1:0-26979 GCA_036625705.1 Salinivenus sp.
CCACGCAGACGGAGATCTACGACCACCTGCGCCTCCTCTTCGCCCGCATCGGCACGACGTACTCGCCGGTGAGCGGGCGCCCGGTGAGCACGGACACGCCCCGCGACGTCGTGCAGGCCCTGGAGGAGGACCTGGACGACGGTCGCCGCTTCTACCTCTGCGCCCCCATTCCCGAGCACGCGGACATGGCGCTGCGCGACGAGCTGCGCAGCCTGCGGGAGCGGGGCTTCTACCGGGTGCTGCTCCTCCCCACCGAGCGGCAGGCCGAGAAGGGACAGCGCCCCGAAACCATCGACCTCAACCAGCGAGAGCCCAGCAGCGTCAACAGCTACGGGCGCGACCGCCTGCTCGTCCTCATCGACCGCCTCAAAGTGAAGGCCGGCGACGAGGACACCCGCTCCCGCATCGCCGAGTCGGTCGAGCAGGCCTTCGACGAGGGCGACGACCGGTGCGTGGTCGTGCCCGCTCCCCGGGAGGGCCCGATGCCCGACCCGCTTCGCTTCAGCGCCCGCTTCGAGCGGGACGGCAGGGAGTTCGAGGAGCCGTCGCCCCAGCTCTTCAGCTTCAACAGCCCGGTCGGCGCCTGTCCCACGTGCCAGGGCTTCGGCCGGGTCGCCGGGCTCGACGAGGACCTCATCATCCCCAACAAGGAGCTCTCGATCCGGGAAGGCGCCCTCGCCCCCTTCCGCGGCGACAAGTGGTCGAAGCACTTCAAGGACCTGATCGCCGTGGCGGCCGACGTGGGCCTCAACATCGACTGCCCCTACCGCGAGCTCGAGGACTGGGAGCGAGAGATCGTGTGGGAGGGCCAGGGCGAGTACACCGGCCTCAAGGGCTTCTTCCGCTTCCTGGAGGAGAACTCCTACAAGCGCCACTACCGCATCTTCCGCGCCCGCTTCCGCGGCTACTCGGAGTGCCCGGACTGCGAGGGGCACCGCCTGCGCGACGACGCCCTCTACGTGCAGGTCGGCGGCGACAGCGTCGAGAAGAAGCACATCGGCGAGATCTGCGCGATGACGACGCGGGAGGCGCGGGACTACTTCGAGGCCCTCGAGCTCACCGAGTACGAGCAGGAGGTGGCCGGCCGCGTGATGGAGGAGCTCCGCAAGCGGAGCCGCTACCTGGTGGACGTGGGGCTCGACTACCTGACGCTCGACCGCCTCGCCCAGACCCTCTCCGGCGGCGAGACGCAGCGCATTAACCTGTCGACCTCGCTCGGCTCCTCGCTCGTTGGCTCCCTCTACGTGCTCGACGAGCCCACCGTGGGCCTCCACCCGCGCGACAACGAGCGCCTCATCGACATCCTGCAGCGCCTGCGCGACCTCGGCAATACGGTCCTCGTGGTCGAGCACGACCCGGTGACGATGGAGGCGGCCGACCAGCTCGTGGACCTCGGGCCCGGCTCCGGCGCGTTCGGCGGCGAGGTCGTCTTCCAGGGCCCCTACGACGAGATCCTGGAGGACGAGGACTCGCTCACCGGCCGGTACCTGAGCGGGCGCCAGAAGATCGCGGTGCCCGACGAGCGGCGGCCGGTCGATCCCGACGACGTTCTCACCGTGGAGAACGCCCGGCAGCACAACCTCAAGAACATCGACGTCGACATTCCGCTGGGCATGATCACGTGTGTCACCGGCGTGAGCGGCTCCGGGAAGTCGACCCTCACCAACCAGACCCTCTTCGAGGGCCTCCACCGCCTGAAGGGCGGCAGCGGCGACGGCAAGGTCGGCGCCCACGACGCGATCCGCGGCCACGAGCACGTCGACGCCGTCGAGATGGTGGATCAGCAGTCCATCGGGCGCTCCCCGCGCTCGAACCCGGCCACCTACACCAACGCGTTCGACGGCATCCGGCGGCTCTTCGCCGGCACGCGCCAGGCCACCGTCCACGGCTACGACAAGGGCTTCTTCAGCTTCAACACGAGCGGGGGGCGGTGCGAGGAGTGCGAGGGCCAGGGCGTCGTCAAGGTCGAGATGCAGTTCCTGGCCGACCTCTACCTGGAATGCGAGGCCTGCAACGGCCGGCGCTATAAGAAGGAGGCCCTCGACGTCACCTACAACGGCAAGACGATCGCCGACGTGCTGGACATGACCGTCGACGAGGCCGCCGACTTCTTCGAGGGAGAGCGCTCGGTTACCAACAAGCTCGACACGCTGCAGGAGATCGGGCTCGGGTACCTCACCCTCGGCCAGCCGTCGACCACCCTCAGCGGCGGGGAGGCCCAGCGCATCAAGCTGGCGAGCCACCTGAACGGCCGCTCCTCGGACCGCACGCTCTACATCTTCGACGAGCCGACGACCGGCCTCCACTTCGACGACATCAAGCAGCTGCTCAACGCCTTCGAGCAGCTGGTGGCCGACGGCCACTCGGTCGTGATCATCGAGCACAACCTCGACGTCATCAAGTACGCCGACCACGTGGTCGACCTCGGCCCGGAGGGCGGCGACGCGGGCGGCGAGGTGGTCGTGACCGGTACGCCCGAAGAGGTCGCCGCCTGCGAGGACAGCCACACCGGGCGGTTCTTGAACGACGTGTTGGAGTAGACGCCAACCGTTGAGCGAAGGCCTGCTCATACCCTTTCGTTTGTAAGCCGTTTTTAGCTTCTTATTAAAAAAGAAGCCATTTATGGATTACATCGATGCATCATGTCCGATCTCCACGCGGTTGCTACAGGAGACATCATTGAATCGTCCGAGCTATCGGCGGGGGAGCGCCGCCATTTGCCGGAGCGATTGCGTACGGCGTACGCGACGGCGAGGGAGGCCGCCCCAGATGTACTTCCGTACGATCTGGCGATCATGGGCGGAGATGGGTGGCAGTGCTACGTCGGAGATCCGACCCAGGTGCTTCCGCGTGTTCTCCAATTTTGGGCTCACCTTCGTGCAGGGGGCCTGCGGTCCCGGTTCGCGGTGGCCGTGGACACGGTCGATTTCATCTCCGATGAGAACTTGAACGAGAGCGATGGGGCGGCCTTCCGACAGTCAGGGCGAGCCTTAGACACGCTCGACGAGGATCACTGGGCCATCTGCGCCCTGCCCAAGCGAGAGTCAATTACCAGTTCTCTCGCGGCCGAAGGCATGTTCGAGCTGGTTGACCTTCTCCTGCACGAGTGGACCGAGGCGCAGGCCCAGGCGGTCGCCGGCATGCTTCGAGGGATAGGAACCGACACGTCCGTTACGCAACAGGCTGTGGCCGACGCGTGGTCGCCGGACCCAATTACGCGTCAGTCGGTGAACCGTCACCTCCAGCGGGCACGGTGGTCACGATTGGAGCACGTGGTGTCCCTCTTCTCTCAACTCATCGAAGTGGTTGCGAATGAGCGTTGAGCAGCGGCGTCTCTCAGTATCTCCTCTAATCCAGTGGCACACGCGCTGTGGGCACTCTTTGGATTTCAGTTGCTTTCGTTCTCGGTGGCGGTGCGCTCGTGGTGTGGGGTGGTAGTCCGGTGGTCGACCGGATCGTGACGCCTTACGCCGATCAACTCGACGAGGAATCGGGGCTCGCTCGGGGCGGAAAAGTTATCGGTATGGCGGAGCGTCTCCTGATCTACGTGTTCGTGCTGGCTGGGGCGCCCAGCGCAATTGGCTTTCTCGTGACGGCGAAATCGCTGTTCCGCTTCGGCGAAGTCGCAGACGCCGAGAAACGGAAGCACGCCGAGTACATCATCATCGGCACCCTGGTGAGCTTCGCGTACGGCGTGACGATGTCCTATCTCGTACGGTGGGGGTTGGGCGTGGTGACGGGATAGGCGAGCCCGGACGGCGGCGAGGTGGTCGTGACCGGCCCGCCCGAGGAGGTGGCCGCCTGCGCGGACAGCCACACCGGGCGCTTTCTGCGGGACGTGCTCTGACCCTTTCGAGGAACGGCCGCCGGGCTACGCGGCGGCCCGGCGGTCCGAGGCCGTTCGACGTCGCGCATCGGCGGCGACGCCAAGGGGGCCGTCGGCCAGGGACTGACCCTGAACCGGACGGCCAATCCCAACTTCTCGACCGTGGAGGCCGACGGGTTCGTCGCTACTCTGACGCGCTTCGAGGGCTCCCGGCCCGAAAAGTGGCAGTTCTTTATCAAAACCGGGGACACGTTCGAGTTCGGGAGCCCGTTTCGGGACAACATCCCGTACCCGACTCATTTTCCTCACAGGTGGCTTCGACCCCACCCCCACGGGAAACCGCGAACCTTTGCCGGGGGATCGGAGGTACTCTTTCGGCCCGATGACCGGCCGATACCGGGCCCTGCCCCTGAGACTCGCAGCTTGGCGGGACCTGTAGCGCCCGATCGGTTGCCCGGGAGACGCTCTCTCCGCGACTGAACGGCGCAATCTCTCCCACCGCGCCCCCTTCTCCTTCCCTCAACCACCAACCGCACTCCTATGACGCGTCTGCTCATTCCTCTGCTTTCCCTTTTCCTCTTCGCCTGTGGCTCCGGCGACGGCGGTCCAGCTGATTCCTCGTCCGGCCCCGACGTCGTGGTGGACACGGTCGACTCCGAAGAGGCGACGTTCCGGGTCGTCCGGACGGTCGACAGCCTCGAACACCCGTGGTCCGTCGACTGGCTGCCGGACGGCCGCGCGCTCATCGCCGAGCGGGGCGGCACCCTCTACCTCGTGGACGAGGGCCAGCGCACCGCGCTCTCGAACGTACCGGACGTGTGGGCCGAGAATCAGGGCGGCCTGCTCGACGTGCGCGTCCACCCGAACTACGAGGACAACGGGTGGATCTACATGTCCTACTCGACGCTGGAGCCGGCGGACAGCACGGGCGGCACGGCGGTCGGGCGCGCCCGGCTCGACGGCACCGCCCTCACCGACGTGGAGACGATCTACCAGCAGACGCCCTTCCTTGCGCCGAACTACCACTTCGGCTCGCGCATCTCCTTCCACGAGGACGGAACGATGTACGTCACCCTGGGCGAGCGCGGCCAGCGGCGGGAACAGACCGTCGACATCCCCACGCCGACCACGTCGGTCGGGACCACCGTTCGCCTTAACATGGACGGCTCGGTGCCCGAGGACAATCCGTTCGTCGGGAGCGAGGAGGGCCTCGACGAGGTCTACACCTACGGCCACCGGAACCAGCAGGGCATGGCCATCCACCCCGAGACCGGCGCCATCTGGCAAACCGAGCACGGCCCGCACGGGGGCGACGAGCTGAACCTCGTCGAGGCCGGCAACAACTACGGCTGGCCCGCCGTCAGCTACGGCGATACGTACGAGACGCCGCACACGCCGATCGGCGGCGCCACCGCGTCCGGCATTACCGACCCGGTCAGGTTCTGGGACCCGTCGCCGGCGATGTCGGGCATGGCGTTCTACACCGGCGACCAGTTCCCGGACTGGCAGAACGACCTCTTCCTGGGGGCGCTGGCCCACCAGAAGATTCTGCGCGTGGAGCTGAACGACAACAACGAGGTGACGCACCAGGAGGAGCTGATCCGCAACGAGATCGGCCGGATCCGCGACGTGGCGATGGGCCCGGACGGCTCCCTCTACGTCCTCACCGACATGCCGAACGGCGGGCTCTACCGGCTCGAGCCCATGGACGGTCCTCAACGCTAGGAAGCTGTTTCAATTTCATGCGCCGTAGCGTCGCCGGGGCGGACCGGGTGCAGGTCCGCCCACTCCAGCCGCGTGTGCAGATGCATGCGCCCCAACGAGGCGCCAGGCCGAGTCGATGTTGGTAAAGATCCGGATTACCTTTTCCCTTCGCCTTAGCTCCTCGATGAGGCGTCGGGTCACGCTCCGTAGTCCGAAGTCTCCGACGATGCTTGCCAGGCAGAGCCAGCACGGCGGTCGCTTCTTCCAACCTTTCCTCGAGGACCTCAAGGGCCGAACCCGCCTCTTCACGGAGCTTCTCGTAGGTATCGATCATCGTACCCTCGGAGTTTTCCCCGATCCGAGTGTGCTCTCCGGCCAGCACCTCCTCAAGCACTTGGAAGGCCTCCGGTTGGCTGTCGGCCTTCAGAAGCTGTTTGGCGGACGCTCTGTGGCCTGCGACTTCGTGGATCTCGTGCAAAATGGCTTCTGCATTGGAGATCTGAGATCTCCTGCCCGGTAGCTCCGCTACAGAGACTCATTTGGGCACCATTTTGCAGCGTCGCCCACTGTGTCTCGGCTGAACATCAATCCACCAAACGGCTTCTCAGCACTTCATTTAAAAGTGCTTCCATCGCCTCGCGGCACTTCTCGGGCATCTCGCCCAGGCGCAGCGGCGAGATCGGGCACGCCTGATCCAGTTCGGAACCGCTCCGGTTCCGCTCTTAGCGCCCATTAGAATACCCTGTGGTACCGGCTCTTTATCAAATGTTAGTCTGGAGATGCACCCCTTTCCGCCAGGGGTTTTGGTCCACCCACCAGGAGCAAACCGACCGAGAGTTGCTCCCCCTTCAGAATCGGCTCCCTGCGGCGCTAAGCCGGGATATTTCACAGCCCCTTTTTTGACACCCCGGTAGGGTTCGTCCATTTCCTTCCTCCAACCCTCCCTTTTTCGCTATGCAGGGACTGTTTCCTGATCACTGTCGTCTCGAGGAATCGGCTCCTCGACCTCCAAGCGGAACCGCACGCCCAGCGCGTTCAGAATGCGCTGGGCGCGCTCGGTCGAGATGCCCTGGTACTCGTTGTTCTCGTCTCGGGAGACCTGCTGGACCGATACGCCGAGGGCGTCGGCCAGGTCGCTCAGGGACCATCCTTTTGCGATCCGGGCACCGATGAGCCACCGGCCGATACTTCGAAGGTCATGAAGCGCCGAAAGGTCTCCGCGTCGCATCCGCTCGTAGGTTTCGATCTCCTCCCGCAGCTGATCGCGAAACGAAATCAGCGGCCCAAGCGCCCTCTCCACTTCCTCTTCGGATAGGTCCATCTCTTCGAGCTGCTCTCGCTGGCGCTGGAGAGTCTCCTTCTCCCGCTCGAGGCGCTCCTGAGCGTTTTTGTATTCGGTCTCGGTGCGGATCATTGGATCGGTGGGTGGTTGGTTTTTTCGGTCGAGCGGCGAATCCGACTGGCCAGAAACAGTCGGCTCACTGGTCGGATCGGAGTGGGATCGGTCCTTGACGCGCTATCTATTCGCCTCTCGGAGCTGCTTCACATCTTGCAATGGAGGATCCCCGAAGAACCGCTTGTACTCCCGGCTGAAGTGGGACGGATCGTCATATCCCACCTCGTACCCCGCCGTCGATGCGTTGAGCTCCTCCCCAAGCATCAGTCGACGCGCTTCCTGAAGCCGCAGCTGCTTCTGAAATTGGAGGGGGGTCATATCGGTGAGGGCCTTAAACTTCCGGTGGAAGCTAGAGGAGCTCATGCCGAGGTCTTCCGCGAGGTCCTCGATCCGGATCGACTCGTCGTACCGGTCGTGGAGCTGCTCGACGGCCTGGGCAATGCGATGGCGATCTCCATTCAACGCCGCAATGTGACGGAGCCGGTTGCCCTGCTCCCCCTTCAGCAGTCGATAGATGATCTCCTTCTTGATCATCGGCGCGAGGACCGGCGCCTCGTCGGGCGTCTCCACGAGCCGCACGAGCCGTGTAACGGCGTCGAGGAGCCCAGTCCCGAGGGGACTTACGTCGATGGCGCTCACGTCGGCCTCGCTTTTCGGAGCGGCATAGCCCGCCTCGACCATTACGGAGCTGACCAGATTGGGATCGAGCACGAGGACGAGCCCCAGAAAGGGTTCCGCCTCCGACGCCTCGAGGACGTTGCCCGTGATCGGCAGTTCGGCCGTAGCAAGAAGGTAGTGGTAGGGGTCGTATTGGTGGCGACTGTCCCCCAGTAGAATCTCCTTCCGACCCTGCGCGATGACGCAGAGCGATGGCTTGGACACGCCGTATATCGGTCCCCCGGTCGTGGAGTATCGCCGAAGAAAGAGATCCTCGAGCGGCTGAGGCCTCCCCTCTTCGGAAACCGCTTCTGCAATGCGTTTCGTGAGCTCCTCTCGGTTGGCCTCGGCTCGACGCGCCCTAAGATCTGCCTCCTGGCCACCTTCCGACTTCTGTTCGTTCATGGACTTCATAGGAATCCCCCTCTTGAATTCGTGTCTTCGACGGACTCGTAAGGTACGATAGGATTGGAGAATTATACAACATGCCGGTCCTCATATGGGCAGTTTTAGCAGGATAATGCAATGATCCCGGACTTTTGTTATACCCATCCTTTTCACATGTCGCTTACAATGGCCTGTGAGCATCGGGCTTCCGGCGAACCTGGAGAGCTCGGTTCATCGCTAACACACCTGCACTCATCCGACACCTGCCCTCATCCGATATGGACCGACGCCGATTTCTTCGTGCCGGGGTCGGGATGACCGCTGCCTCTCTGTTTCCCCGCGGCAGAGGGGAGGCCCATGTCCGAGCCGAACCGCAGTCAAGAGACGTTCTTATCGTCTACCTGACCCGAACCGGAAATACAAAAGCCGTCGCGGAGATCATCCGCGAGGAAGTGGGCGGCGAAATGGTGAGCCTGAAGCTCGAAACGCCCTACCCCGAGGACTACGACGCCATTGTATCGCAGGTTGACCGGGAGAACGAGCGAGGGTATGTGCCGCCCCTCAAAACGACGGTGGAGAACATCGACGAATACGACGCCGCGTTTTTGGGCTTCCCGACCTGGGACATGCAGTTGCCGCCGCCGATGAAGAGCTTCCTGCACGACCACGACCTGAGCGGCACCACGGTGATTCCCTTCAACACCAACGGAGGGTACGGGGTGGGGAGCAGCTTTCGGACGGTCGGCGACCTGTGCCCGAATTCCGAGGTCCTGGACGGATTTTCCACTCAGGGCGGACTGGAACGAGATGGGATTTACCTCGCGATCAAGGGCGAGAGACGAAAAGAAGTCCGCGCCGAGGTCACAGGCTGGCTGCAGCGGATTCAGATGACGCAGCCGGTCGACTAATCTCCACCGGCTCTTCGGTCGGGCTCGGTCCCTGACTCTCCCCAGCAGCGATTCTCTTTCGAACGACTCCTCTTTCCATGCCGACCACAAACCCCTACCTCACGCTGAACAACGGCGTCGAAATGCCCGCCCTCGGGCTCGGGGTGTACCAGTGCGGTCCCGAAGAGACCATCGATGCCGTCCGGACGGCTCTCGCCGAGGGCTACCGCCTGATCGACACGGCGGCCGCCTACCAGAACGAGGAGCAGGTGGGCCGGGCCCTTCGTGAGAGCGACGTCGACCGCTCGGAGGTCTTCGTCGCGACGAAGCTCTGGATCAGCGACTACGGCTACGACGAGGCGCTCGACGCCTACGACCGGAGCCTCGACACGCTCGGCCTCAACGCGGTTGACCTCTACCTCCTCCATCAGCCGATGCCGCGCCAGTTCGAACGGACCGTCGCTGCGTGGCGGGCGGCCGAGCAGCTCCTCGACGAGGGCCGCGTTCGGGCTATTGGGGTGTCCAACTTCAGCGCAGAGCTTCTGGACGTGCTCGTCGATCGGACCGACGTGGTCCCTGCCGTCAATCAGGTCGAGATCCATCCCTACTTCACCCAGGAGGCGCTCCGGGGGCGGCACAAGCAGCTCGACATCGTCACGCAGGGATGGTCGCCCATCGGCGGCGTTATGCGCTACTGGGACGACGAGGCGGCCGAATCTATGGATCCGCTCGAAGACCCGGTCATCGTGGAGATTGCCGAGCAGTACGAGAAAACCCCCGCGCAGGTGATGCTTCGCTGGCACCTCGAGCATGGGCATTCGGCGATCCCGAAGTCGGTCCACGAGGACCGCATCGCGGAGAATTTCGACGTGTTCGACTTTTCGCTCACCGACGAGGAGGTCGCCGCCATCGACGATCTCGACACCGGCACCCGCGGCGGCCCCGACCCGGAGAAGATCGACACGGAGACGTACGGCTGACAATCGAGAATGAGAGCCTTCTCTGAATAGACCTCCCCAGTAGCAATCAAAGTTATGCAACGGCGCACGTTTCCACTTCTTCCTCTTCTGCTTCTCTTCACGACGCTGTTGATTGTCGGGTGCGGCGATCCTGCGGGCGACAGCGGGCAGTCCCCTGCAAATGCAGAGGTCAATTGTGCCCCCGATAACGGGGGGATCACGCTGCCGGACGGGTTCTGCGCGACCCTCGTCGTCGACAGCCTCGGCCGTGCGCGCCACCTCGACGTGGCCCCGAATGGCGACATTTACCTGAAGACGCGCAGCGAAGAAGGTGGCATCGCCGCGTTGCGCGACACCACGGGTGACTTCCGGGCCGACGTCATTGAGCGGTTCAGCGACATGACGGAGCCCGGGGACGGAATCTTGTGGGAGACCGGAATGGCGGTCCACGACGGCTACATCTGGGCCTCCAATACCGAGGCCGTCTATCGCTGGCCGATGCCCGAAGACGGCGGCCTCGTTCCCGACGGCGATCCGGAGATCGTCGTCAGCGGCTTCCCAGAACAGGAGGCGCACGACTCCAAGTCTATCGCCTTTGACGAGAGCGGCCACCTCTACGTAAACGTCGGCGCCCCGTCGAATGCCTGTCAGGAGGACTCTCGGACGCCCGGATCTCCGGGACTGGATCCCTGTCCACAACTGGAACGCCACGCCGGCATCTGGCGCTTCGATGCCGGCTCGCTGGGGCAGACGCAGCAGGGCGGGACGCGCTACGCGACGGGGATTCGCAACGTCGTCGGGCTCGACTGGAACGCCGCCGCCGACGCGCTCTACGTCGCGCAGCACGGACGGGACATGCTCAATACGCTCTGGCCCGACCTCTATACCCAGAAGGAAAGCGCCGAGCTGCCCGCCGAGGAGATCCTGCGCCTGACCGAAGGGGCCAATGCCGGCTGGCCGTACTGCTACTACGACTGGAAGCAAGAGAAGAAAGTGCTCGCTCCCGAATACGGCGGGGACGGTGAGGAGGCCGGGCGCTGCAGCCAGTACCTCGATCCGGTAGTGGCCTTCCCGGGCCATTGGGCCCCAAACGACCTCCACTTTTACAGGGGCGAGCAGTTTCCCGAACGCTTTCGGGGCGGCGCCTTCATCGCGTTCCACGGCTCGTGGAACCGCGCACCACTGCCCCAAGAAGGCTACAAGGTCTCGTTCGTCCCCTTTGACGACGGCGCCCCGGCGGGTGATTACGAGACGTTCGCCGACGGCTTCGCCGGGGTGAATCCCATCCCCAGTCGGGGCGATGCGGAGCACCGCCCGGTGGGCCTGGCGACAGGACCCGACGGCGCGCTCTATATCTCCGACTCCCAAAAGGGCCGGATCTGGCGCGTGGTGTATACCGGAACCGCGGATGAAGAAGAGGCGAGTGAGGGGTAGGGCGGAAAATCAATGCGCTCCACCGGGGGAAACTCCAGACAGATATCCACCGAAGGCGTGCTTCGGTCTCGTAGCCATTCCCAGCACACAACTCGACTCTGAAACGACCATGCACACGCGACGATGGGCCCCTTCCCTTCTTCTTGCCTTCGCACTCTTGCTGATGAGCATTCCCGAGACCGGGAGTGCACAGGGCCCGGCGAGCGAGAACGGTGCGCTGAGTCCGGAGCGCCAGGGCATCGTAGCCATCTCAGCGCACACCGCTCGGGGGGATCTCGACGCACTGCGAGGGGCTCTCGGCGACGGGCTGGCCGCCGGTCTGACCGTGAACGAGATCAAGGAAGTGCTGGTGCATCTGTACGCCTACTGCGGCTTCCCTCGGAGCCTCCGGGCCCTAAACACCTTCCGGTCCGTACTGGAGAAGCGGGCGGCGCAGGGCATCGACGACGAGATCGGAAAGGGGGCATCTCCTCCGCCGAGGAACGGGGACGAGTACGCGCAGGGAGAACAGGTGCTGGCAACGCTCGCCGGATGGGACCAGACGTCCCCGCAGAGCGGCTATTCGGCGTTTAGCCCTGTGATCGAGCAGTTTCTGAAAGAGCACCTGTTCGCCGACCTTTTCGGTCGGAACGTCCTCAGCTACTCGGACCGGGAGATCGCGACGATCTCCGCTCTTGCGAGCATGGAGGGGGTCGAGCCGATGCTGGAATCCCATCTGGGCGTTGAAATGAATACGGGGCTGACGGCCGACCAGCTCAGGCACCTCTTGTCTATTATCGAGTCGAGCGTGGGCACGGCAAAGGCCGAGGCCGGTCGCGAGCTGCTGTCTCAGGTCTTGGCCGAGCGCCCCGAACCGGAAGAGGGGGATTCGGATGACATGCAACGCAGCGGTGCAGACGAAGAGAAGGACCGCTCCATGCTTCAGAAACGAGACACGGTGTTTCCGAGAGGAACCCGCGTGACCAACCACGACAACTTCACCGGTCCCGTCTGGGTGGAGATGGTGGTGACTGAGGCCGAGACCTTCGACACCCGCGCCGGCAACGTGACGTTTGAGCCCGGCTCCCGAACCGACTGGCACGCCCATCCCGGCGGACAGATTCTGCTCGTCACGGGGGGGACCGGCTACCACCAGGAGCGCGGCGAACCCGTCGAACTCGTCCGAAAGGGCGACGTCGTCAAGGTTGCTCCGGGCGTCGAACACTGGCACGGCGCAACGCCCGACACCGAAATGACGCACATGGCCGTCGCGACTCAGGACTCTGCAGGCGAGACCGTCTGGATGGAGCCCGTTAGCGACGAGGAGTACCACAGCACGTGGTAACCACGAGGAGCCCGGAAGCGGCGACCATTTTGGCCGGAGCGACTGACGAATGCATAGGGCTCAGTAGAGGGACGTTCTTGACCTTCTTGACGCAAAAAAAACACCACTATGAGAAGCACACTGTTCGCTGCCGTTCTGTTACTTGTGGCATTTCCGTCCCTGGTGATGGCACAGGATGGATCAATCTTTCCGAAAGGGGAAAAAGCCCCGAATGTGCACCACACGGGGGATGTCTGGCTCAATCACCTGAGCGACGCCGACAGCACGTTCAGTTATAACGTAACCCTTGCCACCTTCGCGCCCGGCGCCAAGCTGGACTGGCACATGCATCCGGCCGGACAACAACTGCTCATTACGGAGGGGACCGGCTACTACCAGGAACGGGGCGAGGAGGTGCAAACCGTTCGAAAGGGCGACGTCATCAAGTGCCCCCCAGGAATTGAGCACTGGCACGCAGCCACGCCGGAAACGGGCGTCACGTACCTGGCCCTCACCGGAAATGAGCCAACGGAATGGTTCGAGCCGGTCTCCGAGGAGACGTTCAACAGCATCGACCGGCCTGCGTCCGGAAGCACAAGTGCAAAGCAGGAGATCATTGATCTCTCCCGGCAGAAGTGGCAGTGGATGGCAGACAAAAATGTAGATGCCCTGGACGATCTCTTTCACGAAAACGCCGAGTTTGTGCACATGGGAGGATCCTGGGGCAAAGAACGGGAGCTCAAGGTCATAGAGAGCGGAGGAATCTGGTACAAAAACGCAGAGATCCACGACACGTCGGTGAATGTCATGGGCAACACGGCCATTCTTCTGAACCGGATTACACTGTTGGCTGAGGTCGGCGGCAATGAAGTGACCAATCCCTTTGAGGTGACCGAGGTGTACGTGAAGCAGAGCAATGACTGGACGTTGGCCTCTTTGTCATTTACGAAGCTACAAACCTCCGAGGACGACTAACCCTACCGTTGCGGGCAGAACCGTTGAGAATCCGATCACCATGATTCGAATAACGCCGAAGGATGCATCATGCAAAAACGAGAACTTGGAAACAGCGGCCTGGAAGTCTCGGCCGTCGGCTACGGCTGTATGGGCCTGAACTTCGGGTACGGGACCGCGACCGAGAAGGACGAGGCCGTCTCGCTCATCCGCCACGCGGTCGACCTCGGCGTGACCCTCTTCGACACGGCGGAGGTCTACGGCCCGTTCGAGAACGAGAGGGTCGTGGGGGAGGCCCTCGCGCCTGTCCGCGACGAGGTGGTCATTGCCTCCAAGTTCGGGTTCGACATTGACGTTGAGACGGGCGAGATCCGCGACGGCCTCAACAGCCGGCCCGAGCACATCCGGACGGCGGTGGACGGGATGCTCCGGCGGCTGCAGACCGACCACATCGACCTGCTGTACCAGCACCGCGTCGATCCCGACGTTCCGATTGAGGACGTGGCCGGGACAGTGGGCGAGCTCATTGACGAAGGGAAGGTCCGTCACTTTGGTCTTTCGGAAGCCGGCGAAGATACGATCCGCCGGGCGCACGCCGTCCAGCCGGTCACCGCTTTACAGAGTGAGTATTCCCTCTGGTGGCGCGAGCCGGAGGACGCGATCATCCCGACGCTCGAAGAGCTCGGCATCGGGCTCGTCCCGTACAGTCCGCTCGGCAAGGGCTTCCTGACCGGCGAGATCGACGAGTCAACCGAGTTCGACGACGACGATTTCCGCAGCACGGTCCCGCGCCTCTCGCCGGAGAACCGGAAGGCGAACCAGGCCTTTGTCGAGCTGCTCGGGCGGATGGCGGAGCGGAAGAACGCGACGCGCGCCCAGATCGCCCTCGCGTGGATTCTGGCACAGAAGGAGTGGATCGTGCCCATCCCCGGCACGACGAAGCAGCACCGGCTGGAGGAAAACACCGCCGCGGCCGACGTTGATCTCGCCGAGGAGGATCTCCGAGACATCGAGGCGGCGGCCTCGACCATCGAGCCCGAGGGCGCGCGGTACTCCGAGAACGCGCAGCAACTGATCGACCGCTGACCGCCATTCCCAGATACGTAAATCCGTTCCGAACGTCCGTGCTCTGCGTGCGGCCATACACGGTCCGCAGCTGCCGCGGAAAATCGTTTATATACGTTCTCACGGACGATGCCCGCGGATCCGCGGGCATCGTCCTCGGCCGAACCATCCACTTCCCAGAAATACCCGGTCACGGCCATCTGTGACAGCGCCTCGCTCCCGGGACCGCTTGCATTCCGGACAGATGGGCCTCTGGTTCTACCATGACCGACAAGGACACCAAAAACACTGCCTTTCCCAACAACAGTTACGGACCCATGAACCGACCCTCACTCCTTACCAGCATCGCCCTCTTGCTCGTCGGCCTCGTCGCCGGTCCGGCCCTCGCCCAGGAGCCCTCCTCGTCCTACCCGGTCGGGAACCCGGTCGGCGTGCCCGCCGCCCCCGACGCCGACCAGTCGTACGCGCCGGCCTCCTCGAACGTCACCATGTACGGCGCCCTCTACTCCGCGGAGAGCTGCACCTACGACCCGGAGCGGGACGTCATCGTGGTGCCCAACCGCGGCGCCCCCCAGAGCGCCCGCACCAACGACGCGTTCGTCTCCTTCATCAATCACGACGGCTCGGTGCGCACCCCGCGCTGGCTCGGCGTGCAGAGCCCCTCGGCGCGGGCCGACCTGAATCCGCCGCTCACGCTGAACCACCCGCTGGGCAGCGACATCGCCAACGGGACCCTTCACCTC
Source organism: Salinivenus sp. (assembly GCA_036625705.1). GTDB lineage: Bacteria > Bacteroidota > Rhodothermia > Rhodothermales > Salinibacteraceae > Salinibacter. The sequence continues at coordinate 15,316 of JAZKTD010000013.1, forward strand.
GCCGACCAGGACGGCGGGACGAGCGAGGACGACCCGAGCGTGGCCGTCGTCCGGCAGTTTGACCTGAAGACCGGCACGCCCGTCGGGGAGATTCGCATCGAGGACGCCCCCTGGATCAACGACATCGAGGTCACCCAGGACGGCACGATCTACGTCACGCAGACGGGCGAATTCGGAGAGGACGCGGATCCGTCGACCTGGCGGGTCTGGGAGATCGCCCCGGACGGAACGCCCTCGGTCCTGATCGAGGGGGACCCCCTCCGCCAGCCCAACGGCCTCGGCATTGACGCGGACGGCAACCTCGTCGTCGTCAACTACGGCAACAGCGACGTGCTCACCTTCTCCCGCGACGGCGAACTCGTAAAGACGGAAACGGCCGCCCAGCCGGGCGGCGACGGGCTCGTCATTATGCCCGACGGAACGAAGTACACCAGCAGCGTGGCCGAGGGCGGCATCTCGCGCATTCGCCCGGACGGCTCGACTGAGCTCATTGCCCGCAACATCCCGAGCGCCGCCTCGATGTGCTACGACCCGAAGGCGCACCAGCTGGTGGTGCCGATGAACCCGAACAACGGCCTCGCCTTCGTGGCACTCGAATAGCCCCCCGACCGCCGGTGGGGCTCCTCGGGGCTCCGGCCGGGACGCCTTCCCGGCCGGGAAACGCGGCGTCGTCGCGGGATGACGGTCCGGGGCCGACCTCGGCTCCTCGACCCGTCGTCCCGGTCAACGCTCAGTCGTTCCCCACGAAGAACACGGCGTTGCTGAAGAGGACGTCGCCCCCGTACCAGAAGCCGCGGAAGAGGGGGTTGTCCACGAAGTAGACGACCCGCCCCTCGCCCAGCCGCTGCGTGCCGAAGAGGAGCGTGTTGGCGATCGTCTGCTGGGCCTCCGCGCCCATGAAGCCGCTCACCGGCGTCCCGGTCTCGAGGGTGGCCACCGCCCAGCCCTCGTCCGGCAGGACGTAGGCGTCGTCGTTGCGCTTGAGCGTGAAGTACGGCGCCCCCAGGCCGTAGGCGAGCGGATGCGAGACGTCGAGCTGGGCGCGGTGAACGCTGCCCGGCGTCGAGGTAGGCAGGGCGGACTGCGCCTGCGTGCCGTAGCCCTGCGGGCCGGCCGCGGTGGTGTCGGGGGCCGTCTCTCCGTCCTTCTCCGTGAGGCGATACTCAGCGCGGGCGGCGAGGGCGTCGTTCGCGTCGCCCAGGGCCAGGAGGCGGCCGCCGCCGCGCACCCACCGCGTGACGGCCCGGGCCCGGTCGTCCGTGAGCCACTCGTCGTAGGCCCCGTCCGGCAGCACGAGCACGTCGACGCCGTCGAGCATCGACGGGGCGAAGTCGTCGGCCGGAAGGAGCGTGGCCGGGTACTCGAGCCGCTGCTCGAAGAAGTGCCACGCCTCCCCCACGCCGCCCGACGAGAGCGGCGGGCCCGAGAGCACCGCGACGGTCGGCCCGTCGATGAAGCCGACGGTCCCGGAGCCGAGGTCCGGCCCCTGGTCGGTGAAGCCGGTTGGGAGGCCGTGCAGGGGCTGGTCGTGGGCCCGGGCGATCCGCCGCACCCGCTCGTCGAAGCGGTTGAGGCGACCGGTGTTGCCGGCCCGCGTAATGAGCAGCGTGCCGGGCGCGTGGCGCCGGCCGTCGACCGTGAAGGCCTTCGTCGCGAAGCGCACGTGGAGGCCGTCCTGGAGAAGCGCCCCCAGGAAGCGGGCGTCACTGCGTCCCTCCCACGGGGTGGCGTAGGCGTAGGGCCGGTCCGTGGTGCCCGTGAGCGCAGGGGCGGAGGGCGGGGTCGAGGTCGTGTCCGGCACCGTGCGCTCGTTCAGGGCGTAGGCCTCGACGCCGTACGCGTAGGGCAGGCCCCAGGCGGTGATGTCGTAGGTGGTCGAGTCGGGCACCGTCGTCGTCGGCTCGAAGAGGACCTTCAGGAGGCGGGCCTTCGGCTGGGCGGCGTCGACCACGAGGTCGCCCTCCTGAATTTGCATGGACGTCGGTTCCCCGCTGCGATAGGCGTAGCCGGTCGCGGCTGCCGTCTCGGTGGCGTACCCGTGCCGGATGTGCTGCCGGTCGAGGTGGGCGGCCAGGGCCTCCACGCGCTCACCCTGTCCCTCGCGCCGCACCACGTACGTCTCGTACTCGCCGGGCGGGTTCTGCCGGGCCGACTCGTAGTACGCGGCAAACTCCTCGGCGAGCCGCTCGTGGTGCTCGGCCGCGGCCTCGACGGTCGAGAGGCCGGTGGTATGGTGGTGGGCGATGCGATCGGCCAGCGTGAGGGTGTCCCCCTCGCTCGTTCGGATGGCGCGCCCGGCCGCTCCGCCGCCGCCCTGTTCGTAGGTCATGCCGATGGCGCCGTTGAAGAGGGGCCAGGTGTCGCCGTAGCCGGGGTAGAAGAGGTCGAACACCTCCCTCGTGAAGTAGAGCCAGCCGTTGCGGTCGAAGTAGGAGGCGTTGTTGCGGCCCACGGTGACCTGAAACGTCCGCTGCCACTCGGTGAGGTCCTCGTGGTAGGGCTCGGTGCCGGGGGCAAAGTAGTAGGGGGCGTCGATCCCCATCTCGTGGTAGTCGACGTGCACGTTGGGCATCCAGCGGTGGTAGACCTCGAGGCGCTGCCGCGTTTCGGCCTGCACGCCCCACGCCCAGTCGCGGTTGAGGTCGAAGTAGTAGTGATTCGTACGGCCGGGTGCCCAGGGCGGATGGTGCTCCCGCGCCGAGGGGTCGGGGTTGACCGACGCCCCGACCGTCTCCCGAAACCACTGCACGTAGCGCTGGCGGCCGTCCGGGTTGAGGGCGGGGTCGAGGAGGACGACCGTATTCTCCAGCCACCCCTGCGTGCGGGTGTTGGCCGTGTCCGCGAGGGCGTGCAGCGTCTTGAGGGCGGCCTCGCTGGAGACCGACTCGTCGCCGTGCACGTTGTAGCTGAGCCAGACGACCGCCGCGTCGGTCTGGGGCGTGCCCTCGGCCATGCCGGCCCGCTGCAGGTTGGAGCGGCGGAGGGCCGCGAGGCGGTCGTGGTTGTCCGGCGCCGTGACCGTCGCCAGGAGCAGGGGGCGCCCCTCGGGGGTCGTGCCGTACCGCTGCGTCGTCACCGCGGGGGACTGGGCCGCCACGTGCCGCACGTAATCGACGACGCGGTGGTGGGGGGTGAACTGCTGCCCGAGTTCATACCCGAGAAACGCGGCGGGGGACTGCACCCCGTCGGCGGGCTGGGCCGGGGCGGCGACGGCGGGGAGCCCCCACAGGAGGGCAACGAACAAGAGGCGGGTGGTCATGAGGACGGATCCGGTATTCGATGGACGGTAGGGACCCACAACCAAGCACGCAGAGGGCGAATGGGCAAGAATGCCCCTGCAGACTGGACTCAACGAGGGCGCGGCCGACTTCCCGGACGAGAGGAGGAGTCGCTCTCGCCTCCCCGGCGACGGCCCCCGACCGGCCCGCAGCGAGACCGGGAGCCTCTCGGCGCGGGGTCGAGGGGGCAGTGGACTGCGTGCGCCCACTACCACTCGAGGGAAAACCGAAAAAAGCCATTGTCGAACCGTTTGTGGGACCGGTTCTTGAAGGTGATGTCCCCGTCGAGGTCGTAGTTCAGTCCGAGCACGACGGCTCCGCTTCCGAAGCGATAGCCGAGCATAACGGTCGTTCGGTAGTTGCTCGGCCCCAGCCTGTACCAGTTTTTCGTCCATTGCCGGGCCACCCGGTCGGCGGCCGCGTCGTTCAGGTCCCGTTTCAGGGCGAGATACTCGACCGCCCCGTAGACGCCCGTCGGCTCCGGGATGTAGCTGAGGCGCACCCGGTATCGTTGGCGGGGGGCTGTCCAGTCCAGCGGATCGTTGATGGTCGACAGGCCAAAGTGGGTGCCCCGCTGACGATCGCGGTAGTCTCCTACGAAGGCCCAGGCCTCCCCCCGCAGTCTCCACCAGGAGCCAATCAGAAATCCGCCCCCGCGGTGCATCCGCTGCCTGTTCCAGTAGTCACTCGCAACGCCCTCGCGCAGGCCCTCGCGATCGAGGAACGTCTGGTCGCGCTGGTACACCAGACCGGCCGTCACCGGGTCGAAGTCGTACTCGACCAGGGCCCCAAGATAATGCGCCCTCGTCCGGTCCCGGTACCGCCGGGAGGGGTCCGTCTGCGACTGCACCACGAGCGTCCCCTGCGGCTGCCACCCGACGCGCACCTCTCCGCGGAGGGGATAGTGCTCGGGGGACGCAAGACTCAGTTGGGCGAGATAAGGCTGTATGCTATACGACTTCTTATAGGGATCGTCTTGTTTGTGGACCCCGAGTACGTCGAACACGAAGTTGTTGTAGGGATCGAGCATCGTCATTTCCAGGCGGGCCGTCCCGAGATGCTCCGTGCTGTACCGGTAGAAGATCGAGGCATCGAAGTCCGGCTTGTACTGGGTGACGGTGTGCCGGACTCCCACGCGGTGGCGAGCCGCCACGTCCCATCGGTAGCTAAACTCGAGGAATGCCCGCTGGGCCCGGCCGCCCTGCTGCAGAACGGCATCGACCCGGAGCGAGTGGTCGTCGGCAAGGGGGGCATCGTGCTTCATCTCGGCCAGCATCGCCCACTTCGCGCGGACGATGCTTCCCATACGCAGTCGCATCCCGGTGTCGACCCGGCCCCACGCGTAGTCCTGAACGGGGGAGAACTGATACGTCGCCATGTCGATGGCGTATTCCCGGTCCGTCTGTGGGGTAATGTGCCGGAACACCCCACGGTCGTAGAACTGATTGCCGTAGGCGTGGTGCTGATCCAGCATCTGACGCCGTCGCCGGGACGCCCATCCCTCGAGTGTGGCGTGGGTCGACCTGGAGGACGACGTGGCGACGTCGGCCGCGACGGTGCGCTCGGGCCTCACGTCGGCGCTGTCCTGCCCACGAGCCGGCCCCGCCACGATGAGGACGAGAACGCCGAGAATGAGGACGGCTGTCATACGCATTTTGGACACACACTGGTGGGCAATAACAAGAAAACCCGATGCTCACCGGGCCCGTCTCAAAACCTGTTCCGAGCTTGGAAGACCGTTGGAGGAGGTCGTGGCCCGTCGGGCGTCATGGCCGAGATGGGCACGACGGGCAAAGAGGCACCCGTGCCGGTCCCTCTGCGGTCGCGGCGGGCCGCTCCGCGCTCCGTCGCCGATGCCGACGCTGACCTCGGAACGGTCTCCGCACGAGGAGAGAACTTTCCGTGGCCCGTTGGATACCGAAGGTGCACGTGATCTCGCCCAAGTACATCTCGACAGATGGCCGACATCGAACTCACCCGCTCGCACTCGAAGGGCCTCGACGGGGGACGGGCGGCCGTCGAGCGCGTGGCCCAGCAGCTCGAGTCCGACCTCGAGGTCGACTACCAGTGGGACGACGACACGCTGCGCTTCGACGGGGCGGGCGCCGACGGCACGATCGAGGTCGAGGCAGACGCCGTTCAGGTTGCCATCAACCTCAGCGCGTTTCTGCGGCCCCTGCAGAGCCGAATAAAAGACGAGGCCGCCGAGTATCTCGATCGGTACCTCGACGGGGCCTGAACCGAGCCTGCCCGTCGTTGTCTCGCCTACTCGTGGTCGGCGCTCGGGGGCCAGAGGCCGAGCTGCCGCCGCACGGCCACGATCTGCCCGACGTGGTAGGCGGTGTGGTCGGCCACGAGCATCACCTCGCGCAGGTACGTGTGCTCGTCGCTGGACGGCACGGTGTCGTGGAGGTCGAGGGTTTCGTCCCGCACGAGGTCGCCGAGCGCCGCCCGGTCCGTCTCCACCTGGGTGAGGCTCTCGGCCCAGGCGTCGTCGCTCGGCGGCGCGGCCGCGTCGGGCCAGAAGTCGCCCGGCCAGTCGGGCATCTCGTAGTCCGGGTCGCGGCAGTAGACGAGGATGTCGTGCTGGGCACGCCGGATGTGGTCGACCAGTTCCCACACCGAGTACGGAAGCGCCTCGGGCTGCTCGCCGCGGCGGGCCGGCGGCATCTGGGCCACGGCGTCCTCGAACGTGCAGTGGGCCTGGCGGGCGGTGAGCAGGTTCAACAGGTGCTCGCGGAGGGCGGCGTCGCGATCCATCGACGAAGAAGGAGGACGTCAAAAAGAGTGCGGACTATAGAATAGCGACTGCGGTCGTCGAATGCAGCCGCGGGGCGGATCCCGGACGCCGGGCCGCCGATTGAACAGGGCCGTTCTTCCTCGTGGTCTCCTCCACTCCAATGCGCTGGTGGTGCCAACTTTTGGGCCTTGCCCTCGTCGGCTGGCTGCTCCTGCTGGCCGCGCGCTGCCACCTCCCGCGCCGGGCGGCCGCGCCCGCCGACGGCCCCGACAGCACGAGCGCCGTCTACCTCGTCCGCCACGGCTGGCACGCCGGGATCGCCGTGCGCCGGACCGACCTGCCGGACGGCTCCCGCGCGGCGGCGTCCCCGCTCCCGTCGGTGCTCGACGCCTTCCCGGACGCCCGCTACGTAGAGGTGGGCTGGGGAGAGGCGCGCTACTATCCGGGCGAAACCCGCGGCGTGTGGGGGGCGGTGCGCGCCGGGGGCTGGCCGACCGAGAGCGTGCTTCACGTCGTACCCGTCCCCGGGTCGGTGCCCGCCACTTTCCGCGCGAACACGATCGTGCGCATCCCGGTGGGGCCGGGCGAACTCACGGCCCTGAGCCAGTACGTGGCGGCGTCCTTCGCGCCCGCCCCGTCGGGCGGAGCGATTCCCGCCGCGGACGGGTTCTACCCCGGAAGCCGGTTCTACCGATCGGGCCTCTCCTACCACGTCTTCAACAACTGCAACCATTGGGCCGCCGGGGCCCTCGAGGCGGCGGGCTGCGACACGGCGCCGCGCTGGACGTTCACGGTCGGACAGGTCGTGCGGCAGGCCCGCGAGTGCGGCGTGCTCGTGCAGCGGCGCGCGGCCGACTGACACGAACCCCGCGTGCACCCGATCTCATCGAGCGCATGCCCCGCTCGAGTGTGCAGGCCCGAAAGAGCATGTCCCGACCTCACCAGAGGCCGAAGCCCGACCGACGAACTAACCCCTGTTACAGGATTTGGTATGAGCCGGTCGTGCGTTCCTCGCCGTTCCCCCCGCTCGCCCTCTCCCCCCACACCCCCACGCTCACACGCTCACGACGCCGCCGGCGTGGCCTCCTTCTTCTCCGACTCCGTGGTGGCGTAGTAGCTCTCCACCCGGGAGCCCCCGTCCTGCTCGTCCCACTGCTCCAGGATGCCGACAACCGCCTCGTGGGGATCGAGGTGGAAGTGATTCTCCCCGATCAGGCCGTAGAGGCCCGAGCGCCGCACCACCTCGCGCACCGGCCCGATGAGTCCGGTGAAGTGCAGCTCGATGCCCTTCTCCTCCAGCGACTCGACGACGGAGAAAAGGGCCTCGATGGCGGTGGTGTCGAGGGCGTTGATGCTGCTGCCGTCCACGACCACCACCTCGACGGTGCGCCCCTCCCGCTCGCTTTTCTCCAGGATGTAGTCCTTGAAGTACTCCGCGTTGGCAAACGAGAAGGAGGCGTCGACCCGCAGGACCATAATGTCTTTCAGGCGCACCGACTGCTCGAACCGGTCGAGGTCGCGGAAGCGGCGCGTGCCGGGCACGTGCCCGAGCTCCGCCACGTTCGGCCGGCTGATGCGGAAGAGCACCGCGACCACCGACGCCCCGATGCCGAGCAAAATGCCCTCCTGGATCCCGATGATGAGCGTGCAGAGGGCCGTGAAGAGGGCAATGTACCCGTCCCGCCGCCGCGCCCGGAACAGGCTGCGCAGCTCCCCCACGTCGATGAGGCCCAGCCCCGCCACGATGATGATGGCGGCGAGGGCCGGCACCGGGAGGTAGTAGAAGAAGCGGGTCAGGAAGAGAAGCGTCAGTCCGATGACGCAGGCCGTAAACCAGTTGGCCAGGGGGGTGCGGGCGCCCGTCTGGTCGTTGACCGCCGAGCGGGAGAAGCTGCCCGACACGGGAATGCTCGACAGGAACGCCCCCGCGAAGTTGGCCGCCCCAATCCCGATCAGCTCCCGGTTGGCGTCGATCGTGTAGCCGTGCCGCATCGCGAAGACGCGCCCCAGGGACACGTTCTTCATGAACTGCACGAGTGCCAGCGTCACCGCGGTGGGGAGGAGCGTCTTGAGGGTGCCCGGACTCAACGGGGGGAGACTCGGGGGCGGGAGGCCCGTCGGAATCGACCCGACGACCGCCACGCCCTTCGCTTCGAACGAGAACGCGTAGCTGGCCGCCGTTGCCAAAAACACGACAATCAGCGCCTCCGGCACCGCTCGGCTCCATCTCGGCAGCACCAGCAGCACCGCAATCCCGGCGGCCCCGATGCCCAGCGACAGCATGTGGGTCTCCCCGAGGTGCTGGAGCGCCCGCCATAGGACGACGTGCACGTACTGCGAGTTGCCGAGGTCGACGCCGAGGAGGCTGCCCAGCTGGCTGAACCCAATGATGAGCGCCGCGGCGGAGGTCAGGCCCGTGATGACCGGGCGCGAGAGCAGGTTGGCCACGAAGCCGAGCTGCATGGCCCCCATCGCGATCTGCAGCCCGCCGGCCATGGCCGTGACCGCAATCGCCAGCGTCACGTACTCGCCGGTGCCGACCTCGGTGACGGCCCCGAGCCCGGCCGCCAGGATCAGCATGTCGAGGGCCTGGGGCCCGACGGCCAGCTGCCGCGAGCTCCCGAAGAGCGGGTATACGAGCAGCGGCACGAGCCCGGCGTAGAGGCCGTAGATGGGCGGCAGGCCCGCAATCACGGCGTAGGCCATGCCCTGCGGAATGAGCATCACCCCGACGGTGAGGCCTGCGACGGCGTCGGCCCGAAGCGTATCTACGGTGTAGTCGGGCAGCCACTCGGTGAGGTAGACGGCATTCCGAAGCGCTGACCACACCCGTTGCAGCATGGCTGGATCGTTGTGCTGAAGGGAGGACTCCCGTTCTGGGGGGCGGTCCCCGTCAGCCGAAGGACCACGCCCAGGGAGGGAAGTAGCGACCGGGGGGATTCTACAAAAGAGCGACGACGGCCTCTCTCTTCGGGGATTTGCTCCTGCTCTTCCGTGGTCACCCGGAAGGGTGTCGTCTGTTCCCGGAGGGCATCCCTTCCGCAGCGCCCCAGTGCCCCAGTGCCCGACCCGACGCCCTCGCGGGGCCTGTGCTCCCGCTTCTAGTGGGCTTGCACAACTGGATGGACGGAGATCGCAGACACCGCACCGGGGTCGCTTCTGGTTCTCCCTCGACAAAGAGACCCGTCCGCCTGCGCACTGCGGCCCGGCGATACCAATCCGTCAGACTCGGTGTGCACGGTCACCTAGGAGGCCGCCGGGGTGGATTCTCGCTTCTCCGGCTCCGTGGTGGCGTAGTAGCCCTCTACTCGGTCTCCGTCGTCCTGAAGATCCCACTGCTTGAGGATCGCCACCACGGCCTCGTGGGGGTCGAGGTGGAAGTGGCCGGGGCCCAGGACTCCATAGAGGCCCGAGCGCCGCACCACCTCGCGCACCGGCCCGATGAGTCCGGTGAAGTGCAGCTCGATGCCCTTCTCCTCCAGCGACTCGACGACGGAGAAAAGGGCCTCGATGGCGGTGGTGTCGAGGGCGTTGATGCTGCTGCCGTCCACGACCACCACCTCGACGGTGCGCCCCTCCCGCTCGCTTTTCTCCAGGATGTAGTCCTTGAAGTACTCCGCGTTGGCAAACGAGAAGGAGGCGTCGACCCGCAGGACCATAATGTCTTTCAGGCGCACCGACTGCTCGAACCGGTCGAGGTCGCGGAAGCGGCGCGTGCCGGGCACGTGCCCGAGCTCCGCCACGTTCGGCCGGCTGATGCGGAAGAGCACCGCGATCATCGACGCCCCGATGCCGAGCAGAATTCCTTCCTGCAGGCCGATGAGGAGGATCGAGCCCGCCGTGGCGAGGGCGATCGTCCCGTCCCGGCGACGAGCCGCAAACAGCGAGCGCAACTCGCGAAGGTCGATGAGGCCGGCTCCCGCGACGACGATGATGGCGGCGAGGGCCGGCACCGGGAGGTAGTAAAAGAGGGGGGTCAGGAACAGAAGCGCGAGCCCAATGACGAGGGCCGCAAACACGTTGGCCATCGGGCTCTGGGCCCCGGCCTGATCGTTGACCGCCGAGCGGGAGAAGCTGCCCGACGCGGGGATGCCCTGAAACAGGCTCCCGAAGAAGTTGCCGGCGCCCACTCCCACGAGCTCCCGGTTGGCGTCGATGGTGTACCCGTGGCGTGTGGCGAAGACCCGTCCCAGCGACACGCTGTTCATGAATTGAACCAGCGCGAGCGTGATGGCGGCCGGGAAGAGCGCGTTGAGGTCCGACAGGCGCACGGTCCAGACACCGGGTGCGGGCAGGCCCTCCGGGACCGAGCCCACCATCTCCACCCCGTACTGGTCGAGCTCGAAAAACCAGCCGGCCAGCGTGGCGCCTACGACCACGACCAGGGCCTCCGGCACCCGGGGCGCCCACCGCGGCAGTCCCAAGAGCAGCACGATGCACCCCACGCCAATGGCGAGGGTCAGGAGGTGCGTCTGCCCCACGTTCTGGGCCGCCTCCCAGAGCAGCACGTACACGTACTGGGAGCGCCCCAGCTCGAGCCCGAGCAAATTGCCAAGCTGGCTCGCGGCGATGATGAGCGACGCGGCGGTGGTCAGGCCCGCGATCACCGGGCGCGAGAGCAGGTTGGCCACGAAGCCGAGCTGCATCACGCCCATCGCCATCTGGAGAAGCCCGACCATGGCGGTCAGCAGGATCGCGAGGGCCACGTAGCGGTCGGTTCCCGTCTGCGCGAGGGCCCCAATCCCCGCCCCTACGATGAGCATGTCGATGGCCGTGGGCCCGAGCGCAAGGTGCCGCGAGCTTCCGAAGAGCGGATATACGAGCAGCGGGACGAGCCCGGCGTAGAGGCCGTAGATGGGCGGCAGGCCCGCAATCACCGCGTAGGCCATGCCCTGCGGAATGAGCATCACCCCGACGGTGAGGCCCGCGACGGCGTCGGATCGGAGGGTGCCGGCCGTGTAGCCGGGCAGCCACTCCGTAATGACGAATGCGTTCTCGAGGGTCGCCCACACTCGCTGCCACATGGCGGTCGGCCTGGAAATGAGCCGGATACAAGGACGGAATGGTACCGGCGGTCCTTCCTGCTTCTGATCCGCGGCCCGGCCGGGTTGTTCGGGACACGCGGACGCCGCGCCGTGTTGGCGACTGCCGACCACAAAACCGCCGCGCCCGTCGTTGATCCCCCCGACGTGTGAAGCGAATGCAAGGATCTCTGTCTCCCGACGGCTCGGGCGGGCTCTTCAGCTCTCTCCGTCGGGGCACCGGACGGACACCCCGCGAACGCTCCTCCACGGACGGAAATTCCCTGTAATAACACTGACCACGACGCAGCGCCTCGGCCCTGCCCGGAATCATCGGACCGCCGTTCGTTTTGGCTTCCATAGCGACAAATGACATTCCATGACGGATCCCAAATCGCTATGGCACCTACGACTGCACCCCAGACGGACCACGCCGAGCAGGTCCACGACGAGGCGGAGCAGGCCTTCGGCTTCGTCCCGAATCTCATCCCCGAGATGACGGCGGAGAACCCGGCCGTCGCCGGCGCCTACCTGACGGCGCAGGGCCTCATCGAGGAACACGGCGTCCTTTCCGACGCCGACGAGGCGGAGTTCGACGACCTCGGTCTCGGCCGACCGGCCCTCT